>JAPSLQ010000092.1 GCA_031180595.1 Isoptericola sp. | reverse complement strand
TGCGGCCCGTGTCCCTCGGCGTCCCGAGCTCCACGAGCGATGCCTACCCGGCCGTGCGCGAGATGGTCGAGCAGCACCTGCGGATGCCCGGCACGCAGCTCGGCGACCCGGCGAAGGCCGCGGCAGCGATCATCACGGTCGCGACCACGGGCGACGCGCCGCTGCACCAGCTGCTCGGCTCGGACTCGGTCAGCCTCGCGGCCGGTCGGCTCAAGAGCCTCGCGGACGAGTTCGAGTCCGCACGCGAGCTCGCCGTGACCACCGACGTCTCGGATCGGTGAGCCGTTGACCGGCGAGGCGGGGGCGGGAGCGTCCCGCCCCCGCCTCGCCGCACCGGGTGAGCCGGGCCCCACGGACTCGTGGAGCTGGCCCAGGCACATGCACTCGAACGTGCGCGCCTGCACGATCACGGCCTCGGGTCTCAGGCCGGCCACCACGGCCGACGCGCGCGAGAAGAGCAGGTCGCCGACGAGGATCGCGACGTTGTTGCCCCACCCGGTGTGGACCGCGGGCGCGCCGCGCCGCAGGGGCGCCGACTCCATGACGTCGTCGTGGTAGAGCGACCGCCCGCCCACACCTGCCCCGCGCCCGGATGCGCGTCCCTTCCCCTCACTCGGGGTCGACTGACGGGGACGGGCTTGAGTACGGACCGGAACTCGCGACGCGAGTTGGCAGCGGTCGAGCGGGGTTCCAACCGGCCTCGTGAACACGTATCCCGTCTGGACCTCTGGACCGGCCGCCACCCACGCCGTTACCAAATTGCCTCGCCACGAAACCTTGACCCACCACGCCCGAGCAACTTATGTTCCGTGGCGCAACGAAAAAGTTGCCGGCACCGTGAAACAACGACGTTCCCACGAGAGGAAGCCCCATGGCCCCCATGGACCCCCGACCTAGCACCGCCTCCCGGGCACGGCGCCACGGCGCCGGCCTCGTCGCCTCCGCCGCCTTGATCGCGCTCCTCGCCGCGTGCGCGGGCGGCGGCTCGAGCGAGTCCCCCGCTGCTCCGGCCGACGCCGGCGAGCCGGTCACCATCGAGTTCTGGGGCTGGGTCCCGAACCTCGAGGAGGCCGTCGAGGCGTGGAACGCCGAGAACCCCGACATCCAGGTCGAGTTCCACCGCATGACGGGTGACGACGGCGACAAGATCCCGTCGGCCATCGACGCGGGCACCGCACCTGACGTCTTCCAGCTCGGCACGGCGGGCATGGTCGAGCAGATCATCGCGGGCCGCCTGCTCGACATCAGCGACTACGTCGAGGACGTGAGCGACAAGTACGACGAGACCGCGTGGGCCTCGGTCACCTTCGGCGAGAGCATCTACGGCCTCCCGCAGGACGCCGGCCCCTCCGGAATGATGTACCGCACCGACATCTTCGCCGAGCACGGCATCGAGGTCCCCACCACGTGGGAGGAGTACCTCGACGCGGGCCGTGCGCTCAAGGAGGAGGGCATCTACCTCGCCCAGCTCTCCCCGAACGAGGCGGGCTTCTGGCTCCAACAGGTGTGGCAGGCGGGCGGCTCCCTCGCGGGCATCGACGGCGACCAGTGGACGGTCGAGACCAACAACGAGGCCAGCATGGAGGTCGCCGCGCTCTGGCAGACCGCGCTCGACGAGGGCCTGTTCAAGGTCGTCGAGATGTGGACCCCCGAGTACTGGGCCGCGGTCAACAACGGCGAGATCGCCACGATCAACTACCTCGCCTGGTTCCCGGCGCTGCTCAAGGAGAACGTCGGCGAGACCTCGGGTCTGTGGGCCGTCACGCACAGCCCGCGCATCGGCGGTGAGGAGACCGCGGGCTCGGGCGGCTACGGCGCGAACGTGATCCCCGCCAACACCGAGCACCCCGCCCAGGCGGCCGAGTTCGCGAAATGGCTCAACACCTCCGACGAGGGCCTGAGCTTCCTCATCGAGCGCGGTGGGATCTTCCCGGCCGCGCTGCCGGGCCTCGAGAACGAGGCGCTGCTGGTCGAAGACGAGTTCTTCGGCGGTCAGGTGATCAATGAGGTGTTCCTCGAGGAGGCGACCAAGGCGCCGTCGACGTGGGTCTACGGCCCCACGCACAACCTCACCCAGGAGGCGCTGAAGGACGCGTTCGCCCGGGTCGCCAACGGCGAGCTGACGTTCGCCGAGGCGCTCGACCAGGTGGCCGCCGACCAGCGCCAGGACATCCTCGACGCAGGTCTGGCCGTCAAGTGACCAGCGCTCCTGCTATCGAACGCCGGACGGCGGGAGCCTCCCGTCCGACCCGCCGCACCCGCGGCGGTTCGGGCGGGTCGGGCCAGCGCATGGCCCCCTACCTGCTCTCGTTGCCGTTCGTCGCACTGTTCACCGTGTTCATGGCGGCGCCGATCCTCGTCGCGGTCTGGAGCTCGCTGTTCCGCGTCCGGCGCAGCGGCCTGGGCCTCGGCGGCAACGAGGGCACCGAGTTCGTGGGCCTCGACAACTACGTCCTCGCGCTCGGTCGCCCCGAGTTCGTCGAGAGCTTCGGCCGCGTGCTGCTCTATGGCATGGTGCAGGTACCGATCATGCTGGGCCTCGCGCTGCTCTTCGCGCTGCTCTTCGACTCGGCCGTCACGCGCTTCAAGCCGTTCTTCCAGCTCGTCGTGTTCCTGCCCTACGCCGTGCCCACGGTGGTGGCCGCGCTGCTGTGGGGCTTCCTCTACCAGCCGGGCGTGAGTCCCCTGGTCGAGTGGCTCGCCGGCCTGGGCGTCGACGCGCAGTTCCTTGCCCCAGGCACCGTGCTGTGGTCGATCGCGAACATCGGCGTGTGGTCCTACACGGGCATCAACATGATCATCATCTACTCGGCGCTCCAGGCCGTCCCTCGCGACGTCTACGAGGCAGCGCGCCTGGACGGCGCCGGAGAGCTCCGCACCGCGCTCTCGATCAAGATTCCCATGGTCGCCCCCGCGATCTTCCTCACCGTGCTGTTCTCGATCATCGGCAACCTGCAGCTCTTCAACGAGCCCGCGGTCATCCGCTCGATCACCTCGAACGTCACTGCCACCTATACCCCGAACATGTCGATCTACCAGGCCACCACGGTGGGCGGGAACGCCAACCTCGGCGCGGCCATGGCCGTGATCGTCGGCATCGTCACGCTCGTCGTCTCGGTGCTCGCCTCGCGAGCCTCGAACCGCGGCACGAAGGGAGCGCTGTGAGCGCACCGGCCCCCGCCCCCGTCCGCACCCTGGCCGACGTCGCCTCGCGGCGCCCACACCGGCGTGCCGTAGGCCCCGAGGGCGAGCGGCCGTCCCTCGCGTTCCGCGTGGTCGCCGGCGTGATCCTGCTCGTCGGCACGATCTACTTCCTCATGCCGGTCTACTGGCTCGTGGTCGCGTCGACCAAGACCACGACCCAGCTCTACTCGACCCCGGGCTTCGAGTTCGCGCAGAACCACCTGTGGGACAACCTGACCACCCTGACGCAGTACGACGGCGGGATCTTCTGGCGCTGGCTGCTCAACTCTGGCATCTACTCGGGCGTCGGCTCGATCCTCATGGCCGCGATCTCGGTGCTCACGGGCTACGCGCTCGCGATCTACCGGTTCCGTGGCCGCAGCGCGCTCATCGGGATCGTCATGGGCTCGATGCTCGTGCCGCAGACCGTGCTCGCGCAGCCGGTCTACCTGCTGGTGGTCGAGCTGGGCCTCAACAACACCTACTGGGGCGTGCTGCTGCCGTCGATCGTCTACCCGTTCGGCGTGCTGCTCGCGTTCGTCTTCGCCCAGCAGGCCATCCCGCGCGAGGTCATCGAGGCCGCGCGCCTCGACGGAGCCGGCGAGCTGCGGACCTTCCTGTCGATCGGCGTGCGCATGATGATCCCCGGCTCGGTGACCATCCTGCTGTTCGCGTTCATCGGCTCGTGGAACAGCTACCTGCTGCCGCTGCTCGTGCTCAACGACGCGCGCCTCATGCCGATCACCGTGGGCCTCGCGGGCTGGAACCAGGCGTCGATCACCATCCCGGGCCTGCAGAGCCTCACGGTGGTGGGCGCAATGGTCTCGGTGCTGCCGATCGTCCTCGTGTTCGTGGTGCTCCAGCGCTACTGGAAGAACGGCCTGGCCCTCAGCGGAGGCCGCTTCTGATGACCGAGCACCTCCTCGTCCACCACTCGTCCGCCACCGCATGGGTCGAGGCGCTGCCGCTCGGCAACGGCCGCCTCGGCGCGATGTGCTTCGGCGACCCCGTCCACGACCGGTTCGCGCTCAACGACGACACGGTCTGGTCGGGCTCCACGTCGAGCGAGCGCGTGGGCGGGGCGGTGCCGCGCGAGGTCGCGGCGGCCGCACTCGAGGAGGCGCGTGCGGCCGTGCAGGACGGCGACCTGGGCGCGGCCGACCGTGCCGTCCGCGGTCTCCAGCAGCGCTACTCGCAGGCGTTCCTCCCGCTGGGCGACCTGCACCTGACCCTCGCGGACGACGGCGCGCCGTGGGCCGTGCGACGTGAGCTCGACCTCGCGACGGCCACCCACACGCTCACGGCGGAGCGGCCCGGGCAGCGGCTCGAGCGCACGGCCTTCACGAGCGCGCCCGACGGCGTTCTCGTGGTCACCACGCGCGTGCACGGCCCGGCGCTCGACCTCGCGGTGCGGCTGACGTCGCCACTCGACGTGCTCACGCGCCGGGGCGAGGGTGACGCGCTCGAGCTGGCCGTCCGCGCGCCCGCCGACGTCGCGCCGACCCACGAGCCGGTCGACGTGCCGATCCGCTACGACGACGACCCGCTCGCCTCGGTGCGCGCCGTCGTCGCCACCCGCCTGCTCACCGACGGAACCCTCACGCACGACGGCGAGCTGGTGCGCGTGCACGACGCGACGCACCTGACGCTCCTGCTCACCACGGCGACGACGTTCGTCGCGATCGGCGAGCCTCCGCACGGCGACCTCGGACGCGCGACGGCCGCGGCCCGCGAGCGCCTCGACGCGGCCGCCGCCCGCCCCCTCGACGACCTCCACGCGCGGCACGTGACCGACCACGCACGCCTCTACGACCGTGTCGAGCTCGACGTGCGCCCGTCGGCCGCCCCGGCCGCCGGCTCGCCGTCCGACGCCCCCGCCCTCGACACGGCCGAGCGCCTGCGCGCGGCGTGGGACGCCGACGGCTACCCCCTCACCGCCGACCCGGGCCTCGGCGCGCTGCTCTTCCACTACGGCCGCTACCTGCTCATCGCGTCGTCGCGCCCCGGGACGCTGCCCGCGAACCTCCAGGGCGTGTGGAACGACCGCATGCAGCCACCGTGGTCGAGCAACTACACGGTCAACATCAACACCCAGATGAACTACTGGGGTGCCGAGGTCACGGGCCTGGCCGAGTGCCACGAGCCGCTGTTCGACCTGGTGGACGCCCTGGCGCGCAACGGCACCGAGATCGCGCAGCGCCTCTACGGCGCACGCGGCTGGGTCGCCCACCACAACGCCGACGCGTGGGCCTTCGCCTCCCCCGTCGGCATGGGCGTGGGCAACCCGGCATGGGCGTTCTGGCCCATGGCGGGCCTGTGGCTCGCGCGGCACCACTGCGAGCACATCGCACACGGGGCACCCCGCGCATTCGCCGAGCGCGCGTGGCGCGTGGTGCGCGGCGCTGTCGCGGCCGGGCTCGACCTGCTCGAGGAGATCGAGCCGGGTGTGCTCGGCACCGCCGTCTCGAGCGCGCCCGAGAACGAGGTCCTCCTGCCCGACGGGTCCCGCGGCGGGGTCGCGCGTGCGTCGACCATGGACGTCGAGCTGCTGCGCGACGCGTGCACGGGCCTGCTCGAGCTCGCCGCGCTGCTCGGCCACGAGGACGACGTCGTCGTGCGTGAGGCACGCGAGGCTCTGCCGCACCTGGCCCCGCTGCCGGTGGGCGCGGACGGCGGCATCGCCGAGTGGTTCGACGACCCGCCGACGTTCGACCCGACGCACCGGCACGTGTCGATGCTCTACGGCCTCTTTCCGGGCGCGCACCAGCTCACCGAGGCCGAGCGTGCGGCGGCCGTCCGGCGCCTCGAGATCCGCGGGGACGAGGCCACGGGCTGGTCGCTCGCATGGAAGATGGCGCTCTGGGCCCGCCTGGGGCGCGCCGACAAGGTCGAGGACCTGCTCGCGCTCATGGTGCGCGACGCGACCGAGGACCGTGGGCCGTGGTCGGGCGGGTTGTACCTCAACCTCTTCAGTGCCGCGCCGCCCTTCCAGATCGACGCGAACCTCGGGTACGTGGGCGCGGTGGCCGAGGCGCTCGTCCAGTCCCACCGCGGCCGCATCGAGCTGCTGCCCGCCCTCCCCGCGGTGTGGCACACGGGCACCGTGCGCGGCCTGATCGCGCGTCCGGGCGTCGTCGTCGACCTGCGCTGGGCGGACGGCGCGCTCACGGATGCAGTGCTGCGCTCGGCCGTGGACCGCGTGGTCGACGTCGAGGCCGCGGGCCGGGCGCACCGCCTCGAGCTGAGGGCCGGCGTCGCCGCGCACGTCCCGCTCGACCGCGCCGGGAACCCGCCCGCACCCGAGGCCACGGAGGCCGCACGATGAGCACCCCGCAGCCCCGGCACGGCAGGGACCTGGTGCGCGGGCGCCTCGCGCGCGGGGTCAACCTGTCGCACTGGTACGGCCAGGTGTACATGGCGCCGGGCTACGTCCCCGAGCACTTCGACACCTACATGACCGACGCCGATCTCGATCTCGTCGCGCGGATGGGCTTCGACCACGTGCGGTTCCCGCTCGCGCTCGAGCGCCTCGCCGACGGCTCCGCGCTGGTCGAGCCGATGGTGGCGCGCGTCGAGCGCGAGATCGGGCACCTCCACGAGCGCGGTCTCACCGTCGTCGTCGACCTGCACCCCGAGAACGAGTACAAGGACGCGCTGGCGCACGACGACGTCGCGGTCGAACGGTTCGTCGGGGCGTGGCGCGCGCTCGCCGAGCGGCTCGCCGTGCTCGACCCAGGGCTCACGGTGCTCGAGCTTCTCAACGAGCCCGGACTGGGTGACACCGCGCGATGGGGCGACGTGCTGCGCACCACCCACGCCGCCGTCCGCGAGGCCGCCCCCGAGCACGCCGTGCTGGTCTCGGGGGACGACTACTCGCAGGTGCCGCGGCTGCTTGCGCTACCCGAGCTCGACGACCCGAACCTGGTCCACAACCTGCACCTGTACGACCCGGTCGCGCTCACCCACCAGGGTGCGGGCTGGTCGCCCGACTGGCTCCAAGACACCAAGGGCCTCACCTACCCGCTGGACCCGGCGAACGTCGCCGCGCTCCGGGAAGCCGCGCAGCACCCCGCGGCCCGCGACGCGCTCGACGAGTACCTCGCCGAAGGCTGGGACCTCGACCGCTACCGCGAGCTGCTCGCCCCGGCCGTGGCCTGGGCCGCCGAGCGCGGCACGCAGCTCACGTGCAACGAGTTCGGCGTGTACCGCGAGTTCGTCCCGCGCGACGCGCGGCTACGCTGGCTCCACGACGTGCGCACGGTGCTCGAGGAGAACGGGATCGGGTGGACGATCTGGGATTATGCGGGTGACTTCGGCGTGGTGACTGGCGGCCCCGGGGCCAGGCGCCCCGACACCGAGGTCCTCACGGCGCTGGGGCTGGCACGGAGCGACGCATGACGACCACGTGGGGGCCGGGGGCCGCGTGGCCCGAGCTGCACGACGCGCAGCGAGCCGTGCTCGCCGCGCTCATCGCGGGTGGGTCGCAGCCCCGCGCCGACATCGCCCGCGCGCTCGCGCTCTCGCGCACGAGCCTCACCCGCATCACGCGTGAGCTCATCGAGCTCGGCTTCGTGACCGTGGGTGAGACCTCGCGCCGGCCCACGCGCGGCAGGCCGGTCGAGCTGATCGACCTTGTGCCCGCCTCCGCGCACTTCGTGGGGGTCAAGCTCACAGGTGACGCGCTGTACGCCGTCGTCACGGACCTCGCGTCGCAGGTGGTCGCGAGCAAGGAGACCGACCTGGCCGAGCGCGACGCCGCCTCGGTCGTCGCACTCATCTCCCGCACCGCGCACGAGCTGCTGAACGGCCTCGATCGGCCGAGCGCGATCGGCGTGTGCCTCGCAGGTGACGTCGAGGTCGTCGACGGCGACCAGTGCATCGTCGACTCGGCGTTCCTCGGCTGGGAGGGTCCGGTGCCGCTCGCGCGGCTGATCGCCGAGGCGAGCGGCCTGCCCGCGACCGTGAGCAACGACGTCAACGCGCTCACGGCCGCGCACCACTGGTTCGGCGCGGGCGTCGGCACGCGGTCGCTCGTCGTCGTCGGCGTGGGGGCCGGCATCGGCACCGGGATCGTGATCGAGAACCGCCTGGTCACGGGCGCGCACGGACGCCAGGGCAAGATCGGCCACATCTTCGTGCCCGCGCGCGGCACGCGGCGCTGCGCGCTCGGCCATACGGGCTGCGCCAACGCGCTCGTCACCATGCCGGGCATCGCCGAGAACGCGGGTCGCACGCTCAAGGAGTACCCCGCGGTGCTCGCGGCGGCCCGCGCGGGCGATCCCGACGCGCTCCTCGCCTTCGAGGAAGCGTCGATGGCCCTGGGCGCGATCGTCGCGCACTTCATCAACGTGCTCGACCCAGAGAAGGTCGTGGTCACGGGTGAGGGCATCGACATGGTCGAGCTCGCCCCGGCACGGTTGCGCGCGGCCCTCGCAGACAGGCTCGACCCGAGGGCCTCACGCGAGATCCCCGTCGACGTCCAACCGTTCGCCTTCGACCAGTACGCGTGGGGCGCCGCCATCACCGCGATCCGTCGGCAGTTCGGCGCGACCGTCTGACCGCGCCGCCATCCGCCCGCCGGCCACCCAGCCCGTCGGCCGCCTCGACCGCTACCCGCCCGCACTGCGACGTGCACGGCGGAGGAAAGGACATCGTGTCCCAGCACGCACGCCACCTCGCCTTCGGCGGGGACTACAACCCCGAGCAGTGGCCCGCAGAGGTCCAGGACGAGGACCTCGAGCTCATGGCCGAGGCCGGCGTCACCCTCGTCACGCTGGGCGTGTTCTCGTGGGGCACCTACGAGCCCGAGCGGGGCCGCCTCGAGCTCGACTGGCTCGACGCGACGCTCGACCGCCTCCATGGCGCGGGCATCGCGGTTGACCTCGCGACGCCGACGGCGGCCCCGCCCGTCTGGCTGCTCCAGGAGCACCCTGAGATCCTCCCGGTCTCACGCACGGGTCAGCGCTACGCGCAGGGCGGGCGGCTCGGCTGGTGCGCGTCGCACCCTGTGTGGCGGGCCGAGGCCGAGCGCATCGTCGGCGCGCTCGCCGAGCGCTACGGCGACCACCCCGCGGTGACGATGTGGCACTTGGGCAACGAGCTGGGCGGTGGCAACCGGCACTGCTACTGCGACGTCTCGGCCGCGCACTTCCAGCGCTGGCTCGCCGAGCGCTACGGCGACGTCGACGCGCTCAACGCGGCCTGGGGTACGGCGTTCTGGGGCCACCGCTACACGCGGTTCGAGCACGTGCTGCCCCCGCGAGACTCCGAGACGATCGGGCGCGGCAACCCGGGCCTGGTGCTCGACTTCGACAGGTTCTCCTCCGACGCGCTGCTCGAGCACCTGCGCGCCGAGGCCGCGGTGGTGCGCGCGCACTCCGACCGCCCGGTGACCACCAACTTCATGGTCGGCACAGGCCCGCACGTCGTGGACTACGCGCGCTGGGCCGCAGAGCCGGGTCTGCTCCAGGTGACCTCGACCGACCACTACGTCCACGCGACCGACGAGCACAGGGCGCAGGGCGTCGCATGGATCTCGGACCGTATGCGCGGCCTGCGGCCCGACGAGCCCTGGCTGCTCATGGAGACCGCCGCCGGCGCCGTCTCCTGGCAGCCGCGCAACGTGCCGCTCACGCCCGGTGAGCTGCGGCGCAACGCGTTCAGCCATGTGGCGCGCGGCGCCGACGGCGTGCTGTTCTTCCAGTGGCGCGCCTCGGCCGCCGGGGCCGAGCAGTTCCACTCGGGCATGGTGCCGCACGCCGGACGGCGGTCGCGCACGTTCGCCGAGGTGGTCGAGCTGGGTGCGGACCTGCGTGCCGCCGCGCCCCTCGCGGGGACCCTCGTCGAGCGCGCGCGCGTCGCGGTGCTCGTCGACGAGGAGGCCGGCTGGGCGTGGGAGGCCGGCCCCAAGCCGATCTGGGGCTACCCGATCACCGAGCTCGCGCGCCAGGCCCACCGCGTGCTGCACGCGCGCGGCATCCGGGTCGACGTCGTGCCCACCACGCGCCTGGCGGACCTCGAGCTGTACGACCTCGTCGTCGTGCCCGGCGTCTTCCTCATGTCCACCGGGACCGCGAGCGCGGTCGCGGCCGTGGCAGACCGGGGGGCGCGCGTCGTCGTCGGGCATCTGTCCGGGCTCGTCGACCCGACGAACCGCGTGGTCACGGGCGGGTACCCCGGGCTGCTGCGCGAGCTGCTCGGCGTGCACGTCGACGAGCAGCACCCGCTGCTCGACGGCGTCACCGTGGCGGTCGAGGGCGGGCTGCGCGCCCGCGACTGGACCGAGCGCGTCGAGGCCGACGATGCGTCGGTGGTGGCGCGCTACCTCGAGGGCCCGTACGCCGAGCGGCCCGCCGTCACCCGGCGCGACGTCGGCGCGACCGGTCAGGCCTGGTACGTCTCGGCCGCGTTCGACGACGACGCCCTGGGCACCGTGCTCGACCTCGCGGCCGACGGGCTCGGCCTCGGCCCTGTGGTGCCCGTGAGCCCGGGGCTCGACGTCGTGCGCCGCGGCGCGCCGCAGGGCAGCTACCTCGTCGTGCTCAACCCCACCGACCGTGCCGGCGAGGTCCACGCCGCCGGCACGGACCTGCTCACCGGGGTGACCGCCCCATCCCACACGGTGCCCGCGGGCGCCGTCGTCGTCATCGCGGAGGAACTGGGCCGGGCGCCGCTCGCAGCCACTCGTCGAACGTGATCCGGCCGCGCGGGCCGTCGTCCTCGGGCAGCAGCGCGCCGCCGCGCATGGCGGGACCGGCCTTCGGGAACGACACCGGCACGACCCACCGCCGCACGCGTCGGGCGCGCACGAGCCGCCGCGCCATGTCGACCAGCTGCTCCTCGCGCGGCCCCGCGAGCTCGG
>JAPSLQ010000091.1 GCA_031180595.1 Isoptericola sp. | reverse complement strand
CGCGCTACCTCGAGGGCGGGCGCGCTACCTCGCCGGGACGCCGCCGAGGCGCTCGACGGCGGCGCGCACTCCCCCACCGTCGGCGAGCGCGTCGCGCGCGGCGGGGACGTCGACGCCCGCGAGCAGCACGACGAGCGCGACCTGGACCTCCCCGCCGGACTCCGCGAGGACGTCGGCGCACGCGTCGGGGTCGAGCCCGGTCGCCTGCGAGAGCAGCCGCACGAGCCGCGCGCGCAGCTTCGCGTTGGTGGCCCGCACGTCGATCATGAGGTTCGAGTAGGTCTTGCCGAGCCGGATCATGACCGCCGTCGAGAACGTGTTGAGCACGATCTTCTGGGCGCTCGCCGCCTTCATGCGGGTCGAGCCGGTCACGACCTCGGGGCCCGTGTCGAGCAGGATCGCGACGTCGACGCCGGCCGCGAGGGTCGCCGCCGGGTTGGCGCTCACGAGCACGGTGCGCGCCCCGCGCTCGCGCGCCAGGTCCAGCGCACCGCGCACGTAGGGCGTGCGCCCGCTCGCCGCGAGGCCGACGACGACGTCGTGCGGGCCGACGTGGTCCAGGTCGCGCCGGCCGGCCTCGGGGTCGTCCTCGGCACCCTCGACGGAGACCGTCATGGCGTCGACGCCACCCGCCAGGTGCGCGTCGAACCACTCCTGCCCGACCCCGTACGTGGGGAGCAGCTCGACCGCGTCGAGCACGCCCAGCCGCCCGGACGTCCCCGCGCCCGCGTAGTGCACGCGTCCGCCGGCCCGGATCGCCTCGACCGCCAGGTCGACGGCCTGCGTGATGCGGAACCGCTCCGCGCGCACGGCGCTCGCGACGCCCGCGTCCTCCTCGAGGATGAGCCGCACGACGTCGACGGTCGGCAGCAGGTCGATGTCGGTGGTGCGCGGGTTGCGCTCCTCGGTCGGCGAGACGAGCCCGACGACCTCGCGCCAGTCGTCGCCGCCCGGGGTGCCGGCACGGTCCTGCCGGCCCGCGGACAGGTCGGATGTCCGGGTCATGAGCTGGTTCCTCTCGAGGACGGCACGACGGCGTGCGGGGTGTTGGCGAGCACGAGGCGTCGCACGGTGGTCCCGGCCGCGGGCAGGTCCAGCGGCGTGGGCGGGGTCAGCGAGCCGAGCACGACGGGTCGTCGTGCACCCGTCGCCTGGCGTCGGTGCGGTCCGCGCGCCGTGCCCGCGACGCCGTGCACGCCGAGGAAGCCCAGCAGCGCGAAGAGGTACGCCTCCTTGGCGTCGGACGGCAGGCCCAGGTCGTCGGCCGGCACGACGGCGGTGTCCGCGGGCAGGTGCGCCCGCAGCCGGTCCAGCAGCACGGGGTTGCGGGCCCCGCCGCCCGAGACGACGACACGTCCGACGCCGCCCGCCGGCCCGTGCTCGGCGAGCGAGCGGGCGATCGTGACGGCGGTGAGCTCGGTGAGCGTGGCCACGAGGTCGGCGCCGTCGAGCCGCAGCCCGCGAGCGGCGAGCCGCCCGGCGACGTACTCGCCGTCGAACAGCTCGCGGCCGGTGGACTTCGGCGGCGCCTGGCCGTAGTAGGGCTCCTCGAGCAGGGCAGCCAGGGCGGCGTCGTCGACGGTGCCCGACGCGGCGAGGAGCCCGTCCCGGTCGAAGCCGTCGCGCCCGCCGCTGAGGCGCTGCACCGCGCCGTCGACGAGGCAGTTGCCCGGGCCCGTGTCCCAGCCGAGGACGGGCTCGTCGAGCCTCCCCACGACCGTGACGTTCGCGATGCCTCCGATGTTGAGCGCGGCGGTCGGCCGGGCCCCGTGGTCGGCGTCGTCGCTCGCGAGCCAGAGCGCGTCCAGGATGCTCACGAGCGGAGCGCCCTGACCGCCCGCGGCGACGTCGGCCACGCGGAAGTCGCTCACGACCGGGCGTCGCGCGCGCTCCGCGATCCACGCCGCGCTGCCGAGCTGCAGCGTGCCGCGGGTGCGGTTCCCGACGACCCAGTGGTGCAGCGTCTGGCCGTGCGAGGCGACGAGGTCCGCGTCTCCGCCCGCGAGGTCGTCGACCGCCCGCCGGGCCGCCGCCCCGAGCTCCTGGCCCACCAGCGTGTCGAGCTCGCAGACCTCGCCCAGGTCGACGGCGGCCGGCGGGAGCGCGGCCAGGATCCGGCGCCGCAGCGCGTCGGGCCACGGGTACTCGGTGTGCCCCAGCGGCCGCAGGTGCAGGGTCCCGTCGGGGCGCAGCGCGAGGTCCGCCGCCGCCGCGTCGATCGCGTCGACGCTCGTGCCCGAGGAGACGCCGATGACGATCACGCGGGACCTCCCTGTGTGCCTGCGAGCAGGTCGACGGCGGCCGTGGCGTTGGCACGCCCGGTCCCGCACGCGAGCACGACGGCCGGCATCCCGCCGGGCAGGCCGGCGAACCACCGCTCGGCCTCGGTCGGCACGCCGGTGTGGACGACGACGAGGTCGGGCCGCGAGGCGGCGAGCGCCTCGAGCCGGACCCGTTCGGTCGTGCCGGGCAGCGGCTCCCGCGTCACGACGACGAGCGGCCGCGCCTGCGGGTCGGTTCGCGCGAGCCGCGCCAGGAGGCCGGCGAACCCGTCGTCGTCGAGCGCCGGGTGCGGCGCGGTGCCGGGCCACCGCGCGGCGACAGCGGTCTGCACGTGCTGCGCGGTCCGGCCCGCGGCGTGGTCGAGCCGTAGGCGCAGGTCCACGACGTCCGGTGCACCGCTGAGCGGTCGCAGCTCGCGGCCGGCGGCGCGCACGGCGCGCCGGGCGACGCGCGCGCCGACCTCCCCGAGCGCCTCGAGCGCGGCACGCGCCGCGGCGGTGCCCGGACGCGCGCCGGCGCGCTCCTGCCGGTCGCGGATCGCGGCGACCGTGCGCGCGGTGCGGGCCGCGGACGCCGCCAGCCGGTCGAGGCCGATACGGCCCCCGTGGACGGCCGCCACGAGCGCGTCGAGGGCGCTCCGGAAGAGCTTCTCGTCGTCGCGGCCGGCGGTCGTGCCGAGGCACAGCAGGTCCGCGCCCGCCTCGACGGCGCGCACCGCGACCTCCCCGACGTCGGCGCCGTCGGACACCGCCCGCATGTCGAGCGCGTCGGTGATCACGGGCCCGTCGAAGCCGAGCTCGCGCGCGAGCGCCACGGCGGCGGGCTCGAGCGACGCGGGCGCCGGCCCGAGCGCCGGCACGACGACGTGCGCGGTCATGAGGGCGTCGAGGCCGGGACCGCCGTCGACGTCGGGCTCGAGGACCGCAGCGAACGGCGCCAGGTCGCGCCGGCGCAGCTCCTCGAGGGTCGCCTCCACGACCGGGAGCTCGAGGTGCGAGTCGACCGTCGTCGCGCCGTGGCCGGGGAAGTGCTTGGCGCACGCCCCCGCCCCGCCACGGTGCAGGCCGCGGGCGAACGCGACGCCGTGGCGGGCGACGAGCCCGGGCGACGAGCCGAACGCCCGCACGCCGATCACCGGGTTGCCGGGCGCGTCGACGTCGAGCACGGGCGCGAGGTCGAGGTCGACGCCCGTCGCGGCGAGCAGCCGGCCGAGCGCCTCGCCCGCCGCCTCGGTCAGGAGCTCGTCGTCGACGAGGCCGAGCGCGGCCGCCCCCGGCAGGGACGAGCCCGTGGCGGCCTCGAGCCGCGACACGTCGCCGCCCTCCTCGTCGGTCGCGACGAGCAGCCCCGGCGACAGGGCGCGGAGGCGCGACGTCAGCGTCGCCGTCGTGGCGACATCCGGGGTGTTGTGACCGAAGAGCACGACGCCGGCGAGCCCGTCGCGTGCGGCCTCGACGAGCCAGGCGGGCGGCTCCGTGCCCGTGAACCCGGGCAGGAGCACGCCGTGGACGGCGCGGGCGACCTCGGTGGTCCGGTGGTCCATCGCTCAGCCCTTGACCGCGCCGGACGTCAGCCCGGCGGCGAGCCGGCGCTGGACGAGGATGAAGAAGATCATCACGGGCACCGTGATGAGGGTCGACGCGGCCATGATCGCGCCCCACTGGTTGGAGTGCTGGCCGAAGAAGGAGCGCAGCCCGATCGCCACCGTGTAGTTCTCCGTCGCCCCGCCGAGCAGCGTCATCGCGAACAGGAACTCGTTCCACGCCGTGATGAAGCTGAAGATGCTCGTCGCCACGAGGCCCGGCGCGACGAGCGGGAGCAGGACCGAGCGGAACATGCGGCCCCACGTGGCGCCGTCGAGGTAGGCGGCCTCCTCGAGCTCGACCGGCACGGCCGCGACGAACCCGCGCAGCATCCAGATGCCGAACGGCAGCGCGAGCGCCACGTACACGATCACGAGCCCGAGCAGCTGCTCGAGCAGCCGCAGGTCGCGCACCTGCACGAAGAGCGGGATCACGAGCGCCTCGAGCGGCACCATCTGCACGATCAGGACCATGAGGAGCACCTGGGTGCGGAAGGTGAACCGGAACCGCGCCACGGCCACCGACGCCAGGAGCGCGAGCAGCGAGGACACGAAGACGGTCGCGAGCGCGACGATCGCCGAGTTGCGCAGGAAGCGGTCGAACCCGCCCTCGGTGAGCACGAAGCGGAAGTGCTCGAGCGTCGGAGAGGCGGGGACGAACGACGAGCCGAGCCCGGCCCGCGCGTCGAGCGCGCTCACGAGCATCCAGTACGCGGGGAACAGGGTGAAGACGAGCAGCAGCACGACCGCCACGCCCTTGCCGACCTGGGCGGCGCGCGACGAGCGCCGCGTGCGCAGCGCGCTCACAGCTCCTCCTCCTTCAGGATCGTGCGGACGTAGGCGACCGTGATGATCAGCAGCAGCACGGTGAGCAGCACGGCGATCGCGGAGCCGAACCCGTAGCGGTTCTGGCCGAACGACTCGACGTACGACCACACGCCGAGGTTGAGCACCTCGCGGTTCGTGCCGCCGCCGCCCGGCATGAGGAAGACCTGCGCGAAGACCTTGAAGTCCCAGATCGTCGACAGGATGATCACGACGGCGAAGACCTGCCGCAGCTGCGGCACGATGATCGAGAAGAACCGCCGCCACCCGCCGGCGCCGTCGACCTCGGCCGCCTCGAGGAGCTCCTTCGGCACGCCGAGCAGGCCCGCGAGCACCGTCACGGCGACGAACGGGAAGCCGTGGTGGACGATGTTGAGCAGCACGATGCCGTAGAAGGACCAGCGGTCCGTGAACCAGTTGACCGGCTGGTCCTGCAGGCCGAGGGACTGCATCACGTGGTTGAACACGCCGCGGTCGGCGTCGAAGATCCACACCCACACGTACGTCCCCGTGACGGCGGGCATCGCCCAGGCCGCCATGATCGCGCTCGAGACGACGGTCCGCCACACGCGCCCCAGCGACGCGAGCAGCACGGCCACCGCGGTGCCGAGGACGACGGTGCACGCCACGGCCACGACCGCGAAGCCGATCGTGTTGGGCAGGACCACCTGCCACAGCTGGGCGGAGGTCAGCACCTCGGCGTAGTTGCCGAACCCGATCCAGTTCGACTCGTGCGAGACGATCTCGCGCAGCCCGTAGTCCTGCAGGGAGAACAGCGCCACCCGAACGAGCGGCCACAGCAGCAGGACCGCCAGGACGAGGAGCGCGGGCGCCAGGAGCGCCCAGGGCCGGATCCGCGCGGCCAGGGACTTGCCGAGCGGGCGACGCCCGGCGGGGCCCGGGCGGTGCCCGGTCCCCGCCGGCGTCGCGACCGGCGTCGTGCTCGCCATGCGTCAGCTACCGCCGTTGAGCAGGCTGGTCATCTCCTCCGCCGCCTTGCCGCTCGCCGTGGCGACGTCCTCCGAGCCGGAGAGGATCGACTGCATCATCACGCCGACCGTCTTCTTCGCCTGGACGGCGCCGAAGTTGGGCGAGACCGGCACGGAGCCGCCGCCCTCGACGAACTGCTGCGCGAAGGGCGCCACCAGCGGGTCGGTGCTCTCCAGCGTCTCGGTCAGGAGCGACGCCTGACCCGGGAAGTAGCCGGCCTGCTCGCCCCACTTCTGGGCGAACTCACCGGTCGTCATGAGCTCGATGAACTCGAACGCGAGGTCCTTGTTCTCCGCGGTCTCGAACATGCTCAGGTGCGAGCCGCCGAGGACCGAGGGCGCGATGCCGCCGTCCTTGCCGGGGATCGGCACGGCCGCGAACTTGCCCTCCATGTCGGCGTTGGCCTCGACGATCGCGCCGGGCGTCCACGAGCCCATGATCGCCATGCCGACGTTGCCCTGCGCGAACGCGTCGAGCACGTCGGTCTCCTTCCACGTCGTGGCGCCCTCCGACGACAGCCCCTGCTCGGCGAGCCCGGTCCAGAAGGACAGGCCCTCCTGGGACTCGGGGCTGTCGAGCTGCGCCGTCCACGTGTCACCCTCGAGCGTGGCGACCTCGCCGCCCGCTCCCCAGACCCACGGGTAGACGGTGAACTCGGCGTCACCCGGGACCGCCACGGCGATCTTGTCGGGGAACTCGGCCTTGATGGCCTTCGCCGCCTCCTCGAGCTCCGCCCAGTTCGTGGGCGGCTCGACGCCGGCCTGCTCGAAGATCTCGGTGTTGTACACCAGCGCGCGCACGCCTGCGTACCAGGGCATGCCGTAGAGCTGGCCGTCGTAGGTGCCGGCCTCGACGAGGCCCTCGACCAGGTCGGTGTCCAGGCCCGCCTCGGCGACGTAGTCGTCGAGCGGCGCCAGGGCGCCCGCGTCGGCGAACTCGGGCGTCCACGTCGTGCCCGTCTCGGCGACGTCGGGCGTCGTGCCGCCCGCGATCGACGTGACGAACCGGTCGTGGGCGTCGGCCCACTCCACGAACTCGACGTTGAGCTCGGCACCCGTCTGCTCGGTGAACGCGGTCGCGACCTCCTCGAAGAACGCGTCCCCGCTGGGGTTGGTGCCCTGCATGATCCAGACGTCCAGCGTCTGGCCCTCGGCGTCGGTCCCGCCGTCGCCGCCCGTGTCGCCGTCACCGGAGCCGCCGCTGCCGCAGGCCGCGAGGGCGAGCGCGGTGAGCGCCGCCGCCGTGGCCGCCGTGGTCGTCCGGCCGAAGTTGTGCCGCCGCATCGCTGTCCTTCCTGTCCGGCCCGGGGGCCGTCGGTGTCGCGTCTTTGCTCCGCCTCGATGGATCCGGCACGAGGGCGGATCACCCTCGTGTGAAAGGAACTTCCGGAGGGATGTTGTCATATGGAGATTAGTACCGAACGAGGCCGCGCGGAAGAGCTGTCGCACGTTCGTTGCACGATGGTGACCTGGTCGCAACACCCGGCGGCCGGCGCCCGGGAGGGAGGCTCCCTCAGGGGACCCGGCCGATCCAGTCGGGGTTGGCGAACTTGGTCCGCACGAGGTCCTGGGCGCGCTCCAGCTCCTCGGGCCGCAGCTCGGAGTCGACCGTGCGGTACCGGCCGCGGAAGTGCTTGTCGAGCGCGTCGATGACCTCCTCGCGGGAGAGCCCCGTCTGCGAGCGCAGCGGGTCGACGCGCTTGTTCGCGCTGCGGGTGCCCTTGTCGGAGAGCTTCTCGCGGCCGATGCGCAGGACCTCGAGCATCTTGTCGCTGTCGATGTCGTAGGCCATCGTCATGTGGTGCAGGACGGCGCCGCCGGCGAGCCGCTTCTGCGCGGAGCCCGCCAGCTTGCCCGCGGGCGAGGCGATGTCGTTCATGCCCGAGAAGTAGGCCTCGACGCCCACGTCCTTCAGCGCGCCGAGCACCCAGTCGTCCAGGAACGCGTACGACTGCTCGAACGTGAGCCCGTCGACGAGCGAGGCAGGCACGACGAGCGAGAACGTCACGCAGTTGCCGGCCTCCATGAACATCGCGCCGCCGCCCGAGATGCGGCGCACGACGGTGACGTCGTGCTTCGCGACACCCTCGGGGTCGACCTCGTTCTTGAGCGACTGGAACGAGCCGATGAACACGGCCCGCTCGGTCCAGTCCCAGAAGCGCAGGGTCGGGCCGCGCAGGCCCTCGGCGAGCTCCTCGGTGAGCACCTGGTCGAGCGCGGCGAGCGTCGCCGGCGGCAGCGGTCCCGGCCGCAGGACCTCGAAGGTGTGGTCGTCCCACGTGGTGGCGTGCCCGAGCGCGCGCCGCACGGCCACGGCGACCGACCACGCGTCGAACCCGACCATCGCGACCGGGCCCGCGACCCTGCCCTCGGCCTCGGCCTCGCGCAGCGCCCGGTCCACCGCGGACGCGAGGTCACCCGTCGAGGTGCCGTCGGGCAGCCCGGTCAGCGCCGCGTCGATCACGCCGAGGGCGTCGTCGGGCTCGAGGAAGAAGTCGCCGCTGACCCGCACGTCCCGCAGCAGCCCGTCGACGACGTCGAGGTCCACCGCGACGAGCTTCCCGCCGGGTACCTTGTACTCACCACGCACGAGACCACCGTAACCGTGCGGAGGCTTCCGGGCGGCCCGCCCGTGCGCACCCTTCGCTCGGGCAAACTTCCTTCACACGCTAGGCGCTTCGTGAAAACGGGTGCCACACTAGGTCCGACCGTCGCACCCCGAGCGAAGGAGCCACCGTGGCCGGTGACGTTCTCGTCCGCCTGCGCCAGGCACTGCCGACCCTGCGGCCCGCCGAGGCGCGCATCGGCGAGGTCGTGCTCGAGGACCCCACGGGGGTCGTCGGTTCGACCATCACCGAGCTCGCCGCGCGGGCCGGCACGTCGCAGGCGACCGTGGTGCGCTTCTGCCGCGCCGTCGGGTACGCGGGGTACCCGGAGTTCCGCATCGACCTCGCCCAGGCGACGTCGCGGCGCGCGGTCGAGCTCGAGCGCTCGGGCATCGCCGAGGGCGAGATCAACCAGACCGACGACGCGACCGACGTCGTCTCCAAGATCGCGTTCCACGAGGCGCGCACGATCGAGGAGACCGCGCGCATGCTCGACTTCGACGCGCTCGAGAAGGCCGTCGCGGTCGTCGCCGACGCGCCGCGCACGGACGTCTACGGCGTCGGCTCGAGCGGCCTCACGGCTCAGGACCTGGCCCAGAAGCTGTCCCGCATCGGGCTGGTGTGCCTCGCGCCCGTCGACCCGCACGCGCAGCTGCAGTCCGCCGCGCTGCTCGGCCCGGGTGCGGTCGCCGTCGGGATCTCGCACACGGGCCGGACGATCGAGCCGTACCAGGCGCTGTCGCTCGCGCACGAGCGTGGCGCGACGACGGTCGCCATCACGAACTTCCCGGCCTCACCCCTGGCGGAGCTCGCCGACGTCGTGCTCACGACGACGGCGCGCGAGACGCAGTTCCGCTCCGGGGCGATGTCGAGCCGGATCGCGCAGCTCGCCGTCGTCGACTTCCTCTTCGTGCGCGTCGCGCAGCGGCGCTACGACGCCACCGCCGCCGCGCTCAAGGCGACGTACGACGCCGTCCAGCCGCACCGCATGGACCCCCGCCCACGCTGAGGGCTCAGCGCGGGCCGACCCCGGCGTGCAGCAGGCCGTACACGTGCGCGTCGATGAGCGCCTCCCACGCGGCCTCGATGACGTTCGGACCCACGCCGACGGTCGACCACGAGTGCTGGCCGTCCGTCGTCTCGACGAGCACGCGCGTCGTGGCGTCGGTGCCCTGCTGCGCGTCGAGGATGCGGACCTTGAAGTCGATGAGCTCGAACCGCTCGATCTCCGGGTAGACGCGCGTCAGGCCCTGCCGCAGCGCCTGGTCGAGCGCGTTGACGGGGCCGTTGCCCTCGCCCGTGCTGATGATGCGCTCGCCGCCGGCGTGCAGCTTGACCGTCGCCTCGGCGAGGGCCTCGGCGTCGCGCCGGTCGGGGTCCGGGTGCCCGGGGCCGGCCACGGTCTCGACGATCGCGCGCCAGCTCTCGACGTGGAAGTACGCGGGCCGCGCGCCCGTGAGCTCCTCGCGCAGGACGAGCTCGAACGACGCGTCCGCGGCGTCGAACGTGTAGCCCTGGGCCTCGGCGTCCTTGACCCGGTTGGTCACCCGCGTCAGGAGCTCGGCCTGGCCCGCGAGGTCGAAGCCGAGCTCGCGCCCCTTGAGCTCGATCGAGGCACGGCCGGCCATGTCGGAGACGAGCATCCGCATGTCGTTGCCGACCGCCGTCGGGTCCGCGTGCTGGTACAGGTCGGGGTCGACCTTGATCGCGCTGGCGTGCAGGCCGGCCTTGTGCGCGAACGCGCTCGCGCCGACGTACGGCTGGCGCGCGTACGGCGAGATGTTGGTGATCTCCGCGACGGCGTGCGCGATGCGGGTCGCCTCGGCGAGGCCGTCGCCGGCGAGCGTGGGCACGCCGTGCTTGAGCGCGAGGTTCGCGACGACGGTCACGAGGTCCACGTTGCCGGTGCGCTCGCCGTACCCGTTGACGGTGCCCTGCACGTGCGCGCACCCGGCGTCGACGGCCGCGAGCGTGTTG
The DNA here is from genome assembly GCA_031180595.1 of Isoptericola sp. Taxonomy (GTDB): domain Bacteria; phylum Actinomycetota; class Actinomycetes; order Actinomycetales; family Cellulomonadaceae; genus Isoptericola. The sequence goes on along the minus strand of JAPSLQ010000091.1, from coordinate 795 downwards.
CCCACCGCGCACCCCGAGTCGTTGTGCGCGTGCATGCCCAGCAGCGGGTCGCCGGCGCGCGCGTCGCGCCCGTGCGGCAGCCCGAGCTCCTCGCGCAGCCCGGTCACGATCTCGCCGACCCAGTTGGGCAGCATGCCGCCGTTGGTGTCGCACAGCGCGACGACCTCGGCGCCCGCCGCGAACGCCGCCTCGACCGCGGCGCGCGTGAACGCGGCGTCGTACCGGTACCCGTCGAAGAAGTGCTCGGCGTCGACGACGACGCGGCGGCCCTCCCCCACGAGGAACGACACGGTGTCGGTGATCATCGCCAGCCCCTCGTCCGGCGTCGTGCGCAGCGCGCGCTCGACGTGCCGCACGTCCGACTTGGCGACGAGCGTGATGACCGGGGTCTCGGCGTCGAGCAGCGCGCGCACCTGCGGGTCGTCCCACGCGCGCAGGCCGGCCTTGCGCGTCGCCCCGAACGCGGCGAGGACGGCGTGGCGCAGGTCGAGCTCCTTGGCCGCGCGGCGGAAGAACTCGGTGTCCTTCGGCACCGCGCCGGGCCAGCCGCCCTCGATGAAGCCGACGCCGAGCTCGTCGAGCAGCGGCGCGATCGCGAGCTTGTCCGCGACGGAGAGGTTCATCCCCTCCTGCTGCGCGCCGTCGCGCAGCGTCGTGTCGTAGACGTGGAACGGTGCCGAGGTCATCGTGACTCCTCGAGCTGGTGCGGTCATGAAAAAAGACCTCCCGGGTACGGAAGGTCTGCGCGTCCGGTGGGCGGTCGGGCCGGACGCGCTAGGGAATGATCAGGTCCTG
>JAPSLQ010000090.1 GCA_031180595.1 Isoptericola sp. | reverse complement strand
GCCAACGAGCTGCTCATGCAGTTCCAGGCCGACCAGCTCGGCGTCGACGTCATCCGGCCCAAGGTCGCGGAGACCACGGCGCTCGGTGCCGCGTACGCGGCGGGCATCGCCGTCGGGTTCTGGAACGGCGAGGAGGACGTCACCGCCAACTGGGCCGAGGACAAGCGCTGGTCGCCGTCCATGGACGAGGACCAGCGGGAGCGGCTGTACCGGTCGTGGAAGAAGGCCGTGACGAAGACGTTCGACTGGGTGGACGAGGACGTGCAGTAGCTCTTCTTCTCACGTTTCGCCGAGGCGAGGACCTCGTCCGGCCGGCCGCGTTCACGGGCGCCAGGGCGCCCTGCACTTCGCGAGAGATACGGCCGGCCGGACGAGGTCCTCGCCTCGGCTCGTGCGTCGGCTGCGGCCCGTAGGGTGGGCGGGTGAGCAGCACCGTCACGAGCGAGGTCTCGTACACCGTTCCCGGCATGCACGTCACCGACCGGACGCTGGAGGTGCCGCTCGACTGGGCGCGGCCCGACGACGGGCGGTCGCTGTCGCTGTTCGTGCGCGAGGTGGTGGACCCGCGGCGCAAGGGCGAGGACCTGCCGCTCCTCGTGTTCCTCCAGGGCGGGCCGGGCGGCAAGGGTCCGCGGCCGACGGGGCCCGACGGCTGGCTGGGGACGGCGCTCGAGCGGTTCCGTGTGGTGCTGCTCGACCAGCGCGGCACCGGGCGCTCGTCGGCCGTGCGCGGGACGGCCCTGCGGGCGCTCGGCTCGGGCGCGGCGCAGGCCGAGCACCTGGCGCACTTCAGGGCCGACGCGATCGTGGCCGACGCCGAGCACGTGCGCACCACGGTGTACGGCGGGCGACGCTGGTGCACCCTCGGCCAGTCGTACGGCGGGTTCCTGACGCTCACCTACCTGTCCCGAGCCCCCGAGGGCGTCGCGGCGTCGTTCGTGACGGGCGGCCTGGCCGGCCTCACCACGAGCGCGCGCGAGGTGTACGAGCACACCCAGCCGCGCGTCGTCGCCAAGAACGCCCTGTACCGCGAGCGGTACCCCCACGACGTCGAGCGGGTGGCCCGGGTCGCGGACCGCCTCGCCGCGGGCGACGTGCGCCTGCCCGGCGGCGACGTCCTGAGCGTCGAGCGGTTCCAGTCGCTCGGCATGGACTTCGGCATGCAGCCCGGGTTCGAGCGCGTGCACTGGATCGTCGACGAGGCGTTCGACGAGGCCGCCCCCGACGAGCTCACCGACACGTTCCTCGCGTCGGTCGAGCAGGCGACCGGCTTCACCACCAACCCCCTCTACGCGGTGCTGCAGGAGTCCATCTACGCCCAGTCCGCGACCGGCGCGACGGCGTGGGCGGCGCAGCAGGTCCGGGACGCCGACGCCCGGTTCGCGACGTCCGCCCGGCCTCTGCTGTTCACCGGCGAGATGGTCTACCCCTGGATGTTCGACCAGATCGCGGCGCTCCGGCCGTTCCGCGAGGCCGCCGAGGCCCTGGCCGAGCGCACCGGCTGGGACGACCTGTACGACGTCGACCGGCTCGCGGCCAACGAGGTGCCCCTCGAGGCGGCCGTGTACTTCGACGACATGTTCGTCGACGCGACCCTCTCGCTTGCCACCGCAGCGCACGTCGGCAACGCCCGCGCGTGGGTGACGAACGAGTTCGAGCACGACGGCCTGCGGCTCGGCGACGTGTTCGCGCGCCTGCTCGAGCGCATGGACGCCCGCGGCGCCTCGCCGAGGTAGCGCCCGGTCCGCCGAGGTAGCGCCCGGCTCGCCGAGGTAGCGCGGTGCTCGGGAGGGCACACCCCGTGGACAGGTCCCGGCCACCTCGCGGACACCTGGCGTCCGTACCATGCCCCCCGGGCGGCGGTCGGTTCGTCCTGGGCGGCGAGAGGAACCCTGTGGCGGCAACGCTCCACGACCTGCGTGCGGGTGGTCGCGCGCCGGCACCGCGCACGCTCGTCGACATCTTCGAGGCGACGGCCGAGGCGCACCCCGACGCTCCGGCGATCGACGACGGCACCCAGGTCTGGACGTACCGCGAGGCGCTCGCCGAGGTCCAGCGGCGCGCGCACGCCCTCGCGGAGCACGGCGTCCGGCGCGGCGACCGCGTGGGGGTGCGGGCCACCTCGGGCCGGGCGGACCTGTACCTGGCGATCCTCGCCGTCCTGCGCGCCGGCGCCGCCTACGTGCCGGTCGACCGCGACGACCCGGACGAGCGCGCCGACCTCGTCTTCGGGGAGGCCGCCGTCGTCGCGGTGCTCGGCGACGACGGAGCCGTCACCGCCGGTCCAGGCTCCACCCCGCGCGCGCCGACGAGGCCGCAGCCCCCGCGCCCCGACGACGACGCCTGGATCATCTTCACCTCCGGCTCGACGGGCACGCCGAAGGGCGTCGCGGTCACGCACCGGAGCGCCGCGGCGTTCGTGGACGCCGAGGCCCGGCTCTTCCTCCAGGACGCACCGCTGGGACCGGGCGACCGCGTGCTGGCCGGCCTGTCGGTGGCGTTCGACGCGAGCTGCGAGGAGATGTGGCTCGCCTGGCGCCACGGCGCCTGCCTGGTCCCGGCCGACCGCGCGCTCGTCCGCACCGGCCTCGACCTCGGGCCGTGGGTGGCCGAGCAGGGCATCACCGTGATCTCCACGGTCCCGACGCTCGCGGGCCTGCTGCCGGCCGCGGACCTCGAGCGTGTGCGGCTGCTCATCTTCGGCGGCGAGGCCGTGCCGCCCGAGCTCGCCGCCCGGCTCAGCGGCCACGGCCGTGAGGTCTGGAACACCTACGGGCCCACGGAGGCCACCGTGGTCGCCTGCGCAGCGCCGCTGGACGGCGTCGGCGAGGTCCGCATCGGTCTGCCGCTGGACGGCTGGGACCTGGTCGTCGTCGACGAGGCGGGCGAGCCGGTCGCCGAGGGTGCCACGGGCGAGCTGGTGATCGGCGGCGTCGGGCTCGGGCGGTACCTGGACCCGGTCAAGGACGCCGAGAAGTACGCGCCCCTCGACTCCGTCGGCTGGGAGCGGGCGTACCGGTCGGGCGACCTCGTGGTCAACGATCCCGCCGGGCTCGTGTTCGTCGGACGCGCGGACGACCAGGTCAAGGTCGGCGGGCGCCGCATCGAGCTCGGCGAGATCGACGCCGCGCTGCTGGCCGCGCCGCAGGTGTCGGCCGCCGCGGCCGCGGTGCGCGACGCCAGGGCGGGCAACCAGGTGATCGTCGGCTACGTGGTCCCCAAGGACGCCGCGACGTTCGACCCGGCCGCGCTCACCGCCCACCTGCGCGGGGTGCTTCCCCCGGCCCTCGTGCCCCTGCTCGGGGTGGTCGACGACATCCCCACCCGCACGAGCGGCAAGGTCGACCGCGACGCGCTGCCGTGGCCGCTGCCCGGCACCGGCCCGGAGGCCGGGCCCGGCGGCGCGCCCGACGGCGCACCCGCCGCGGACCTCGGCGGCCCGACCGCGACCTGGCTGGGCGAGATCTGGGCCGGCGTCCTGGGCGTCGCCCCCACCGACCCGGACGACGACTTCTTCGACCTCGGCGGCGGCAGCCTCACCGCGGCCCAGGCCGTCTCGGCGGTCCGGGCGCGCTACCCGGCGGCGACCGTGGCCGACCTGTACGCGCACCCGGTCCTCGCCGAGCTCGCCGACCACCTCGACACCGAGTACGGCGCGGCCGCGGGCGACGCCCGGACCCACGACGTCGCCGCGCGACCGGTGCCGCTCACGCCCGCCGGGACCCACGTCTTCCAGCAGACCGCGCTCGTCCTCCTGCGTGTCCTCGCCGGGCTGCGGTGGGCCACCTGGGCGGCGCTCGCCGTCGCGCTCGCACGGCTCGCGCTCGACGCCGGGTGGCTGGCCGACGACGGCGGGGTCGCCCGCGTGCTGGGCGGGCTGCCGGCGGTCTCGTGGGCATGGCTCGGCCTCGCGTGGCTGCTGCTCGTGAGCCCCGGCAGGCTCGGCGTGGCCGCCCTTGCCGCCCGCCTGCTGCTGCGCGGCGTCCAGCCGGGGACGTACCCGCGCGGCGGGTCGGTCCACCGGCGACTCTGGCTCGCCGAGCAGCTCGTCGACGCGCTCGGCGGCCTGACCGTCGCCGCCGCACCGTTCGTGGGCCTCTACGCCCGCGCCCTCGGCGCCCGCGTCGGCCGCGGCGTGGACATGCACACGCTGCCCCCGGTGACGGGGATGCTCCGGGTCGGCGACGGTGCGGCCGTCGAGCCCGAGGTCGACCTCGCCGGGCACTGGCTCGAGGGCGACACGCTGCACGTCGGCACCGTCACCATCGCGCGCGGCGCGACGGTCGGTGCGCGCAGCGTGCTCCTCCCGGGGGCACGGGTGCGCCGCGGGACCGACGTCGCGGCCGGGTCCGCCGTCGTCGGGCCCACGGGCCGCGACGAGTACTGGGAGGGCTCGCCGGCGACCCGCCGCCGCAGCACGGTCAAGCACCCGTGGCCGGACGAGCGTCCGCCCCGCGGGAGGGCATGGGTGTGGGCGTACGGCGCCGGCGGCGTCGTGCTGGCGCTGCACCCGGTCGCCGCGATCGCCGCCGGGGTGCTCGTGCTGCTCGGCGGGGCGGGGCCCGACGGCGCCTCCACGCCGGCGTCGGAGCTCGCGGCCGCGGCGGCCCGGCTCCCCCTCGCGGCCCTGGCGGCCTTCGCCGTCTACGCGGCGCTCACGCTCGTGCTGGTCCGGCTGCTGAGCGTCCGGATGACGCCCGGCTTCCATCCCGTGCGCAGCCGGGTCGGGTGGCAGGCCTGGTGCACCCAGCGCGTGATGGACGCGGCGCGCACCGCGCTGTTCCCCCTGTACTCGAGCGTGTTCACGCCGGGGTGGCTGCGCCTGCTCGGGGCGACCGTCGGCAAGCACGTGGAGGCGTCGACCGTCGTGGGCATCCCCACCATGATCGAGGCGTCCGACGGCGCGTTCCTCGCCGACGACACCATGGTCGCGCCGTACCAGCTGGGCGGCGGGTGGCTGCGCGTCGCCCGTGCGAAGGTCGGCCGGCGCGCGTTCCTCGGCAACTCCGGCATCACGGCGCCCGGGCGCTCGGTCCCGAAGAACGGGCTCGTCGCGGTGCTGTCCGCCGCACCCCACAAGGCGCGCAAGGGGTCGTCCTGGATCGGGAGCCCGCCGACGCGCCTGCCCCGCAACGTCGGCGCCTCCACCGACGAGGGCCTGACCTACGCCCCGGACCCCGGCCTGCTGCGGGCCCGCGGGGCCGTCGAGGTGCTGCGCCTGGTGGCCGTCGTCGTCGCCGCGGCGCTCGCCGCGGGCGTCGCCGTCGCCCTGCTCGAGGCCGCACGGGCGTGGGGATGGGCGTGGGCGGGCGTGGCCGGGGGGCTGGCGCTCCTGCTCGCCGGGCTGGTCGCGGCACTCCTCACGTCGGGCGTGAAGTGGCTGCTCGTCGGGCGGTTCCGCGCGGGCGACCATCCTCTGTGGAGCAGCTTCGTGTGGCGCAACGAGCTCGCCGACACCTTCACCGAGGTCGTGGCCGCACCGTGGTTCGCCGACCACGTCCTCGGTACCTGGCTGCTCAACGTGTGGCTCCGGACCATGGGCGTGCAGGTTGGGCGCGGCGTCTGGTGCGAGACCTACTGGCTGCCCGAGAGCGACCTGGTCACGCTCGGCGACGGCACCGCCGTCGGGCGGGGCACCGTGCTGCAGACGCACCTGTTCCACGACCGGGTGATGAGCCTGGACGGCGTCGAGCTCGAGGCCGGCGCGACCGTCGGTCCGCACTCGGTCGTGCTGCCCGCGGCGCGCCTGGGCCGCGCCGCGGTCGCGGGACCGGCGTCGCTCGTGATGCGCGGCGAGGTGCTGCCCGCCGGCTCCCGGTGGCAGGGCAACCCGGTCTCGCCGTGGTCGACGCCCGAGCGGGCGGCCCGGCCGACGACCGCTCGGTAGGCTCACGCGACATGCCGCAGACCCGGACGACGGACCCCGACCCGTACCTCCCGCACCACGGTGCGCGGGACTACGTCGTCGACCACTACGACCTGGACCTGCGCTACCGGGTCGAGCCCAACCGCCTCGAGGGCGTGGCCCGCCTGCGCGTGCGTGCCGTCGAGCCGCTCGCGCAGGTGCGTCTGGACCTCGCCGGGCTGAGGGTGTCGCGCGTGGAGTGCGACGGACGCCGCGTGCGGTACGCGCAGAAGAACCGCTCGGTCCGTGCCACCCTCCCGCGACGGCTCGACGCCGGCGAGTCGGTCGACCTCGCCGTCACGTACGCGGGCAACCCCGCCCCGGCCACGGGCCCGTGGGGTGAGGTCGGGTGGGAGGAGCTCGACGCCGGCGTCCTCGTCGCCGGGCAGCCGGACGGCGCGCCGACCTGGTTCCCGTGCAACGACCACCCGGGCTACAAGGCCACGTTCGACCTGACGTTCACGACGGACGCCCCCTACTCCGTGGTCGCGAACGCGCCGGTCCGGGAGGTCGTCCGGCGTGCGGCCACGCGCACCTGGAGGTTCGCGCGCACGGAGCCGATGTGCACCTACCTGGCGACGGTGCAGGTGGGCCGGTACGACGTCGTCCCGCTGGGCGCGCGCGGCCGCGCGGCGCGCGCGGCCGACCAGGCCGACGACGTCGCGCACGACCTCGCGCGGCACGACGAGCTCTTCGCCGCGTTCGAGGAGATGTTCGGTCCGTACCCCTTCGCCGGCTACACCGTCGTGGTCACGCCCGACACGCTCGAGATCCCGCTCGAGGCCCACGGCGCGTCTGTGTTCGGCGCGAACCACCTGGACGGCTCGCGACGGTCGGACCGGCTCGTGGCGCACGAGCTCGCCCACCAGTGGTTCGGCAACAGCGTCTCGGTGCGGGCGTGGCGGGACATCTGGCTCAACGAGGGCTTCGCCTGCTACGCGGAGTGGCTGTGGTCCGAGGCGTCGGGCGGGCCGACGGCCGACGAGCTGGCGCGCGAGCACCACGCCCGCCTGGCGAGCCTGCCGCAGGACCTCGTCCTGACCGACCCGGGACCGGAGCGCATGTTCGACGACCGCGTGTACAAGCGCGGCGCGCTGACGCTGCACTCCCTCCGCCTGTCGCTCGGCGACCAGGCGTTCTTCGACCTGCTGCGCACCTGGACCGCGCGGTTCCGCCACGCGCACGCGACGACGGCGGACCTCCGCGCGCTCGTCGGACGGGCCGGGGCCGACGCGGCGGTGCTGGACGCCTGGCTGGACGGGGAGCCTCTCCCGGAGCTGCCGGTCCGCCACTCCTGACGGTCCACCCGCCTGACCGGCCGGGCGGCGGCTCACCCGGCGGGGAGAGCGACGGCCGCGACGAGGGCGCGTGGGGCCTCCGCAAGGACCGACTCGAACCAGACCGTGCGGTGCGGCCGGGGGCCCGGCCCGTCCCAGCGCAGCAGCGCCGGCGCCTCGCCGGGCGGGCCGAGGGTGATCCGCGACGGCTCCACCGCCAGGCCGTGGCCGGTCGCCTTGAGCAGCGCCTCCTTGCGCACCCACACGCGGGCGAGCGCCTCGGCGTCGGGCCGGTCCTGGCTCCGCGGCGCCTCGTCGGGTGCGAGCAGCACCGCCGCGACGGGCGCGCGGCCGACCGCGGCCACGTCCTCGACGTCGACCCCGCACGGGGCGTCGGCCACGGCCACCGCGAGCCGGGTCGCGGTGTGCGCCACGCTGACGTGCCAGCCGGCCGCGAGCGCCGCGGCGACCTCGGGCTTGCCGTGGTCGGTGCCGCCGCACGTCCGGCACCGCCGCACGAGGGTGCCGGTGTCGAGACCGTCGAGGCCGACGGCGGCCAGGGCGCCGGCGATCAGCCGGGCACGGGCCGCGGGGTACCCGGGCGACGTCGGACCGCCCGGCAGGTCCGACACCCGCACCAGCAGGGTGCTCACCGCGGCGGCGTCGCGGGGTCGGTCGGGGCGTGCCGCTCGAGGAACGAGTAGACCTCGGTGTCGTCCACGCCCGGGAACACGCCCCGCGGCAACGCGGCGAGGACCTGCTGGTGCATGCGGGCGCTGGGCCAGGACACGCCCTCCCACCGCTCGATGAGGTTCGCCGGGGGCCGCTGGCAGCACGCGGGGTCGGGGCACGTGGACGTCCTGCGCACCTGGCTGTCGCGGCCCCGGAACCACTTGGCGTGCGCGTACGGCACGCCGACGGTGACCGAGAACTGCCGCCCGTCGGCCGTGGCACCCGCCTGGACGGAGTCCCAGAACGTGCCGGCCGGGGTGTCGGTGTACTGGTAGGACTCGGTCGCCCGGTCCCGGCGCGCGAACGCCTCTCGGCCGGGCCACCACCGGCACACGAGCTGGCCCTCGATCGCGCCCGTGACGTCCATCGGCAGCGGCAGCCCGTCGTTCGCGTACCCGCGGAAGAGCGCGCCGTCGTCGCCCACGCGCAGGAAGTGCAGCGGGATGCCGAGGTGCACGGTCGCGAGGTTGGTCAGCCGCATCGCCGCCGCCTCGTGCGTGACGCCGAACGCGTCGCGGAAGTCCTCGACCGCGAGGTCCTTCTCGCGCTTGCGCTGCGAGAGGAAGTCGACGGCGAACGACTGCGGGATGAGGCACGCGGCGGCGAAGTACGTGATCTCGACGCGCTGGCGCAGGAACTCCGCGTACGAGCGCGGACGCTCGTGCCCGAGCACACGGTGCGCGATCGCCTGCAGCGCGAGCGAGCGCAGGCCGTGGCCGCCCGGGATCGACGCCGGCGGGAGGTAGATCCGCCCGTTGCGCCAGTCCGTGACCGACCGTGCGGAGCGCGGCAGGTCGTCGACGTGCAGGATCGTCAGGCCCAGGGCCTCGGCCATGCGGGCGACCGTCCGGTGCATGAGCGCGCCGCCCGCGTACCCCGCGCGGCGGGTCATGTCCTCGGCCAGCGCCTCGATCTGCGGCATGTGGTTGTCGCGGGCCTGACGCTCGAGGCGCAGCTCGGTGTTGGCCCGCCGCGCCTCCTCGGGCGTCGCGATCGCCTCCTCCTCGCGGCGCGCGAGCTCCGCGTGCAGGCCGACGAGCTGCTCGAGCACGGGCGTCGGCAGCTTCTGGCTCGGCTTGATCGCGGGGAGGCCGAGCGCGCCGAACAGCGGTCCGCGCTGGGCTCGCTCGAGCGCGATCTCGAGCTCGGCGCGGCGCGACGGCGGCTCGTCCGCGAGCAGGTCGGCGAGCGGCACGTCGAGCGCGTCCGCGATCGAGCGCAGCAGCGACAGGCGCGGTTCGCGGCGCCCGTTCTCGACGAGCGAGAGCAGGCTCGGGGCCGAGCCCACGCGCTCGCCGAGGGCGTCGAGCGTGAGGCCGCGCGACGTGCGGGCGTGCCGGATGCGGCGGCCGAGCGTGATGAGGTCGGGCGGGTCGGTGCCCGCCCGCGCCTCGGCGGCGGCCGACGGCGGCGACGGCTTCGTGCGGCGGTCCGGCTGCGTCGCAGACATGGATTCACCATACGTGAAGATCGGCCGAACTTCACGGCTGGATGGCTGGTAAGCCGTCGAGAACCGGAGCACCCTGGAAGCAGGACCTCCCCTGACGGATGGAGCACGACATGACCTTCACAGCGAACCCGCGCCGCACCCGACTCGCTCTCGCCGAGCTCGTCCCCGACGTCGCACCCGCGGGCTCGACCGGCGGCCTGCCCGCCGCGGCACGCCCGGTCGACCCGCGCGCCTGGGTCGCCGAGATCGCCGAGCTGGTACAGCCGGACGAGGTCGTGTGGTGCGACGGGTCGGACGCCGAGAAGCAGCGGCTCCTCGACCTCATGGTCGACGCCGGGACGCTGATCCGGCTGAACGAGGAGAAGCGCCCGGGCTCCTACCTCGCGCGCTCCGACCCGTCGGACGTCGCGCGCGTCGAGTCGCGCACGTTCATCTGCTCGCGGCGCGAGGAGGACGCGGGGCCCACGAACAACTGGCGGGCGCCCGACGAGATGCGCGCAGAGCTGCGCGAGGTCTTCGCCGGTGCCATGCGGGGCCGCACCATGTACGTGGTGCCGTTCTCCATGGGACCGGTCGGCGGCCCGATCTCCCAGGTCGGCATCGAGATCACCGACTCCCCGTACGTCGTCGTGTCGATGCACGTCATGACGCGCGTCTCGGCCGAGGTGCTCGACCTCGTCGGCGCCGGCCAGCAGTGGGTGCCGGCGGTCCACTCCGTCGGGGCCCCGCTCGCGCCCGGGCAGGCGGACGTGCCCTGGCCGTGCAACGAGACCAAGTACATCGTCCACTACCCCGAGACGCGGGAGATCTGGTCGTACGGCTCGGGGTACGGCGGCAACGCGCTGCTCGGCAAGAAGTGCTTCGCGCTGCGCATCGCCTCGGCGATGGCGCGCGACGAGGGCTGGCTCGCCGAGCACATGCTGCTCGTCCGCGTGACGTCGCCCGAGCGCCGGCAGTACCACCTCGCGGCCGCGTTCCCCAGCGCGTGCGGCAAGACCAACCTCGCGATGCTCCGGCCGACCATCCCGGGCTGGACGGTCGAGACGATCGGCGACGACATCGTGTGGATGCGCCCCGGCCCGGACGGGTCGCTGCGGGCGATCAACCCCGAGGCGGGCTTCTTCGGCGTCGCGCCGGGCACGGGCGTCGAGACCAACCCGACCGCCGTCGAGACGCTGACGCACGACGTCATCTTCACGAACGTGGCCCTCACCGACGACGGCGACGTCTGGTGGGAGGGCCTCACCGCCGAACCCCCGGCGCACCTGGTCGACTGGCAGGGTCAGGACTGGACGCCCGACTCCGGCCGCCCGGCCGCGCACCCGAACTCGCGCTTCACCGTGTCGGCCGCCCAGTGCCCCACCATCGCCGACAGCTGGGAGGACCCGGCCGGCGTGCCCGTCGACGCGATCGTGTTCGGGGGGCGCCGCGCGACGAACGTGCCGCTCGTGACCCAGGCGCTCAGCTGGGAGCACGGCGTGTTCATGGGCGCGACCATCTCGTCCGAGCAGACCGCCGCCGCCGAGGGCACGGTCGGCGAGCTGCGCCGTGACCCGTTCGCCATGCTGCCGTTCTGCGGCTACAACATGGCGGACCACTGGGCGCACTGGCTCGAGGTCGGCCGCGGCCTGGACCCGGACCGGCGGCCGAAGGTCTTCCAGGTCAACTGGTTCCGCAAGGGTCGCGACGGGAAGTTCCTGTGGCCCGGCTTCGGCGAGAACGCCCGCGTCGTCGAGTGGATCGTCACCCAGATCGACCGCGCGCGCGGGCTGCGGACCGACGCGGGTGCCGTGCACTCGCCGGTCGGGCTGCTCCCGGCACCGGGCGCGCTCGACACCGA
>JAPSLQ010000089.1 GCA_031180595.1 Isoptericola sp. | reverse complement strand
CGTTCGCGTCGGGGTCGCCCGCGGCGAGGAAGGTGATCGAGTCGACGATCTCGTCGAAGAGCGTGGCGAACGGTTCGGCGGCGGGGATGTTGGGGACGTTCACGCGCACGAAGAGCAGCCGCGAGCGGTCGGGGTACGGCACGTGGTACTCGAGCCGCATCGACCGGACGTCCACGGACTCCTCCCCCTCGCCCGTGCGGCCGTCGGTCATCTCGACGACGCGGGCGACCGGGCCGTTGCGCTGCACGGCCACCTCGCCGGACGGGTAGGCCGCCGTCAGCGCAGCGCGCACGTCGTCGGTGGTGGCGGGCGCACCGACCGCCGCGGGCCACTCCTCGTCGAGCATCATGAGCGCCGCGGGGAACGGGACGCCCGGGAGGAGCTCGAGCGAGACGAGGTACGTGTGCACCCCGATCGTCGCCGCGTCACGCGCGCTGACGAGCAGCTCCTGCGTCGCCTCGCGTCGCACGCGGGCCAGGCGGTCGGCGGTGCCGACCCGTTCCTTGACCAGGCGCTTGACGAACGCCGCCGCACGGGCCGGGTCGTCGACGGGGACGTTGGCCCACGTGCCCGGAACGACGATGCGCAGGCCGCCGGCCCGCGACGTGACCTCGCGGGTCACGAGAGCGGCTCGCTGTCGATCGAGAGGCCGGCCAGGACGTCGATCATCGCCTGCGGCATGTCGTCGAACGATCCCACGCTGCGCGCGATCGCCGTCACCTCCACCATGTCGGCCGTCTCCGGCGGGAAGACGCCGAGCACCACGCGCTCCTCGAGGAGGGCGACTCCCTCGCCGAGGTCGTCCTGTGCCTCGTGGCCGAGGACGAGGTGCACGCCCGCCACCTCGCCGGCGTCGACCGACCCCGTGACCTGCCCCGCGTAGACGGGCTCGGGCTCCGTCGCGGCCTCGACCGTCTCGGCGAGCTGGTGCGCGAACTCCTCGGCGCTCAGGCCCTGCTGGGCGACGAGCGTGATCATCGCGTCGACGACCCCGCGCTCCGGGTGCCGCACGAGCACCGCCGTCCGGAGCGCCGCGATCCCGGTCCCCTGCACGACGGCCGCGACCTCGGTCAGCTGCTCGGCCAGCACGTCGGCGGCGTCCGCCGCCTGCACCGCGACCAGGCCGTCGGCACCGGCCGCCTCGACGAGGCCTTCCGCCGTCGTGCGTGCCCACCCGGCGACGTCCGGGACGCCGTCGGGCACCTCGTGCCAGTCGTCGGGCAGCCGCAGCTCGAAGCCGGCGATCTGACGGCTCACCGGACGCGCCCCGCGTCCATGCTCGCGTCCATGCTCGTGACCATGCGCTCGATCATGCCGTACGTCAGCCGCCGAACCACGAGTTGACCTTCATCGGGATGCCCGTGATGTTGCCCCACGCCCCGCCCGCGGGCTGGGTCACGACCGAGTTGGCGGTGTCCGCCGCTCCCCAGGCGTTGCCCCCGTTGATGTCCGTCCCGAGCTTGTACATGTTGTTGCCCAGGTTTGCCATCTGGTGCGTCACCGCGGCGACCGACGCGATCGCCTGCGCGTTCGACGTCACGTTGTCGATGTGCAGGCCGGTCTGGCTGAAGTGCGTGAGCATGTCGGCCACGTCGCCGTTCCCGACGGCGAACCGCATGGCACCGTCCTTGTAGGGCAGCGGGAACTGAGCTCCGCGCCAGGTGGAGAGCGCCTTGCCGAGCTCGCCGTTCTTGGCCAGACCGGCGATCGCCTTGTCGGTCGACGAGCGCAGGAACGGGGACTTCAGCACGTCGGTGACGCGCTGGCCCGGGGTCATGGCGAACGTGCGGCGCGAGCTCTTGAGGAGCGTGGAGCCGAACTTCAGCTTCGCGGCCTGCGGCGACATCCGGCTCGCCGTCTGGACCACCGAGCGCGCCTTGGCGTACTTGGCCAGGGCGCCGATCGCGCGGCCGCCGAACAGACCCATGACGCCGAGGCCGATGCCGATGAGCGCGCCCCAGCTGAAGCCGTCCCGGGCTATCTTGACGATCCCCTCGATGATCGCCAGGAGCGAGCCGATCGCGGCCAGGACGAGCAGGATCTGTCCGAGGATCGGCACCCACGAGAGGAAGATCGCCAGGATCCCGGCGATGTCGCAGATGATCTTGAACACCTTGTAGATGCCCGCGGCGATCTCGCCGACCTTGTCCCAGAACCCGTCCTTGAGACCGTTCGTCTTCTTGCCGTTGACGACCTCGTCGATCTTCTCGATCGCGGAGCGCGCGGCCGAGTCCTTCGCGTCCTTGCCGTCCTGCCACTGGGTCTCGTACTGCGTGACCTGGGTCCGCAGGCCGGAGACGGTGCCCTCCGCGGTGCTCGCCGCGTTGTTCGCGGCCGACGTCTCGGCGGGGGTCGCGTCGGACGGCAGGTCGTCCAGGGCGGTCTGGGCCGAGCGCGCGGCCGTCTCGGCGTCGGCGAGGTCGGCGCGCAGCGTCCGGAGCTTCTCGGCGGCAGGGTCCGCCTGGTCGTACTTCGCCGTGCGCAGCGCGTCACCGTAGGTCTCGAGCGCCTCGCCGGTGTCCTGGTACCGGACCCGTGCCTTCTCGATGCTGTCGCGGACGTCGCCGGCGAGCTTGCGCGTCTTGTCGAGGGCGAGCGAGGTGTTGCCCATCTCGTCCTCGATCGCCCGCAGGCTCGACGTCGACCGCTGGATCGCCTCGGCGATCTCCTGGTAGCGCCGGCCCTTGGCCGCGACCGTGTACGGCCTGCCCTCGAGCTCTTCCCACTGGGTGTCGCCCACGTCTCCCCCTACGCCTTGCCGGCCGAGTCCTCGAGCGCCTTGGCGAGGTCGCGGTCCACCTGGCCGAAGTTCTCGACGATCTGGTTGATCATGTCGCTGAGCGTCGTGACGTCAGCGAGCATCTCCTCGCGCTTGATGCGCCACTTGTCGGCGAAGTCGTTGACCTTGTCCCGGAGCTCGTCGTGGCCCGTCGCGTCCGCCGCGTCCGCCGCGTTCGCGTCGGCGTCGGCCAGCTCTTCCTTGATGGTCTTCAGGTCTTCCGCGAGCGTCGTGAGGTCGTCCATGTTCAGCACGAGATCCGCCACGCCTCATCGCCCCCTTCCTACTCGCCCGTTCGCCTCGCCGGCTGCCTGAACGCTAGCCGGGAGCGACCGTCTTGCGCGATGGGGAGAACTCCCCATCGCCGCCGTCATCCCTCGCCGGCGCCCAGCACGAGCGGCAGCTGGACGCGCGCGTGCTTGCCGCGCGCGACCCAGGCGCCGCGCCCGACGGGGAACTCTCCCTTGCCCGTGCGGGGCAGCGACGTCTTGAGGATCGTGTCCCCGTCGAGGTTCTCGGGCTGCAGCAGCAGTCCGCGGCGCCCGTTCTTCACCTCCGACAGCAGCGGCCAGGTGGAGGTCCACGCGGCGGTCTCGGCCTCCGCGACCAGCAGGTGGTCGCTGTTCCGGATCGCCTTGGTGAGGTCCTGGATCGGCTTGTCGGCGGGCGACTGGAGGTAGTCGTTGATGCCCTCGATCACGACGACGACGCCCGGCGCGGTGTCCTCGTCCTGGACGGCGGCGAGCAGGTCCTTGGCCAGGGCCGCGACCTTGTCCGGCCCGCTGGCGACCTCCTCCCACGGCAGCGCGCCCGCGATCGCGGACCGCGCCTGGCCGAAGAGGTAGAACCGCGCCTCCGGGTTCGCCCGGCGCACCGCCTGGGCGATCGTGACGAGCGCGTTGCTCCGGCCGGATCCGGGCGGGCCTGCGACGACGACGGTGCCCGTGGGGTCGAACGGCTGCGGCGACAGGCCGATGCCCTCGAGCCCGAGCACCGGCCGGCCGTCGACGTGGTCCGGCAGGTCCGTGGCCGGGTACTCCGTCGGCAGGACCCGCACCGCGGGCGCCTCGCCCACGCCCGCGGCCCGCATCGACGCACCGAGCTTCTCGGTCGCCGCCGCCTGCGCGGACACCGACGTGGTCCCGCCGACGACCGCGACCTGCACCTCCAGGCCGTCGAGCAGGGCCCGGCCGGCCGGCGACTCCGCGGTGACGACGTCGCGCGGCGCGTTGAAGGCCAGGAACCCGTCGTCGGTCATGCGCAGCAGCAGGTTGCGCTGGACCATCGAGCGCACGTACGTGGGCACCGCCCCGGAGCGGTCCGCGGTGAAGACGACGTGCATGCCGAGCCCGCGCCCGTCGTTGAGGATGTCGCGGAAGGCGTCGAACCACTCGGCCCGTCCGGCCCCCGTCTCGAAGTCGTCGCGGAACGCCGGGAAGCCGTCGACGAGCAGGAGGATCCGCGGGACGTCGGCCCGGCCGGTGATCCGGCGGAACTCCGTCACGCTCGACGCCGCGACGGCGGCGAAGTCCTCGCCGCGCCGTGCGAGCTCGTCGCGCAGCATGCGCATGACGCCGACGACCCGCTCGGTGTCGTCGCCCCGCGCGACCGTGCCCACGTGCGGCAGCGCGTTGAGCATCCGCAGCGCGCCGGCCGCGAAGTCGAGCCCGTAGACGTGCACGGGGCCGCCGCGGGGCGTGATCCCGGCAGCCGCGGCGATGGTGCGCAGGGCCGTGCTCTTGCCCGCGCCACCGGTGCCGTAGACGCCGAGGTGGCCGTCGAGGTCGGGCACGAAGTAGACGGGCCGCTGGGCCTGGTGCTCCGGGATGTCGGCGACACCGACGAGCAGCTCGGCGTCCGTGCGCTGGTGCAGCCGGGTGAGGTCGTAGACGTCGGCGAGCGAGTCGAGCCACGGGCGCCGGGGCGCCGGGAGCCCGCCCATCTGGAAGGCCTCGGTGACGCGCGCGACGAGCCGCTGCTGGTCGTTGGGCCCGAGGTCGACGTCGTCGTCGCGACCGGAGTCGACGACGGGCTCCTCCCAGCGCTCCTCGCGCCCGAAGTGCAGGCCGGCCACCTCGACCGCGGTGCGCTCCGGCGCACGCGTGCTCCAGCCGCCCGCGTAGCCCGACTGGAACGCCTGGACGCGGCCCGGACCCGTCTTGACCAGCCCGCGGCCGGGGATGCCCGGGTCGATGTGCGCGGCGTCCTTGATGTCGACGACGTCGGTCGAGTCGGACTCGTCGGCCATGCGCAGCGCCACGCGCAGGTTGGTGTTGGCGCGCAGGTTGTCCTTGATGACACCGGCCGGCCGCTGCGTGGCCATGATGAGGTGGATGCCCAGCGACCGGCCGCGCTGCGCGACGTCGACGACGCCGTCGACGAACTCCGGCACGTCGCCCACGAGCGCCGCGAACTCGTCGATCACGATGACGAGCGCCGGCGGGGTCTCCGGGTCGCCACGCTTCTCGAGCTCGAGCAGGTCCTTGGCCTTCTTGCGGTTGAAGAGGTGCTCTCGGTGGTGCAGCTCGGCGCGCAGGCTCGTCAGCGCCCGGAGCACGAGGTGCGGCGACAGGTCGGTGACGAGGCCGACGCAGTGCGGCAGGTTGACGCAGTCGGCGAACGCCGAGCCGCCCTTGTAGTCGACGAACAGGAACGTCACGCGGTCCGGGCTGTACTCCGCGGCCATGCCCAGCACCCAGGCCTGGAGGAACTCCGACTTCCCGGCGCCCGTGGTGCCACCGACGAGCGCGTGCGGTCCCTGCGCGCGCAGGTCGAGGTGCTGCGCGTCGACGCCCGCCGAGCCCACGATCGCGCGCAGGCTCCCGGCACGCTTGCGCGGCCGCGGGGCGGTGCGGTCGTAGACCGACTGGTTCTGCCGCCAGCGCTCGAGCACCGCGCGGGGGTCCTCGAAGAGGTCGTGGCCCAGCAGGGCGGGCATGGTGATCGACCGCGGCAGGTCGCTCGCGTCCTCGACGATCGCCCCGGCGTCGTACACGGGCGCGAGGCGGCGCCCGTACTCGAGCGCGGTCGGCGCGTCGACGAGCTCCAGCTCGACGTCGTCGACCCAGCGGCCGAGGCGCACCATGCCGACGCGCGGGCCGTGCTCACCGAGGTCGACGAACGTGCGGCACGCCGCGGGCAGGCCGGAGGTGTCGGCGGCGATCCACAGCGGGTACACGCCGGCGTCGGGGCCCTGCTCGGCGAGCTGCACCAGCCGGGCCCGGTCGACGTCGATGTCGTCGGAGATGATGACGACGACGGCCGGCACGGGGGACTTGGTGCCCACCTCGTGGCCCGTGCTGCCGACGTCGGCGCCCCGCTCGAGCGCGGCGGCGTCGTCGTCGACGGCCCCGCGGCGCCGCACGCCGCCGCGCTGCGCACGCAGCCGTGTGGTCACGAGCTCTTCGAGCTCGGCGACGAGGCGCGCCGCGCCGCTGGCGGAGTCCGCGAGGTGGTGGCCCTCGATCGGGCTGTGCGCCGACGACGTGTGCGGGATCCACGTGAGCCACTGCAGGTGCGAGGTCCACACGGGGCTGACCATGCCCGTGACCACGAGCTCGGACGGCGCGTGCAGGCCGGTCAGCTGCAGGAGCGTGGCGTTCAGGCTCCCGATCACCTGCGCGGGCGGGCCGGCGAAGCCGAGCGCGCCGGCGTCGTACAAGTTCTCGACGACGGGCACGCCCGAGACGTCCTTGTGCCGGTCGACCACGGCGTCGAGCCGCTCCTGGTACTCCTTGATGAGCGCGCCCTTGCCGCTCGTCTTGACCGAGTTGCGCGACGGCATCGTCCCGACGCCGAAGCGCACGTTGAGGAAGCTCCAGTGCTCGGGGCGCCGCGTCCACAGCAGCGGCCCGTGCCGCATGGCCTCGACGAAGACGTGCTGCGTCGCGGGCGCCTCCCGCAGCCGCACCGACCGCTCGGTCTCCTCCTCGCCCGCGAGCGCGTCGCGCAGGCCGTCGAGCCGCTCCTCGAAGCGCGCGATGTCGCGCTCCTTGCGCTTGCGCTCCTGACGCCCGCGCGTGACGTGGTTGCCGATCATCATCATGGGCGCGAGGAAGACGAACATCAGCGCCATGACGCGGCCGGTCGCCACGAACATCGCCCCGCCCATGAGCACCGGGGCGAGCAGCAGCAGGTACGGGAAGTCCTTGGGCTCGGTCTCCTGCGGGACCTCGGGCGACTCGAACTCCGAGCCCTTGTAGCGCGGCTCGACGCGCGGCGAGCGCGTGAACGGCACGGGCCCGGCCTTGGGCGCCACACCGGTGAGCGTGGTGGGCTTGCGGCGCTCGACCGTCATGGTCGTGTCGCCCACGACGACCTTCTGCCGGCCCTCGATGCGCAGGCGCTGCACGTGCGCGCCGTCGACCAGGAGCCCGTTCGCCGAGCCGAGGTCGACCACCTCGACGACGTCGCCGACGTCGATGCGCAGGTGCTGCTTGGACACGAGCGGGTCGCTCAGCACGACGTCGCACGACGGCGCACGACCCACGACCCAGCTGCCCTCGGCCAGGTCGATCGTGTGCCCGCCGTCGAAGTGCAGCGTCGCGCGCACGTCGCGCGAGCCCGGGTAGTCGAAGCCCGGCCGGTCGAGGTCGACGACCGCGATCTCGGCACCCGACCCGATCCACGCCTCGCCGAGCGCGGCGTCGGCGGGCAGCCGCACCGGCCGCTCCTGGCCGGGCAGGCGCGCCTCGAGCGTGCGCCGGGCCCCGTCGCGCGCGGGGCTGCGCGGGTCGACGCGCGCGACGGTCGACGCGACCTCGCCGATCGTCGCACCGGCGTCCGCGGTGATGACGACGTCGTCCTGCGTGCTGTCGGGGCGCCGCAGCGTCACCTTGACGCGCATCGGTCTCCTTCGGTCGTTCCGGGGTCGGTCGCGGGAGTCTCAGCGCCTGCTGAGCAGCCGCGCCAGGGCGGTCGCGGCGGCGCCGAGCGCGGCGCTGAGCCCGACGACCCGCCACGTGGTGGGGTCGGTCAGCACCCGCCCGAGCGCCCGCCACGGGTCGAGCGGGTCACCCGTGCCCACGCCGTCGCGCAGCAGGCCGACGGCCACCACGACGACGAACGCGACCGCGGCCGCTCCGACGGCGATGGTGAGCGTGAGCTGCGGCGTGCTCGGGCGCGGGCGCGCCGGGTCGGGGCTCATTCGGCCTCCACGGTCGTCATGTCGAGCAGGTGCAGGTCCGCCGCGGTCACGAGGCGGGACGCGACCGCGTACTCGACCAGGCGGGCGCGCCGGTTGGTCGCGAGCCCGCCGCTGCCGCCCCGCAGGCCCTTGACGCCGACCCGGTCGAGCTTGTCGCAGACGTTGTCGAGCTTGCGGTTGAACCGCGTGGTGGTCCAGCCGAGCCGCGCCGCGGCCTCCGACGACGACGGGATCTCCGACAGGCCCGTGCCGTCGCGACGGAGCATGGGCTCGCACAGCGCCACGATGAGCTGCCGCTGGCTCGTCGTGAAGGGGATCATGCCGATCGTCGTCGCGCCGCCCTCCGGCTCCTCCGAGCGGATCTCCGAGTACGGGGCGGGCGTGAGCCGCGCGAGCAGCTCGTACGTCGTCGGCCCGGCGGTGAACACGATCGACGTCGACGGGAACACGAGCGGCAGCGACGTGCCCGGGGACAGCCACGACTGGACGCCCCCGGCCGCGTCGCACACGGTCGCGGACAGGCGCGCCCCGACGTTCGCGAGCCACCACAGGCCGGAGTCGTGCGTGATGCGCAGGAACCGGCGGTGCAGGTAGGGGTTGTCGTCGAGCGCGAGGTCGCCCTCGCGGCCGATCTCGAACTCGTCCCCGGGCTCGGGCCGGAACCACTCCCCCGCGAACTCGATGGCCAGCTCGCTCATGGCACGCACGCCACCCTCGCGTCGAAGGACGGCGAACCGTCCCGGTTGACGACGACCTCGATGCACGTGCGGCCCGAAGGGTCCGCGTCGAGCGTCTTGGTGGGCTCGAGGACCTCGATGTAGCGCGACTCCTCGAGCGGGTCGGGGACCTTCCAGCCGTACGTGTCGCCGTCGCGGGGCTCCGGGTTCTCCCACGTGAACGTCACGGTGCCGTCGCCGTTGTCGACGCCCTCGAGGTCGGTCACCGCCGGCACGATGCCGCCGAGGTTGTCGGCGGGCGGCGCGGGGTCGTCGACGACGTCGGCACCGGCGGTCCGGTCCGGCTCCGCCTCGGGCGGGCCTCCGCCGTCGGGCCACAGGACGACCGCGAGCGTCACCACCAGGGCGACCGCGAGGACGAGCAGGCCGGCCACGAGTCCCGTCGCGCCTCGCCGCGCCGGCGCCTCGGGCTGCGGCGCTGGTGCGAGGTCCGGGCTGCTCGCGCTCTGCGTGCCCGGCGTCGACGCCGAGGCCATCGACCGGTGGACGGTGTCCCCGAGGTCGTCGTCGACGACCGGCCCCGTGGCCACGCCGGCCGGCGCGCGACCGGCGCCCGGCGTCGTCCCCGGCCGGACCGCGGCGGGGCCGCCGTCCCGCGGGCCCGGGGCCGCCGGCGACGCACCGCGCGGGTCGACCGACACCACCTCGCGCAGCCGCGTGCCGAGGTCGTCGTCGTCCGCCGGTCCGTCGACGGTGTCCTCCTGGACGTGCCCCTGCTCGTCGAGCAGGTCGACAGGTGTGACGGCGTAGGCGAGCTCCGTCTGCACCTGCTGCAGGGCACGGGCGAACGCGAGCGCCGTCGGGTAGCGCGCCTCGGGCGTCTTCGCCATGGCCGTGGCGAGGACCCGCTCGAGCGACGCCGGGACGTCCGTGCGGCCGGTCGGGCGCAGCGGCGCCGACTCGATGCGGGCGACGAGGTCGGCGCTCGAGTTCGACCCGCCGGGCACCTCGAACGGCGAGCGCGACGCGAGGAGCGAGTACAGCGTCGCGGCGAGCCCCCAGACGTCCGTCCCGATGCCCGTGCGCGGCGGCTCGGCGAACGACTCGGGCGGGGACCACGGGATCGACATGCCCTCCGCGCGGCCCGCGTCGTCGAGCGTCGAGGAGATGCCGAAGTCCGTGAGCGCGGGGTGACCGTACTCGGTGACGAGGATGTTCGCGGGCTTGATGTCGCGGTGGAGGATGCCGAGCCGGTGCGCCGTCTCGACGGCGCCGGCGACCTGGACGCCGATCCGCAGCACGTCGGGCACGCTCATGCGCTCGGAGCGGTAGCGCGCGCCGAGGTTCGGACGCGAGCAGTACTCCATGGCGAGGTACGGGCGGCCGTCGGAAGCGACGTCGGCCTCGTACATGGTCACGATCGTGGGGTGGTTCGACAGCGTGGCCATGAGGTCGGCCTCGGCGTCGAACGCGGCGCGCTGCCCCTCGCCCGTCCACTCGTGGAGCAGCACCTTGACCGCGACGCGGCGGCGCGGGCGGCGCTGCTGGTAGAGGAAGACGTCGGAGAACCCGCCCGAACCGATGAGGGAGACGTACTCGAACCCCTCGATGACGGGCGGCGGCGACGGCGGACGCTTGCGGCTCATCGCGTCAGACGATCCCTTCGAACGTGAGCGTCACGCCGTCGCCGAGGTCGAGGACGTCGGACGACACGACCAGCACCGGCTCGCCCGGGTGCAGCCGCATCGGGGGCTGGCCCGCGCGCAGCAGGGTCGTGCCGTTCGTCGTGCTCATGTCGCTCACCAGGACGTGCCAGCCCTCGAGCCGCACCTCCACGTGCGAGCGCGAGATGTCCTGCTCGGGGCTCGGCACCGTGACCAGCCGCGGCAGGTCGTCCCCCGTGGACCGCGGCGAGCGCGGACGGCGGCCGACGACGACCGGACGGTCGAGCGTGATGCGGGCGCCGCCCGAGACGGCCATGACGCCGAGCGGCGGGCGCGGGACCTGGCGGGCCTCGCCCACGAGGGGCTGGCCGCAGCGGGCGCAGTCGTCGCGCTGCGGCGGGTTCGGGTGCCCGCCCGGGCACGTGCGGGCGAGGATCGTCGGACGCCCCGCTACCGGGCTCGGCGCGAACGCGGGACCCGGCGGCGCGCCCGCGGGCGCCTCCTGGACCGCAGGTGTCGCGGCAGCGCGCAGGTCCGCAATCGCCGACGACAGGACGGTGCTGCCGTCGACGTCGTCGCCCGGGCCGTCCGGCGTCTGGGTCTCCGGCGCCACCGTCTCGGCGGCGATCGTCTCCGGCCCCGGCTCGGGCGCGATCGTCTCGGGCGAGGCCTCCGACGACGCCACGTCGAAGGACGCCTCCCCGCCGCCCGCCACGCCGGACCGGGCTGCTCCGGGCTCGGACCCGCCGGGCTCGGACCCGCCGCGCTCGGAGGCGGCCGGCTCTGACGCGCCCGGAGCGGGCGCGTCGGCCTCCGCCTCGTCCTCCTCCTCGGGCCGCACGGCGGCCGCCTCGACGCCGCGGTGCACGGTGCTGCCCCACAGGTGGCCGTAGCCGCTCGTCTCCTCCAGCGGCGGCTCCGCCACGCTCGGCCCCAGGTCCGCCGCCACATCCTCGTCCGGCGAGGCAGCGGCGTCCGGCGAGGCAGCGACGTCCGGGACGGGCTCGAACGCCGGGCCCGTGGCGATCTCCGGACCCGGCACGCTCTCCGGAGCCGAGGCGTC
>JAPSLQ010000002.1 GCA_031180595.1 Isoptericola sp. | reverse complement strand
GCGCGACGGCACCGCGTTCGACGCCGCGGTCGCGGCCGCGTTCGTGCTCCACGTCGTCGAGCCGCACCTCAACGGCCCCGGCGGCGACATGACGGGCGTGTTCGCCACGGCCGACGAGCCCGGCCGTGCCCGCGTGCTCGTCGGCCAGGGTCCGGCCCCGGCCGGCGCGACGATCGCGCACTACCGCGACGCCGAGGGCCTCGACCTCGTGCCGGGGTCGGGGATGCTCGCCGCGGCGGTCCCCGGTGCGGTCGACGCCTGGCTGCTCCTGCTGCGCGACCACGGCACGTGGACGCTGCGCGACGTCCTGGGCTTCGCCATCGGTTACGCGCGCGACGGCCACCCCGTCCTGGCCGCCGTGTCGGCCACGATCGGTCGCGTCGCCGACCTCTTCGCCGCGCACTGGCCGACGTCGGCCGCGCGCTGGATGCCCGACGGCCGGCCGCCGCGGCCCGGTGAGCTCGGCACCAACCCCGAGTACGCCGCGGTCCTCGAGGCGCTGGTCTCCGCGGCGGACGACGCCGCGGCCGCCGGCTCGACCCGCGAGCAGGCGATCGACGCGGCCCGAGCGGCCTGGCGCGACCTCGTCGGGTCCGCGGTCGAGGAGTTCGCGGCGACGCCGCACCGACACTCCGACGGACGCGACCACGCGGGCGTGCTCACTGCCGCGGACGTCGCCGCGTTCGCCGCCTCGTACGAGGACGCGGCCACCGTGGATTTCCGCGGGTTCACCGTCGCCAAGACCGCCGCGTGGGGCCAGGGCCCCGCGCTGCTGCAGGCGCTGCGCCTCCTCGACGGCTTCGAGGACGACCGGCTCGACCCGTCCACGGAGACGGGCGCGCACACGGTGCTCGAGACCCTCAAGCTCGTGCTCGCGGACCGCGACGTCTGGTACGGGGACGACGACGTGCCGCTCGAGCACCTGCTCTCCGAGGCGTACGCCGCCGAGCGCCGACGGCTCGTCGGAGAACGCGCGTCGCACGAGCTGCGCCCCGGGACCGTGCCCGGACGTGCCACTCCGTCGCTGCCGCCGCTGCTGACCGAGTACGCCACCGACGCCCCGCCCGGGTCGTTGCCCGGCGCGCCGAGCGGTGGCGCCGCGGCAGGCGTCGGCGAGCCCACCGTCCAGGTGGACCCGGTCCCCGACGCCGCGGGCGGCACGCGCGGCGACACCTGCCACCTCGACGTCGTGGACCGCTGGGGCAACATGATCAGCGCGACGCCGTCGGGGGGCTGGCTGCAGTCGTCCCCCACCGTCCCCGGCCTGGGGTTCTGCCTCGGCACGCGGCTGCAGATGGCCTGGCTCGACGAGGCGTCGGCCTCGCGGCTCGAGCCCGGCCGGCGTCCGCGCACGACGCTCACGCCGACGCTCGTCCTGCGCGACGGCGCACCTGTCATCGCGTGCGGCTCGCCCGGCGGGGACCAGCAGGACCAGTGGCAGCTGCCGTTCCTCCTGCGCGTGCTCGTCGGGGGGTACTCGCCGCAGCAGGCGATCGACGCCCCGACGCTGCACACGACGTCGTCGCCCGGCTCGTTCTGGCCGCGCACGTGGACGCCGGGCGGCGCGGTGGTCGAGGACCGGATCGGCGCCGAGGTCGTCGCGGGTCTCCAGGCCCGCGGGCACGTGGTGACCCGCGCCGGCGACTGGGCGCTCGGGCGCCTCTCGGCCGTCACGCGCGACCCGGCGACCGGCGTCGTCGGGGCTGCCGCCAACCCGCGCGGCGCGCAGGGCTACGCGGCCGGCCGCTGAGCGGGAGGGCCGCGCGAGCGCGCCGGGCCGGCGTTCAGGGCCGGGCGGCGAGCGCCTCGCGCGCCCCCTCGGTCACCTCGGGCGCGAGCGTGCGCGCGAACGTGGCGGTCAGGTGGCCGTGGTCGAAGTACGCGATCACGCCACCGACGACGGCGTGGCACCGGCGGGCGTCGCACATCAGGTCCGTCACGTCGACGAGGGTCACCAGGCCCGAGCCGTCGCTCGCCGCGGCTGCCGCGAGCGGGTCCGGCTCGACCGCCGCCGTCCGGGGCGCGCCGCAGCCGAGGACGTCGTCCGGGTCGGACGCGACGCAGTCGGGCACGTCGCCCGGCATCGCAGGGGTGTCGCGCAGCACGAGCACCGGGAGCCCCGCGTCGGTGAAGGTGCGCAGCGTGTCGGCGTACGCCCGCTGCGCCTCGGCCGCCTGGTCACCGGGCGCGACTCCCGCGAGCGGCTGGTTCGTGCGGTTCGACATGATCACGAGGTCGTACCCACCCTGGAGGATCGACCGCACCGCCCAGCGGTTTGTCGCCAGGCAGCCCTCGGACTCCTCCGCGCCGTCGAAGCCGAGCGGCCGGTCGACGGTGTAGCACACCGACTGCAGGTAGGTGGTGAGCTCCCAGCCCTCCTGGGCGACCACGCCCTCGAGTGCCGGGAGCCAGTGGCCGGCGTGCGAGTTCCCGACGAGCGCGACACGGGCCGACGGCTCGGCGCCGCCGTCGGGACCCGAGTACGTGCAGGTGTGCCGGGTCGTGAACGGGGCGTTGTTCCAGCACCCGTCGGCGTACGGGGCCGGCTTGTCCTCGGCGGCGAACTCGGCGGGCGTGAAGAGGTCCGGCTCGTCGCACGAGGGGTCCCGCACCGCACCGGCGCCCGCGCAGGGACCCGCCGCCGCGAGCCCCTGGGAGACGACCTCGGAGGCGGCCCGCTCGGCCGCCGCGGACCGGTCGACGACGACGACCGCCGCGGCGCCGACGACGAGCATGCCCGCGGCGAGCACCGCGAACGTCCGTCCGCGGCGTCGCGCCAGCCGGCGGCTCCTGCGCACGGGGTCCTCGACCCACCTCTTGGTCAGGGCCGCGAGGGCGAGCGTCGCGGCAACGGCGGCGACCTGCTCGGCGGGCCCGAGAGCGTTCCCGAGCGCGAACGGTGCGATCACGACGACCGGCCAGTGCCACAGGTAGACGGAGTACGAGACGTCCCCGAGCCACTGGACCCCACGGTGGCCGAGGAGTCCGCCCGGACCTCCTCGGACGCCGTCGGCGGCCGCCGCGACGACGAGGGCGGCCCCGACCGTGGGCACGAGCGCCGCCCACCCGGGGAACGCCGTCCCGGCGTGGAACGTGGTGACCGCCACGACGACGAGGGCGAGCCCTCCCCAGGCGAGCACCGCCCGGACGCCCGCGCCCGGCCGGAACGGCCGCAGGGCGAGCAGCGCGGCGAGCATGCCACCGATGCCGAGCTCCCACGCGCGCGTCGTCGTCACGAAGTACGCCGCGGCCGGGTCCGCCGCGGTGAGGTGGACCGACCACCCGAGAGAGAGGACCACCACCACGGCGGAGGCCGCGAGCGCCGCGACGCCGTCGCGACGGACGGCGCCGTGGTCGCCGGTCGCGCGACGTCGGACGCGGACGACCGACCATCCCACCAGGCCGAGCACCACCGGCCAGACGAGGTAGAACTGCTCCTCGACCGAGAGCGACCAGTAGTGCTGCACCGGCGTGTGCAGCTCCTCGGCGGCGAGGTAGTCCGTCGCCGAGCGGGCGAGCGCCCAGTTCTCCACGTACAGGGAGGCGGCGAGCACCTCCCGTCCGACGACGCCGCGCACGGTCGGCGGCAGCCACACGACCGCCGCGGCCAGCGTGACGAGCAGCACGAGGCTCGCCGCGGGGATGAGCCGGCGGACCCTGCGCGCCCAGAACTCGAGCAGGTCCGCGCCCGAGCGCACCGGGTGCCGGATCAGGTGCGACGTGATGAGGAAGCCGGAGATGACGAAGAAGACGTCGACGCCCACGTAGCCGCCGGGGACCGCGGACGGCCACACGTGGTACGCGAGGACGGCCGCGACCGCGAGCGCACGCAGCCCCTGGACGTCGGCACGGGGTGCGGACGCCGATCCCTCGGACGGCACACCCGCGACCGGAGGGCCGAGGCGTTGCTGCGGAGCGACTGCGGGCGCGCTCACGCGACCGGTACCGGGTCGGGCATGGGTGGAGGGTATCCGGGGCCGCCCCGTCCGGGCCATCGGGGCGGCCCCGACCGCTCAGACGCTGTGCGGCAGCCCGCCGACCATGCCGGCGGCGACGGTCTTGTTCGTGGTCTCGTCGACGAGGATGAAGGCCCCGGTCTGCCGGTTCTGGCGGTACGGGTCGACGAAGAGCGGCTGGGTCACGCGCAGCTGGATGCGGCCGATCTCGTTGAGCCGGATCTCGGTCGCGCCCTCGTCGCGGTGCAGCGTGTTGACGTCGACGCGGTAGTTGATGTCCTTGACCATCGCCCGCGCCCAGCGGGTGGTGTGCTTGATGGCGTACTTCTTGCCCTTGACCAGGGGCGCGGTCTCGTCCATCCAGCACACCTGGGCGTCGATGTCCTGCAGCGCCGCCGGGGTGTTGTTGGGCCGGCAGAGCATGTCGCCGCGGGAGATGTCGATCTCGTCGGCCAGGCGGACGGTGACCGACATGGGCGGGAACGCCTCCTCCACGGGCCCGTCCGCGGTCTCGATCGACGCGATCGTCGTCTCGAGGCCGGACGGCAGGGCGAGCACCTTGTCCCCCGGCTTCATGACGCCGCTGGCGACCGTGCCCGCGTACCCGCGGTAGTCGCGGGCGTCGTGCGACTGCGGCCGGATGACGTACTGCACGGGGAAGCGCACGTCGATGAGGTTGCGGTCCGAGGCGACGTGGAGCCGCTCGAGGTGGCTCAGCAGGGGCGACCCGTCGAACCACGGCATGTTCTCGCTGCGGTTGACGACGTTGTCGCCGACCAGGGCGGAGATCGGGATGAACGTCAGGTCGGGCACGCGCAGGCGGGCGGCGAACTCGGTGAACTCCGCCCGGATCCGCTCGAAGACGTCCTCGGAGTAGTCGACGAGGTCCATCTTGTTGACGCACACCACGATGTGCGGCACGCCGAGCAGGGTCGCGAGGAACGTGTGCCGGCGGGACTGCTCGAGGACGCCCTTGCGGGCGTCGACGAGGATGAGCGCGACGTCGGCCGTCGAGGCGCCCGTGACCATGTTCCGCGTGTACTGGATGTGGCCGGGGGTGTCCGCGATGATGAACTTGCGCTTCGGCGTCGCGAAGTACCGGTAGGCGACGTCGATCGTGATGCCCTGCTCACGCTCGGCCCGCAGGCCGTCCGTGAGCAGCGCCAGGTCGGTGTAGTCGTTGCCGCGGTCGCGGCTGACCTGCTCGACCGACTCGAGCTGGTCGGCGAAGATCGTCTTGGAGTCGTACAGCAGGCGCCCGATGAGGGTCGACTTGCCGTCGTCCACGGAGCCGGCGGTGGCGAAGCGGAGCAGGTCGACCGAGCGCTCGGGACCTGCCGCGAACGTGGTGGCGTGCGTGGTGGCGGTCATGGCTCAGAAATATCCCTCTCGCTTGCGGTCCTCCATGGCGGCCTCGCTCACGCGGTCGTCGCCGCGCGTGGCGCCGCGCTCGGTGAGGCGCACGGCCGCGATCTCCTCGACGACCTCGCGCAGCGTCGAGGCGGTGGACTCGACGCACGCGGTGAGGTTCGCGTCGCCGACCGTGCGGTAGCGCGTCGAGCGGACCTCGGCCGTCTCGCCGTCGCGCAGCGGCGTGAACTCGTTGACCTCGTAGAGCATCCCGCCCCGCGCCACGACCTCCCGCTCGCGCGCCAGGTACAGGTCCGGGACGTCGATGTTCTCCGCCTCGATGTAGGACCAGATGTCGAGCTCGGTCCAGTTCGACAGCGGGAACACCCGGATCGACTCGCCCTGGTGCACCCGCCCGTTGTACAGGTTCCAGATCTCGGGCCGCTGGTTCTTCGGGTCCCACTGGCCGAAGTCGTCGCGGAACGAGAACACCCGCTCCTTGGCCCGTGCCTTCTCCTCGTCGCGACGTCCGCCGCCGAACGCCGCGTCGAACCCGTTCTTCTCGATCGCCTCAAGCAGGACCGGCGTCTGGATGCGGTTGCGCGAGCCGTTCGGCTCCGGGCGCACCAGGCCGCGGTCGATCGCCTCCTGGACCGAGGCGACGACGAGCTGGACCCCGAGCCGCTCGACCCAGCGGTCCCGGCAGTCCAGGACCGTCTGGAAGTTCAGGCCGGTGTCGACGTGCATCACCGGGAACGGGACGCGAGCCGGTGCGAACGCCTTGGCGGCGATGTGCAGCATCACGATCGAGTCCTTGCCGCCCGAGAAGAGCAGACAGGGGCGCTCCATCTCCGCGACGACCTCGCGGAAGATGTGGATGCTCTCCGCCTCGAGGTTGCGTAGCTGGCTCAGGACGTGAGTCGTCACGGCTGGGCACCTTCCTTGCTTCTCAGACCGGCCTGGTTCAGGGCCGCACGCAGGTGCGGCGCCAGCGCCGGGTGGCACACGAACAGGTCCGGGAGCCACGGGTCGGGTCGGTTGTACTCGAGCGGCGTGCCGTCGAGACGGGTGCACACGAGGCCTGCCGCGGCGGCGACCGCCACCGGCGCCGCCGAGTCCCACTCGTACTGGCCGCCGGCGTGCACGTACGCGTCGACCGTACCGTCCACGACGGCCGTCACCTTCACGCCCGCCGAGCCCATCGGCACGAGCTCGACGGAGCCGCGCGACGCCAGCTGGGTGACGAACGCCGGCGGACGACTCCGGCTCGCGGCGAGCCGCAGCCTCCGGCGCCCCGCCAGCACCGCCTCGGCGTCGGCGAGCGCCTCGGCCGGCGCGGTCACCCGGGCGGTGTCGAGCACCACCTCGCGCGCGGGCAGCGCCACCGCACCCGCGCTCAGGCCGGCACCCCGCCGCCACAGCGCCACGTGCACGGCGAAGTCGTCACGCCACCCGCCGCCCGGGACCCGCTCCGCGAACTCGCGCGTCCCGTCGAGCGGGTCGACGATCCACACCCGGTCGGCCTCCAGGCGGGCCGGGTCGTCCGCGGCCTCCTCCGACAGCACCGCGTCCTTCGGACGCGCGTGCGCCAGCCCGGCGGCGAGCCAGTCCTGCGCCGCCGCGTCGCCGGCGTCCCGCAGCGCACGGACCGAGGGCGAGGAGGTGACCTCGGCCGACTCCCGGAGCGCGAGCAGCACCCGGCCGGCTCCCTCGGCGAGGGCGGCGGCCAGCGACGCGTCGTCGAGCGACGCGTCGGGAAGCGGCGGGTGCTGCAGGGTCATCGGCTCCTCGGTTCCGGGGTGTCCATTTACTGGTCCCACAGAGTGGACAACGTCCGGGCGAGGCTAGCATCGCCACCATGCCGACCCGCAGGGTGCACCACCGACCGAGACGCACGACGCCGTCCGGCGCCGTGTGTTGTCGTGCGGTCGAGCCCTGCGGCGAGGAGCGGGCCACGCGATGAGCGTCGACCTGCCCCTCGTCCTCGGAGGGCTGGTCGTCGGGTTCGTCGTCGGGCTGACGGGCATGGGCGGTGGCGCGCTCATGACGCCGATGCTCGTCTTCGTCTTCCGCGTCGACCCGCTGACCGCCGTGTCCAGCGACATCGTCGCCAGCCTGTTCATGAAGCCGGCCGGCGCGATCGTCCACCTCCGGCGCCGGACCGTGAACCTCCGGCTGGTCCTGTGGCTCTGCCTCGGCTCCGTGCCCGCCGCGTTCTCCGGAGCGCTGCTCATCCGGGCGCTGCCCTTCGGCGACTCGCTCGACGAGGCCCTCAAGACCGTGCTCGGGATCGCGCTCCTGGTCGCCGCGACGGGCCTGGTGGTGCGCTCGGTGCTCGGGATGCGCCGCCACCGGTCCGCCTTCGGCGAGGGTCCGGCCCGGCCCACGAGCCCCGACGTCGTGGTCCGCAAGGTCCCGACCCTGGTCCTGGGCGCCGTCGCGGGACTGCTCGTCGGCATGACGTCGGTGGGCTCGGGATCGATCGTCATCGTGGTCCTGCTGCTGCTCTACCCGGCGCTCAAGGCGTCCCAGCTCGTGGGCACCGACCTCGTCCAGGCCGTCCCGCTCGTGGCCGCGGCGTCGCTCGGCCACGTCCTCTACGGCGACTTCTCCCTCGGGCTCACGCTGTCGCTGCTCGTGGGCGCCG
The DNA here is from genome assembly GCA_031180595.1 of Isoptericola sp. GTDB lineage: Bacteria > Actinomycetota > Actinomycetes > Actinomycetales > Cellulomonadaceae > Isoptericola. The sequence continues at coordinate 59,766 of JAPSLQ010000002.1, read as the reverse complement.
TGCCCGGTGCGTGGTTCGGGGCGCACGTCTCGAGCCGCGCGCCCGGCGGCCTCATCCGGCGGGCGATGGCGATCCTCCTGCTGGCCTCGGGCCTCAAGCTCCTCGGCGCCCCGCTCGGCGTCGTCGTCGGCGCGGCCGTCGCGGCCCTCGTGGCCGGCAACCTCCTGTGGGTGGTGGTCAAGCGGCGCCTCACGCCCGACGCCGGGCCTCCTGCCGAGCCCGCCGCCCCTGCCGAGCCCGCCCCGCCGGAGCCGGTGGCCGCCGTCGGACGCGCCCAGGACCGGGCATGAGCGGGCCGGAGGCGACCCGCGTCCTGACGCCGGACGAGCTCGACCTGCTCGAGCTCGCGCTGGGCGGCGGGTCCCCCCTCCCGGCGGCCCGCCTGCTCGGCCACACCGGTGCGGCGGTGACGCTGACCGACGCCGAGAACACGCCGCTCGCGGTGCTCGACGACGGCGGGCTGCGGCCGCTCCGGCCGTTCGCGCGGGCGGCGGGCCCCCACTGGGACCCCACCGTCCGCCGCGGTGCGGACGACGTCCGGTCGCTCGTCGCGGAGGCGTCCGACGTCGTCGCGCTGGTCGTCGACGAGCCGCCCACGCGGGCCGAGCTGGACGTGCTGCCGGACGCGGTCGCCGGGGCCGACGTCGTCCTCGTGCTCGTGCCCGCGGGGCGCCGGCACCCCGCCGCCGGCACCTCCGGCGCGGCCGTCGGCGCGCCGGGCCTCGTGCGAGTCGCGCGCGACGTCGCCGACCGGGTGCCCGGCGTGCCGGCGCACGTCGTCGTCGTTCCCTGGCCCGCCGCCGGGGCCCCCGTCGCGTGGCCCGACGTCGCGGCGAGGTACGGCGCCACCCGGACGTTCCGCCTCGCGGACCGGCGCGACCCCGGCACCCGGGACCGTGTCGCCCGGCTGGCCACGCTCTGGTCGGACGCGGTCGCCGACCTCTACCCCGAGGCGTCCGCGCGTGAGCTGCTCCGGTCCGCCACGACCGCCCGGCGCCCCGGCGCCGTCGTGCTCCTGACCGGCCTGTCCGGGTCGGGCAAGTCCACCGTGGCCCGGGCGCTCGCCGCGGAGCTCGACGACGAGGGCCGGCACACCACGCTCCTCGACGGTGACGAGGTGCGGCACCACCTGTCGAAGGGGCTCGGCTTCGACCGCGCCTCGCGCGAGCTCAACGTCGAACGCATCGGCTACGTGGCCTCGCTCGTCGCCCACCACGGCGGCGTGGCGGTCGCGGCACCGATCGCCCCGTTCGCCTCCGGGCGCGCCCGCGTGCGCGAGCTCGCCGAGGCCGCCGGCGCCGCGTTCGTCCTGGTCCACGTGAGCACGCCGCTCGAGGTGTGCGAGGGCCGCGACCGCAAGGGCCTGTACGCCAGGGCGCGCCGCGGCGAGATCGCCGACTTCACCGGGATCAGCTCACCCTACGAGGCGCCCGCCGACGCCGACGTCGTCGTCGACACGTCCGTCGTGGAGGTGCCCGATGCCGTCGCCGCGGTCCGCGCGGCCCTCGATCGCGCGCTGGAGAGCTGAGCGGCGTCAGGGACGAGGCGGGCGCTCGCCGTCGAGCGTGAAGCGCAGCGCGGCGCCCCAGCCACCGAGCCGCTTCCTCGAGCGCCACGCGAACGCCGCCCGCACGGGGAGCGCCGCCCGCCCGAAGACCCGGTTCAGCGCGACCGCGCGCACGTGCGCGTCCCGACCGCCCCACCGGGAGCCGGAGCTCTCGACGGGGTGCACGCCGAACACCGACGGGACCGACCAGCCCTTCAGGCCGGCCCGCAGGCAGTCGGCGATGAAGATGTACTCGTCGCCCAGGTAGAGGTCGGCCCCGGCGCCGAACCGCTCGTCGAAGCGGACGCCGGCCGACCGTACCTGGTCGACGTCGACGAGCATCTCGTAGGTGGCGGCCTTGGCGGAGTTGAAGAGCGTCAGCCGACGGACCCCGGGCGGGTACGCCTTGCGGAGCGTGCCGTCCTCGCCCATCCCGCGACCGAGGCCGACGGCGGCCCCCCGGCGGCTCAGCTCGTGCACCGCGGCGCGGACCCCGTCCAGGTCGACACGCACGTCGTCGTCGCAGAACAGGAGGTACCTGCCGCGCGCCGCGTCGATCGCCGCGTTCCGGCTGCGCGCGACGCCGCGGCCGGGCACGGTCACGAGGCGGACGCCGGCGGGCGCGCTGTAGCCGGAGGGCAGCTCGCCCTGGACGCACAGCACGACCTCGACGTCGTCTCCCACCACGGGGAGACGGACGTCACCTGCTCGCGAGGCGAGCGACGAGTAGCCGATGGTGAGCGTCGGCCGCACGCCGTCAGCCGTGCCGGGAGAGGTAGTCCTCGACGCCGCGACGCACCGCGTCCTCGACCTCGTCCATCTTGGCGTCGCTCACGCGCTCGTCCGAGACCTGACCGAGGTCGAACCGGCGCAGGTCGAGGGACACGGCCCGCGGCTCGTACACCTGGGAGAGACCGGCACCCAGGGAGTAGTCCCGGTACTTGATGCCGTTGCCGTGCACGGACGTCTCCATGCCCTCGAACGTGATGAGGGCGACGGGGATCCCGTAGCTCTGGCACGCGATCATGACGTGCATCGCGCTCGTGACCACGGCGTCGTACCGGACGAGCGACTCGAGGAGGTCGGCGACCTGGTTCGGGTGCGACCGCAGGACGGAGAACTCGTCCCAGGTGTCCGGGAGGTGCAGCGGCAGGCCGGCGTGCGTGAAGTGCCGCACCAGGGCCACGCGGCCGTTGGTCTCGCCACGCTCGAGGGGGAAGATGCGCGACAGCAGCACGCCGGGGTCGCCGAACGACTCGACGTCGGGCCCGCCCGACGCGCGGACCACCTGGGCCGTGACCGGTCCCCGGACGGAGTGGTAGGCGGCCGACGCCTCGAGCTCGATCTCGTCGCTCGAGATGCCCGTACCGACGACGATCGAGCGCGGCTTGATGAACCGGCCGATCGACCCGATCGAGATGAGGTGCGCGTCGCCCGCCGCCGCCGTCGGGGCGTGGTACGTCACCGACCGACCGGTGACGTGCGCCACGACGAGCGGGCTGAGCCAGTCTCCGAAGTTGCCCGGGAACGGACGCGCCCACCACGCCAGCGGCAGGGCGTCGCGCTGCGGGTCCCGCGTGGCGAAGTGCGCGAAGGCGTCCGCGGCCGTCTTGACCGCGAGCTCGGCGGGCGACGGGGCGCCGGCCACCGAGAGCCGCTGGAACGTCTCTGCGACGCCGGCGACGTCGCCACGCTGCCCGGCGACCACCATGGCCTGGGCGAGCCGCGTGCGGTGCGGCGACGCGACCTTCTGCGACCCTGCGACGGTCGACGCGACGCCGAGCTGCGAGGCGGCGCCCCCGACCAGGACGTGCGTGACCCCGGCCCGGTCGGCGATGCGCCGCAGCGACTTGCGCGGTCCGGCGGGGAGGCGCCGCTCGATGCGCTTCGCGGCGCGGAGCAGCCGCCGACGGACACCGTCGCCCGGCGACCCGAAGGCGGCACCCTGCGGCACGCCGCCGAGCCGCTCGTGCTGGACGACCTTGTCCTTGAACTCCGCGACGTTGCCGCTCGACCCGAAGGTGAAGAACGGCAGCACCCCGCTCACCGTGGCGTCCGCCTTCGAGAAGACGGCGACCGACGGGATGACGTGGAAGGAGAGGCCCGCGGCGTTCGCCCGCCACGACTCCTCGAAGAAGTAGTCGTCCGTGGCCTTGATCTCGAGCGTCTCCTCGAGCTCGGCGGCGTACCGCACGAACTCGCGGGCGTTGGGCGTCGTGTTGATGCCGAAGAAGCACGGCTCCCAGAACCGGGTCCGGTGCGCGTAGCCGATCGACAGCGGCGACGAGAAGCCGCGCTGGAAACCGATGAGGTCGGCCGTGAAGTCGCGGACGTGCTCGGGCAGGTCGGTCAGGCCGCAGTCGACGTCGATCCAGAAGACCTTCTTGTCGGGGTTGTCGGCGCAGACCTCCGCCAGGTACGCGACCTTCTTGCGGCAGATGTCGGCCCAGTCGAGGCCCTCCGGCTTCTCGATCTCACGCAGGGCGTGGGAGATCCCGAGGCGCTCGAGGTTCTCCTGCAGCCGCTTCCCGTGCGCACGGTAGTAGTCGTCGGCCGTGTAGAAGGAACAGACGACGACGTCGCTGCTCAACGAGGACGCGACGGCCTCCGGCTCGGCGGTCGTCACCGCTCCCGTGGCCGCCGCTTCGGACGTGGAGAATGTGCTGTCAGTCGTCATGCTGCTTTCCGAGGAGTGTGGACAGGACCAGGACCGGCCTGCTCTGCGACCCGTGAAGGCCCGTCAAAGCGTAGCGGACTGCCTCGGCGGCGAACCGAGCGGGGCTGGGACGTCGGCGTGCTTCTCGCTCCCGCGGAGGAAGCCGAGCCCCCACGCGATGTGCATCGTGGCGAGGACGCCGGGGAGGATCAGCCGAGCCCGGACCGGGAGGCTGCGGCCGGCGACGAGCGCCCCGAGCAGGGTGAAGGCCAGGTAGCCGGCGGGCACCGCCAGCCCGGCGAGCCAGCCCGGCTCCCCGAGCGCCACCCCGGCCAGGGCCGCCACGACCCCGAGGACCATCGCGACGACGGCACCCGGCGCGGCGAGGTAGCGGAGCCCGGCCGAGACACCGTGGTGCTGGGTGACGTAGCGCCGCCACCGGCCCGAGCGGAAGAACTGCAGACGCAGCGCCTTCCAGGTGCCCCGCGGCCGGTACCCCACGCGGAGCGCGGGGTCGAACCACACCTGGAAGCCCGCCTGCCGGAGCCGGAAGTTCAGCTCCCAGTCCTGCGCCCGCAGGAACGCCTCGTCGAAGCCCCCGACCGCCTCGAGCGCCTCCCGGCGGAACGAACCGAGGTAGACCGAGTCGACAGGACCCTCGGCCCCACCGGTGTGGAACGCGACCGAGCCGATGCCGATCCGGGAGCTCATGGCGTGGGCGACGGCCTTCTCGAAGAACGTGCGCCCCTCGGGCACCATCTGCCCGCCGACGTTGGCGGCGCCGGACCGCCGGAGCGACTCCACGACCCGCGAGACGTAGGACGCGGGAAGGTAGCTGTGCCCGTCCACGCGCACGAGCACGTCGTGCCGCGCGGCACCGACAGCCAGGTTGAGACCCGCCGGCGTGTACCCCGTGGGGTTCTCCACGACGGTCACGCGCGGCTCGCGGCGCGCGAGCTCGTGCGCCACCTCGGCCGTGCGGTCCTTGGACGGACCCACCGCGATCACGACCTCGAGCTCCCCCCGGTAGTCCTGCGCGAGGATGCTCGCGACCGCGTCCGGGAGGTGGCGCTCCTCGTTCCGGACGGTGAGGAACACCGAGACCGGCGGCGAGTCGGACGGAAGTGGTGGGAGCACGACGCTGGATGCTAGCCGACCGAGATGTCCCGCCTGCAAGGTCGCCGTCACGTCGCGGTCCCCTTCGACGGCGCGGTCCCCTTCGACGGCGCCGCGGCGGGCTTCGCGCCGCGCTTCGGGGCCGGCTTCTTCGGAGCCGGCTTCTTCGACTGCCCGAGGACCGCGCCGGCCGGGCCGGACGCGCTCGCGGAACGCAGGTGGGCACGGTAGGCCTCGGAGACCTCGTCGACCGAACCGTCCATGCGGATCTGCCCCTTGTCGAGCCAGATGATCCTGGTGCACATCGCACCCACCGAGGCCAGCGAGTGGCTCACGAAGAACACCGTGCCGGCGTGCTCGCGGATGTCGTCGATCCGCTGCTTGCTCTTCTGCCGGAAGGCGGCGTCGCCCGTGGCCAGCGCCTCGTCGATCATGAGGACGTCGGGTCGGGCCATCGTCGAGATCGCGAACCGGAGCCGGGCCGCCATCCCGGAGGAGTAGGCGGACATGGGCAGGTAGACGAAGTCGCCGAGCCCGGCGAAGTCGACGATCTCCGGCATCCGCTCGCGGATCTCCTTGGAGCTGAGCCCGAGCGCGAGACCGCCGATCATGATGTTGCGCTCGCCGGAGAGGCCGCGCATGAGGGCGGCGTTGACGCCCAGCAGCGCCGCCTGGCCGGAGTGGAAGACCCGGCCGCTCGTCGGCGGGATGAGGCCCGCCACCGCACGCAGCAGGGTGCTCTTGCCGGAGCCGTTGGTCCCGACGATCCCGACGGACTCGCCGTGGTGGGCCACGAACGACACGCCCCGGACGGCCGGGACCTCGCTGACGGCACCCACCGGGCCGCCACCGCCCGGTCGCAGCCGCGACATCCAGCCCCGCCGAGGAGCCGACGGCGCCGGCTTGCCCCCGACGACCTTGTACGTCACGTGAAGATCGTCCACCACGACGGAGGGCGATCCGCGGAGGCTCTCCGCGGCACGGCTCGGCAGGTCTTCGGGGTCGACCTCGAAGTCGATCTCGTCAGTCACGCCCGTACCTCTCCTCGGCACGCCAGAAGAAGACGAACCCCACGACCAGGGCGACGAGCGCCCAGCCGGCCGCCCAGAGCCAGACCGTCCCGTCGAACGGGATCGACGGTTCGTCGAGCAGGCACATGCGGACGAGGCGGAGGTACACCGCCACGGGCTGGTGCTCGAGGATGGCCAGGAGCCACGTCGGCCGCGCCACGTAGTGCTCGATCGAGAACAGCACCCCCGAGCCGTACATCACCAGGCGTGTGACGAACGGGAGCACGTTGACCAGGTCCGGCGCGCCGGAGGCCAGACGTGCCATGAAGAGGGCGACACCCGTGTTGAACACGGTGAGCAGGGCCACGGCCAACGGCACCAGGAGCCAGGTCCAGGTGACGGGGACCGAACCCATGCCCGGGAGGAAGCCCGCGCCGAAGCTGAACGCGAGCATCACGACCGCGGTCGGGACGAAGAGGGCCAGCCCCGTGAGGGTCACGGACAGCGGCAGCACCGCGCGGGGGAACTGCAGCGACCGCACCAGGGTGATGTTGCCGTCGATCGCGCGTGCGCCGGCGCTGATGGACTGCTCCGTCAGCCGGAACGTGAACACGCCGACGATGATGAACGCGACGACGTTCTCCAGCCCGCGTCGGGTGCCGAGCATGAACCCGAAGATCGCCGTGTAGATCAGGGCGTTCAGCGTCGGGTTGACCGCCGTCCACAGCTGGCCGAGGTACGAGCCCTGGTTCTTCGCGTACGCCTTCGACGTCGCGAGCACGCCGATGAACTCGCGTCGCGACCACAGGTCGCGCAGGTACGTGCCGAGGCGCGGCCGGATACCCACCTCGGCCAGGCCGTGGGCGGCGGCGATCTCGGCCAGGTCACCCGACGTGACCGGGCGCGCCCGGTCGTCGGCAGGCCCGACGGCGGTTGCAGCGGCAGGAACGGTCACGAGGTCGAGATACCCATCTGTTCGGCGGTCCGGCCGCGGCACGAGGTCGCGCAGCACGGGTCGGGGAGGGATTCTACCGGGCCTCGTGCACGCGCCGTGCCCGCCCCGCCGCGCGGTCGCCCGCCCGCTCCCACTCCTCGCGAAGGAGCACGTAGGCCGGTTCCCAGGGTTTCCGGTGGCCCGCGAAGTGGACGATGCGGGGCCGGTCGGGCAGCAGCTCGTGCCCGGGGAACGCGTTCCAGGCACGGTCCAGCGGTGCGCGGCGCGCGCCGGCGTAGCAGTTGAGAAGCTGCTGGTCGTTCAGCCCGAAGGCGGCGACCCACGGCAGGAACCGCTCGGAGAACCGGTCGGTGCGCATGCGGTCCAGGTCCAGGACCATGACGCCCGCGTTGAAGGCACGCGCGTCGCCGTCCAGCTGCCGCAGCGCGGCGCGGAGGTACACGTCCACCGTGGCGACGTCGGGCAGGCGTCGCGCCGCCACCCAGGCGGCCCGGACGGAGCTCGTCGCGTAGCGCCCGACGTCGTCCCGGGCGGCGAGCGGCGCACCGTCGAGCTCGACGTCGTACAACGGTCCCAGGTCCGCCAGCGCGAGGGCGTCCATGTCGTGATAGATCACACGTCCCACGCCGGGCAGGAGGTCCGGGAGCAGCAGCCGGTCGAGGGTCGACATCGTGGTGTGGGAGAGCATCCCCGGCACCTCGCCGTGATCCACCGCGTCGCACGGGAGCCACTCGAACGCGAGCTCCGGGAAGAGCCGCTCCGTGGTCGCCATGTCGTCGTCGTCGTGGTCCCGGCACAGCACGTGCACCTCGACCGGGCGCGTCGTGCGGTCGGCCACTCCGCTCAGGACGGTCGGGAGATGCTCCTTGAGGTTGCCGTCGAGCGCGACGACGACGTGCACCGTGCTGCCGTCGCGGCGCTCGCCCGCCGGACGTCGCCGCGCGCGGGCCCGGACGTCCGCGACGACCTCGTCGACCTGCACCGGCGACGGCGGGACCCGCACGTCCGCCGCGAACCGCGCCCGTGCGGCCTGCACGTGCACCTCGCACGCCGCACGCCACGCCTCGTACACGTCGTCGCGCGGCGAGCCGGCCAGGATCTCGTCGAGGACGGTCCGCACCAGACCCGTGATGCGCTCCGACATGGCGGCCAGCTCCTCGGCGGTGGTGCCGACGAGCCCGGGGAACCGTACGTCGCCCGCGAGCTGCGGACGGAGCTCGACGTCGCAGCCCATCGTGCGCGCGGGCAGGTAGCAGTGGAGCCGGGAGGTCACGAGGCGGCCGTGGCGCCGGTACGACTCGAGGAGCCGGACGGCCGCGCCGAGATTCTCGGGCAGCGTCGCGTCGCGCACGCCGTCGTGGCTCTGCACGAGCGTCGGCGCCCCCGGAGGCGCCGGGACCCCGACGTAGGCGGCGGGCAGGTCGCCGTCGACCTCAGGTCGCGCGTCGAAGAGCGCGTCGACGGTCGTCGTCAGGCAGCCGGAGAAGAACGCCGGGACGCCGAGCGACAGCAGCAGGTACACGGTGCTCCAGTCACGGCACCCGACGGGACCGTGGCGACGCAGGTAGTCCAGCGCGGCCGGGGTGAGCATCTCCGGCCTGTTGACGTGGAACGCGACGAAGACGGGGTTCAGGTTCGGGTTCATCGGGAAGTCGGTCGCCGCGTCGAAGACCGACTGCATGAACCACCCGAACGTGAGCGTCCACGTCCCCTCCGGAACCGGGTCCCACGACGACGCGTCGCGGTTGACCTCCACGAGCCGGACCCGCCTCGGGGGCCCGTCGACGACGGCGCCCGGCCGCACCCGGGCGGTCAGGTCGTGCGTCACGTCGACCAGGTCCGCGGCGCCGGTCAGGCTGACGCCGCGTCGTCTGACCAGGTGCGAGAGCGCGGCCACGGTCTGGACGTAGTCGCCGAGGTCGCTGGTCGACCGCGTGCGGTCGGCCGAACGGAAGCCGAGGACGCCGAACGGCACCTCGCCGGCCTCCACCGCCGGTGCCTCCGGCGGCTCGAGCAGCCGGTCGACCCATGGGCCGAGCCGCGTGACGTCCTTCGCCTGCGCGGGACCGACCGAGGGCGCGGTGCTCAGGACGCCGTACAGCCTGTCGGCGGCCGCCGGACGGCGGGCGACCACGGCCGCACGGAGGGTGTCGACGGCGCCCGCCACGTCGAGCCGGTCGGCGTCCAGCACCAGCGAGGCGACGGCGTCGATCACGTCCGGGTCCGTGCGCGCCGCGACCAGCGCGAACTCGCCGGGCGCGACCCGCGCCACCGCCTCGAGGCCCGCCTCCGCGAAGCGGCTCCAGGCGAGCTCGTCGAGCCCGTACCGCGCGGCGGCGACCGCCTCGGCGAGCCTGCCGGCGCGCGCCGTCTCCCGACTCGTCAGGAGCGACTGCCCGAGCGCCCTCGCGGCCACGTGGTCCTGCCGGTCCAGCAGGACACGGACGACGGAGACGACGGCCTCGTCGAGCCGCGCCCCGGTCGTCAGGGAGTCGGTGAGCCTCGCCCGGCCCACGAGGCCTCGAGCGCGGGCCAGCGCGGAACGCTCCGCGTCGCGGTCGGGCCAGCCGTCGCGCAGCGGGGCGACGTCCTCGGGGCTGACGTCCTCGATCGAGCCCACGAGCCGGCGGTAGGCCGCGGCCGTCGACCGGCACTCCCGGCGGTACGACGCGGCGGACCGCAGCGACTCGTCCAGCTCGTGGCGGAGCCGCTGCTGCGCCTCGACCGCCTCGTCAGCGGTGCTCCGGGCCGCATCCGCGCGCCGCCTGGTCTGCTCGACGACCGCACGCGCCTCCTCGGCGGCCCGCCGCGCGGCACGGAGCTCAGCGCGGGGTGCGTAGCCGAGGCGCCGGGCGAGCCTGTCGGCCAGCGACCGGGCGAGCGGTCGAGCACTGGTCATCGGCGCACAGACCCTTCGTCCGGAATCGCGTCCCTGACGGGTACGGCCACGATGGCTGAAACCTACACGTGCGCCGTGCCACTCACGACCCGCCCGAGGGCCGTCGTCGCGGCACGCCTGGAGGACGACGGCGGGGCGGCCGGTGCACCGCACCGACCGCCCCGCCCGTCGTCGTCCCGGCGCGTCAGCGCGTCGAGACCGAGACGTTCGCGCCGGACGGCGCCAGGTAGGTCGACGTCGTCCCGGGGAACTTGGCGCGCCACACGCCCGGACCCGAGGCCGTGAAGGTCTTGGAGAACTTCCCCTGCGAGTTCACGGTGACGGAGCCCTTGTAGACCTGGGGCTTGGAGCCGGCCGGGTCGAAGAACAGCCCGACCCGAGCACCGGCCGCAGGGACGTAGGTGGCGGTGTACCCGTCGACCGTGCCGAGCTTCTTGAGGGTCCCGGAGACGACCAGGGGCTTGCCCACGCTCACGGGGTTCGGCGACGCGGACACGCGCAGCTGCGTGGCTCGCTTGAGAGTGATGCTGGTGACCGACTCGTCGTAGATCTCCAGCCAGTCCGTCCCGCCGCTCGCGTACCCGGTGGCCGTGATCCAGACGCCGATGTCGTAGACGCCCGGCGTGACGAGCGGGTCTGCCTGGAACTCCGCGACGAAGCGGTTCTCGCCCACCTCGACCAGGTCCCCGGCCGCGTACTCGTAGCCGTTGCGGGCCGCCACGATGGCGATGTTGTCGGGATCGACGGCGACGTCACCACGCGTGTAGAGCGCCACGTCGACGCGGATCACGCCGCCGAGCGTGTTGAGGTTGACGTCCCGCGAGGTGACCTTCGCCGTGATCTTCGTGCCGTACGTCCCGGTGTCCGACACGTAGGTCGTGTGGGTCGCGGCGTCGGCAGGGACGGCGAGGCCTGCGACCACGAGGGCCGAGGCGGAGAGCATGAGCGCGATTCTGCGCAGGAAGGACTTCACGGGCTTCCCGATTCTCTGAGAGGTACGAAGGCGGACCGGGGTCCGCCGCGCCCTCAGCCCGCTCCGTCGACCGGCCCCGCTGGCGCAGACGGAAGCATGCCACGGCAGACGGTCGCCGGGGGCGGCCTGGACGGCTCGGAAGGGCCCGGAAGCGGGTGAAATTTCGTACTAGAGCGGGCGCGCCTCGTCAGCCAGGAGCACGGGGACGCCGTCGCGCACCGGGTACGCCAGCGGCCGCGCGGGGTCGGTCGAGTGCAGCTCCGGCGCACCGTCCGGGCCGACGCCGTCGACCAGCTCGGCCCTCGTGACGGGGCACCGCAGCACGCTGCGGACCCAGGGGTCGATCTCGTTGCTCGTGCCGGTCATGCGTCACCCTCCTCGCGCACGAGCGACAGGACGTCGTCGCGCACCTTGATCATGATGTCCTCGTCCGCGGCCTCGACGTTGAGGCGCAGCAGCGGCTCGGTGTTGGACGCGCGCAGGTTGAACCACCACTGCGGGTGGCCGTCCCAGTGCGAGACGGTCAGCCCGTCGAGCTCGTCGACGTCGGCGTCCGGGTAGGCGCGGGCGTAGGCGGCGCGGACGCGGTCGGCCGCCGCGCCGGGGTCGGTCACGCTCGAGTTGATCTCGCCCGAGGCGACGTACGGCTCGTACATCTCGGCCAGGGCCGAGAGCGGGTGCGGCTGGGCGCCGAGGGCGGCGAGGACGTGCATCGCCGCGAGCATGCCGGTGTCGGCGAACCAGAAGTCGCGGAAGTAGTAGTGGGCCGAGTGCTCGCCGCCGAACACGGCGTCGTGCTCGGCCATGCGCGCCTTGATGAAGGAGTGGCCGACCCGCGTGCGCACGGTGACGGCACCGGCGCCGCCGAGCAGGTCCGGCACCGCACGTGAGGTGATGAGGTTGTGGATCACCGTCGGGGTCCGCCCCGCGGCGAGCTCCTTGGCGACCTCGCGCAGGCCGACGAGCGCGGTCACGGCCGAGGGCGAGACCGGCCGCCCGCGCTCGTCGACGACGAAGCAGCGGTCGGCGTCGCCGTCGAACGCCAGGCCGACGTCGGCCCCGTGCTCGACGACGGCGGCCTGCAGGTCGCGCAGGTTGGCCGGCTCGAGCGGGTTCGCCTCGTGGTTCGGGAACGACCCGTCGAGCTCGAAGTACAGCGGCACGACCTCGACCGGCAGGCCGGGCAGCCCCGCCCCGGTACCGAGCACCGCGGGCACGGTGTGGCCGCCCATGCCGTTCCCGGCGTCGACCACGACCTTCAGCGGCCGGATCCCCGACAGGTCGACGAGCCCGCGCAGGAAGGTGGCGTAGTCGGCGAGCAGGTCCCGCTCGCTCACCACGCCCCGCACCGTGCCCGACGTGGCTGCCGGAGCGGCGGCGTGCTCGGGGACGGCACGGCCGTCGAGGATGGCCTGCGCGAGGTCCCGCACCTGGGCCAGCCCCGTGTCCTGCCCGACGGGCCTGGCCCCGGCGCGGCACAGCTTGATCCCGTTGTACGCCGCGGGGTTGTGGGAGGCGGTGAACATCGCCCCCGGGGCGTCGAGCCGCCCCGAGGCGAAGTACAGCCCGTCGGTCGAGCACAGCCCGACGTCGACGACGTCGACACCGGCGGCCGTCACCCCGGCCGCGAACGCCTCGACCAGCGAGGGACCCGACTCACGCATGTCCCGGCCCACGACGACGGACGTCGCGCCCTCGGGGAGCACCACCAGGCGCGCGAACGCGGTCCCGATCGCCTCGGCCACCTCCGGCGACAGCTCGTCCGGGACGGTGCCGCGCACGTCGTACGCCTTGATGATCCTGGTCAGGTCGGTCGCCACGTCGACAGGGTACGCGTCCCGTGTGAAAGGCTGTGGCCGTGGCGGAGCTCTACCCGCTGGCGAACACGGTCCAGCACTACGACTGGGGCTCGGTCACGCGGATCCACGAGCTGCTCGGCTCGGTGCCGGACGGCCGCCCCGCGGCCGAGCTGTGGCTCGGCGCGCACCCGAGCGCCCCGTCGCGGGTCGTCCCGGCCGGCCCGGCGGGGACACCGGGCTCGCTGCTCGACCTCGTGCGGCGCGAGCCCGACCGCATGCTCGGGCCCCGCGTCGCCGACGAGTTCGGCCCGCGCCTGCCCTACCTGCTCAAGGTCCTCGCGGCCGACCGCGCGCTGTCGCTGCAGGTCCACCCGCGACCGCACGCCGCGCGCGCCGGGTTCAACCGGGAGAACCTGCTCGGCCTGCGGCCGGGCTCGCCCGAGCGCTCGTTCCAGGACGACCAGCACAAGCCGGAGATGATCGTCGCGCTCACCGAGTTCGACGCCCTCGCCGGGCTGCGCCCGCCGCGGACCGTGCTGTCGCTCCTGGCGGGCCTCGAGGGACGACTCGTCGACGCCGTGCGTGAGGCGCTGCAGGCGGACCGCTCGACGGCGGGTGTCCGGGACGCGTTCTCGCGCCTCGTCGCGGCGCGCGGCCGCCCGGCGTGCAAGGAGGACGTCGATGCGGCGGTCGCGTCGGTGCGCGCCCGGCTCGAGGCCGGCTCGCCGACCGAGCGCGCGGACGCCACCGTGCTGCGCCTGGCCGAGCAGCACCCGGGCGACCCGGGCGCCGTCGCCTCGCTCCTGCTCAACCGCGTCACGCTCGAGCCGGGCCAGGCCCTGTTCCTGCCTCCGGGCGAGATCCACGCGTACGTGCGCGGCCTGGGGGTCGAGATCATGGCGAGCTCGGACAACGTGCTGCGCGCCGGGCTCACGCGCAAGCTCGTCGACGCCGAGGCGTTGCTCGAGTGCGCCTCGTTCCAGCCCAGGCCGCCGACGGCACCGGTCGTGCAGGTGGCCGACGGCCCAGGTCACGTGACGACGTACCGCGCCCCCGTGCGCGAGTTCGCGCTCACGGTCGCCGACCTGTCCGCCGGTGAGACGGCCGGGCTTCCCGCGCAGGGCCCGAGGATCGTGCTGTGCCTCGAGGGGGCGCCGACGCTCCGCGCCGGTGACGGCACCGAGCGACCGCTCGCACGGGGCGAGTCCTGCTTCGTCCCGCACGCCGCCGGAGGTCTCGAGGTGTCAGGCCCCGGCCACGTGGTGTGCGCGTGGGTGCCGTAGGCGTTACTCGGCCTCGCGCAGCACCCGCAGGTGGCCGCGCCGCGCCGTCTCGGTGACCGACGGCGGCTCGGGCGTCACGGCCTGACGGGCCCGGCCCGCCTCGCGGACGGCCTCGGCGAGCGCCGACAGGTCGTCCGGCGTCGGTCCGGAGTCCTCGAACGCCGGCGTGAGGCGGACGACCTCCCACCCGCGCGGTGCGGTCAGGCGCTCGGCGTGGTCCGCGCACAGGTCGTAGCTGTGCGGCTCGGCCCGTTGCGCCAGGGGACCCAGCACCGCGGTCGAGTCCGCGTAGACGTACGTGAGCGTCGCCACGGCGGCACGCGTGCATGCCGTGCGGGAGCACTGCCTGACCGATCTCACGCGCCGAAGCGTACGCCCCGCGACCCGCGCCCCGCGAAGGCGCGCCGATCGTGACCGGGCCGTGACCTGGTGCGCGTGGTTACCCTCGGACCGTGGCACTCTTCGGCTCGCGCGACCCGGGTCCCGGCTCCGGCCGGCGCCCGCACCCCCGGGCACGGCGGTCCCTCTCGGCAGGACCGGTCCCCTCGGGCCCGTTCGAGCCGGTGCTGCAGCAGCCCGACGGCGCCGTCCCGCTCCGGCGGCGGGACCGCCGGGGGCGGGGCCTGCGCGGACCGCTGTTCCCCCCCGGCATGCCGGCGCACCGCACGCGGGCCGAGCGGTTCGACGACGTCGTGCTCGACACCGTCGACGCCCTCCAGCGCCGGTGGTCGGCACAGCTGGCGCGCACCGAGTTCGCCGTCGAGGACGTGCCTCCGTCCGACCCGGCCCCGTGGGAGTCGGGCGGGGTGCCGCTCGGTCGGTGCTTCCCGGCGGAGTCCGGCCAGCCCGCGCGCGTCGTGGTCTACCGGCGCCCGGTGGAGGCGCGTGCGGCGGACCCCGACGACCTGGCCGACCTGGTGCGCGACGTCGTCGTCGAGCAGGTCGCGGCGCTGCTGGCGCGCGCGCCGGAGGAGATCGACCCCGACTACGGGGGCGACTGACGCCTCACCGCCCGGCGCCGACCGCCCGGACCGCCACGTCCCCCGGCGTGGACCGTGCCGGGCTCGGGACGACGACGGACCGCAGCGTGCCGCGCGTGTCCGTGCCGTCGTCAGCCTCGAGCGTCACCGCCCAGACGACGGCCAGCGGGTCTCCGCCCGTGCGGTCGAGCGCGAGCGCGGCGACCTCCCCCTCGGCGAGGTCGGCGACCGGCACCGTCCGCGACGTCCCGGCGGTGAGCTCGGCCTCCGTGGCGCCCAGGTCGGCACCGTCGGGGCCGTAGGCGCGGACCGTCACCGTCGTGGCGCCCGAGGGTTCGACGTCGGGGTCGCGCTCGAGCGGGACGGCCTGCAGGACGAGCGAGGCCCGCACGCCGGCCGGCAGCGCGAGCTGCCCGAGCGCCTCGCCGGGTGCGACGACGGCGCCGTCCGGTCCGGTCGTCGCCTCGACGAGCGGCTGCCCCGCCGACCAGGAGACGTCGTAGGGGGTGCCGGAGAGCACCGAGTCCTCGGGGAGGGCGCCCGCAGCCTCGGCGGCGCCCGCGGCGACGACGGGGACGTCGGCCTCCGCGACCACGGTGTACGCGCCCTCGGGCAGGCCGCCCAGCGGCACGTCCGTCACGACGCCCGGCTCGAGCTCGACCTCCTCCGCACCGCGCAGCGTCACGCGACCGCCCGGGCCGTACAGGGACAGCCGGGCCGTCCCGCCCGCCTCGCCGGGCGCGAGCAGGCGCAGCCGGGGCGCGTGCGGGTCGTCGACCGTCTCGCCCGTGCTCGTCAGGCCGGTGACGGCCACGGCGGCCGCGGGCGCGGGGCCCGGCGCCACGAGCTCCGTGCCCGACGGCAGCAGCCCGTCGATCGCCTGCGCCTGCAGGCTCGCGGTGACGCGCGCACCGGCCGAGCGCACGTGGACGGCCAGCCGGCCCTGCTCGGGCGCGACCGACTCGAGCCGCGTGACGACCTCCTCGCCCGGCGCGACGGCGAACGAGCCCTTGCCTCCGAGCGCCACGACGCCCGCCGGCCCGAACACCTCGAGAGTCACGCTGGCGGGCCTGGAGCTCGAGTTCTGCACGGTCAGCAGCGCGCTCCCGCCGACGTCGGTGCTGCCGCCGACGAGCCAGTGCGAGGTCGCGGGGGTGGTGCAGCGCGCGGCGGCGAGGCCGCGCAGGTCGCCGTCGGTCGTCACCGAGGCGACCGTGGCCGCGGCACGGAACGCCTCGCTCGGGGTCGGCTGCGCACGGAGCACGGCCGTGGCGCTCACGTCCGTCCGCGCCACCGCGGCGCCCGCGCCCGTGAGCTCGGTCGGCGCGTCGCCCGCGAGCCCGCCGCCGCCGAGCGCGGTCGCGGACGGGCGGGCCGACGCGCCGAGCACGGCCGCGGCGAGCCGGGACTCGGTCGCCACGGGTGCGGCGGAGAACTGGTCGTCGCCGACGTCGCTCCCCTCCGGGAGCCGCACGGGTGCGGGGCAGACGAGCGTCTCCTCCGCGGGTGTCACCGCGACCGGCTGCGTCTGCGCCGCCACGGCGCGGGACTCGTCGCCCGTCCACCGCTGCGCCCACTGGCCGCCGAGCGTCGCGACGGCCGCGAGCGCGCCCGCGGCGAGCACGCCCGTGACCGTCACGGCGGCGACGCGCAGCGCGCGCAGGACGGCGGTGCGCGTCGGCGGGCGCACGGTGGTCCGCGGCGTCATGCGCCCCTCCCCCGGCGCCGCACGGGGAGCGCGAGCAGCGCGAACACGAGCACCACGGCGCCGGCCGGGAACAGCCACACCTCGCGATAGGCCCAGTCGTACCGGACCTCGACCCGCCCGCCGTCCGGTCCGACGGCGAACGCCTGCAGGCCACCGGCGTCGACGGGCTCGGCCCGCCGACCGTCGACGGTGGCGGTCCACCCCGGGTCGGCCGCCGCGGCGACCACCAGGGTCCTGCCCTCCTCCGCCGCGTCGACGCGACCGGACGCCTCGGCACCGCCGGCGTCGAGCGAGCCGACCGCGTCGTACGGCGCCTCCGCCGACGGTGCGGCGCGGTGCACGCTCGCCCAGCCGGACGGCGGGCCGTCGGGCTGGACGCGCCAGACGAGGGTGCCGTCCTCCGTGACGCGCGTCAGCCCCTCGACGAGGTCGAGCGTCGTCGCCAGCTCGGGGTCCCCGCCGGCCGGGACCTGCACAGCACCGACGCCGAGCTGCGCGAGCCGGCCGACGAGGTCGGGCGACGTGCCGACCGCGAGATCCGCGACCACCGCCTCGAGGAGTCCGGCCGCGGGCCGGTCGGGTGCGGGCACGAGCCCGGCGGCGCGCGCCTGGACCACGGTCGAGGAGTCCTGGAGCCGGGACCCGTCGGCGTGCAGCAGCGTGTACTCGACCACCCCCGCGCCGTCGCGCCCGAGCTGGAGCACCGTCGCGGCCCGCGGAGGCGCCTGGACCTGCTGCCCGACGGCGGGTACCACGGGCTCGGCGTCGGCGCGCAGGTCGGCGACGCGGTCCCCGGCGCCCGACGTCGCGAGCAGGCTCCACGACGTCAGCGTCGTGGCGGGCAGGAGGAGCGCCACGACCGCGAGCGCCGCCCACGCGCCGGAGCCGACCCGGGGACGCCAGGCGCTCGCCGTCCCGCCGGCCTCCCGCTCCTCGGGCTCCTCGAGCTCCTCGCCCGCCGCGGAACCGCCGTCGGCGGCGCGCCGGCGGTGCGAGCGGTCGACCGCGCGCAGCGCGGCGGCCCCGAGGCCGAGGAGGAGGACCGACTGCCCCGGTCCCGACCACCCGGTGACCGGCGCCGGTTCGCCGTCCGCCCCGGTCGCTCCCGCGACCGTCGTCGCGACGGCCAGGATCGCCGCCGCGAGCCCGAGGGCGGCGCCGAACCACGCGAGGCGGACGCCCCCGGCTCCGCTCGCCCGCAGCAGCGCCACGGTCGCGAGCACGAGCACGAACCCGCCAGGCACCCACGGCCCGTAGGCGGCGAGCAGGCCGGCCGCACCGTCGGCGTCGGCCAGCCAGCGGCCGAACCACAGGCCGGTGCCCGCGGCGTCGCCGGGGAGGCCGAACAGCAGCTCGAGGCCGTCGGGCGCGCCCGCGGGGACGACCGGCGCTCCCGGCTCGGCGAGGAGCAGCCGCCACCCGCCGTCGGACCACGTGGCGACCACGTGCGCCCAGAAGGGCGCCGCGACCGCGAGGGCCGGCAGCGGGGCCACGAGGAGGTACCGGCGGTGGCGCGGTGCGACGAGCACGGCCACGAGGAGGATCACGACCGCGAGCGGCAGCAGGACGGGCGCCCCGCACACCGCCACGGCGAGCAGGAGGCCGGCCGCGCCGAGGGCGCCGAGCGAGCCCCGCCGCTGCTCGCCGGCCCGCAGCGCGATCGCCGTGGGGACCTGACGGCCCGAGTGGGGGTCCGTGCGAACCTCGGGCAGGTCGAGCAGGTCCCGCGCGTGCACGCCGACGGCGCGCAGCAGCGCGACGAGCACCCACGGCAGCGCCAGGTGGGCCACCACGGCGCCGAGCCGGCCGCTGCCCAGGCTCGCGAGGAACGACGGCGCGGCGACCCAGGCGAGCGCACCCGCCGCCCGAGCCCACGGTGACCGGACCACCGCACCTGCCGCGTACCAGCCTCCGAGCGCCGCGAGCGGCAGCGCGGTCGCGACGAGCGCGTTGACGGCCGCCTGGACCGACCCGCCGGTCAGCGCGGTGAGCGCCGTGAGCGGCAGCAGGACGGGGTCGGCGGGCGCCGCGGCGCCGAGACCGTCCCGGACCCACCCCGACGTCGCCGCCTCGGCGAGGTCGGCGAGCGTCCCGGGCGCCGGCAGGAGCGCGCCCCCGACCACGCGACCACCGGCGGCGAGAACGCCCTGCCAGGAGCCGAAGAGCACGACGGCGAGCCCCACGACGGCGAGCGTGACGAGTGCGAGCCCGGTGCGCCGTGCCCGGGCGATCCGGCGCAGCTCGGCGCGCTCGAGCTCGCTCGGTGCCCAGCGGTTGCGCTGCGCCTCGGCGCGGGACAGCCGGACGTCCCGGCGCTCGGCCGCGACCTCGCGCCACGTACCGAGCAACGGGCGCAGCACCCGTCGCGGCTGTTTCGCGGTCCGGGCCGTCCGGCGGCGGGCACGCACGAGCGGCACGACCCGGAACGCGGTGACGAGCGGTGCGGCGATCTCGTCGCGGGCCTGTCCGGGGCGCTTCAGCGCGAGCCGGTACATCGCGGCGAACGGCGCCCACAGCACCATGGCGAGCATCGCGAGGGGCACCAGCGCCAGCGGTGCGAACACGAGCCGCTGGTAGAGCTGGACGCGTCGGCGCGCGTAGGCCGACGCCCGGAGCCCGCGCAGGCGCCCGCCGTGCGCACGGAGCCCCAGGAGGGACGCCTGCGCGTGGTGCACCACGGCCTCGGGGACGACGACGACACGGTGGCCGGCGAGCCGGGCGCGGCGGCACAGGTCGAGGCTGTCCCCGAACGCGCCGACCTCCGGGTCGGTCCCGCCGAGCTCCGTCCAGACGGCGCGCCGCACGAGCGCCCCGGCGAGACCCACGGCGAGCACGTCCTCCCGGGCGTCGTGCTGCCCCTGGTCGATCTCCGTGCGATCGATGCCCGTCATCCGGCGCCCGAGCGGCGAGACCGTGTAGCCCACCTCGCCGAGCAGACCCGTTCCCGAGCCGGGCTCGAGGGGAGCGCCGGCGCGGTCGACGGGCCACCGGCGCTGCTTGCAGCCCGCGACGGCCACCGCGCTCGAGTGCTCGACCGCCCGCAGCAGCCGTGCGAGGGCGTCGGGCGCCGGGGCGGAGTCGTCGTGGAGGAGCCAGAGCCAGCCGGCCGCGGGGGCACCCACGGCGGCGAGCGCGGCGTCGACGGCGGCGCCGAAGCTCCGGACCCCGCCGGCGGCGACGAACCGCGCCCCGCCGAGCGTGAGGTCGGTGTGCAGCCCGGTGGAGCGGGCCGTGTCGACGTCGACGACCACGACGTCGTCAGGCGCGCGCTCCTGCGCCGCGACGGCATCGAGGGTGGCGGCGAGGAACGGGCTGTGGCCCTGCGTCACGACGACCGCGGTCACGGTGACCTGCACCGGGACCGCGCCCGTCACGGTCGACACGACGTCCAGGGCCGCGTCGTGTCGCGCGGCCCGGGCTCGTGTCGGGTGCACCTGGGTGGTCTCGGCAGCAGTCATCCTGACCGCCATGATGCGGCGGGACCCGCCCGGTGCGTGGGATCTCGCGTCAGCGCGTGTCGTGCGGCATCACACCGCGCGACGCTTGAGCTTGCGCCGTTCCCGCTCCGACAGGCCGCCCCAGATCCCGAACCGCTCGTCGTTGGCCAGCGCGTAGTCCAAGCACTCGGACCGCACCTCGCAGGAGGAGCAGACCTTCTTGGCCTCACGCGTGGACCCGCCCTTCTCCGGGAAGAAGGCCTCCGGGTCGGTCTGGGCGCACAGGGCTCGTTCCTGCCACCCGAGAAGCGAGTCGTCGTCCTCGACCGGCTGCCCGAACAGCGGCAGCACCGCCGCGACGCGCTCCGGTTCGAGTCCGGTGTCCGACGGGAAGCCCCCCGCGTCCCCGTCAAGCAAGTTCCACATGGCGTGCCCTCCATGCCGTCCTAGAGAAACTGCATACCTGGAATTACACGCGTGTCTTTCGAACCCGTCAAGCCGGAATGTGCTAGAGATCGCGATCTCCACCCGCCATTCACAGAATTTCGCCCACCCGAAGAATCGGTCTTCTCCGGCGTATACCCTGAAGCGGTGAACTCTGCATCCGGAAGCGCGCAGAATGTGGCCGATCTCATGAAAGTCCTGGTCGCAGAGCCGGGACGACCCCGACTGACGTGGTACGGGCCACAGGGCGAACGCGTGGAGCTGTCCGGTGCGGTGCTGCAGAACTGGGTGAGCAAGACCGTAAACCTGCTCGTCGAGGAGTTCGACGCCGCTCCGGGGGTGCGGGTGAAATTCGACCTGCCCGTGCACTGGCGCACCGCCGTGTGGGCTCTCGGTGCCTGGCGGTGCGGCGCGACGGTCGTGCTGGGCGGCCCTGAGACTCCCGCCGAGGCGCCCGCCGACGTCGTCCTGACCGACCGGCCGGACGCGTGGGCGGGGTCGGGTGCCGAGCTCGTCGCCGTCACGCTCCCCGCGCTCGCGCGGCGGTTCGACGGCGAGCTCCCGGCCGGCGCGATCGACGCCGCGGCCGCGGTCATGACCTACGGGGACGTCGTGACGTGGGCGCCCGAGACCGATCCCCGCGCGACCGCGCTCGAGGCGCCCGGCACCGGTCCCGTGGACTTCGCGGACCTGGTCCCCCTCGGCGGCGACGTCGAGCCCGGGGCGCGGGTGCTGGTGGACGGCGGGGAGCCCGCCGCGCACGCGCTGCGCACCCTGCTCGGGGTGTGGGCGGCCGACGGGTCCGTGGTGCTCGTCGAGGACGGCACCATGGCGGAGCTCCGCACCGACGCACCGCGTCTGGCCAGGCTGCGCGAGACGGAGCGCGTCACCGGCTGAGCGGTCCCGGCGCGTTCTCATCGTCCCCTCATCGAGGGCGGGTAGCGTCGGGTCGACCGACGATCACCGAACGGGAACGAGACCGCTGTGAGCACTGCTGCTCGTGTGCTGAGCACGCTCGGTGTGCGTGAGGGGCCGGCGCGCGGCCTGCTCCTCATGCTCCTCACCATCGCCGGCGGCCTCGTCGCCGCTCACCTCGCGCACTACACGGTCGGCAGACCGGGAGACCACGGGTTCCGCCTCGGGCTCGAGCGCGGCTTCGGAGAGCTCTACTTCGTGATCCTGACCGTCTGGGCCGTAGGCCTCCTGGTGCTCCTGGCGGTACGCGAGCGCTCGGGCGTGCTCGCCGCCTGGGCGGTCGCCTTCGGCGTCCTCTTCGTCGACGACTGGTTCACCGTCCACGAACGCCTCGGAGCCGACATCGGACGGCGGATCGGGACGGTGTACCACGTGGGCGAGCTCGTGTGGCTGCTCGGCGCGGCCGCCATCGTGGGCGGTCTGACGCTCGTCCTGCACCTGCACTCACGGGGCACCGCCCGAGCCGTGTCAGCCGTGCTCGTCGGGCTTGCCCTCGGCCTGTTCGTGTGCGGCGTCGTCGTCGACTTCCTGCACGGCACGGTCACCGGTCCGGCGCTCGACCCGTACGTGACCGTGCTCGAGGACGGGGGCGAGATCGTCGTCATGTGCGCGGTCGTGGCGTTCCTGTTCTCCGTGGCGTTCGCCGGTCACCCGCCCCGTGTGGGGCGGCGGTGGGGCGCCATGCTCGGCGTGCCCCCGGAGCTCCGCGCGACCACCCCCCGCTGACGTCAGCCCGGTTCTCGCCTGCTCGGTCGCCGGCCCCACGCGACGAGGCCGGTGCCGGTGCGGGGGAACGCGCGCTGCACGATCCGGAACGGCCACGTCGCCGCCCGCGTGGCGTGGCCCGCGAGACGCGTGGAGGGCTGGAACAGCCGACCGCTCCGCGCCGTACGATCCTCGACCGTCGCCGCCTCGCCCAGGAGACGGCGGCGCGCCACACCGTTGCGCACGGCCTCGAGCGCATAGCCGAGCGGCATCCCGTAGAGCCGCACCCCGGTCTCCGCCAGCCCGGCGTCGTCGAGCAAGGCCCGGATCGCCGCCGGGTCGTACCGCCGGAAGTGGCCGACCGCCTCGTCCATCGGCCCGAACCGGGCCTGCCACGCCGGCGTCGACACGATGAGGAGGCCACCGGGGCGGAGGCGGTCGATCCATTCCCGCAGCGCTCCGGCGTCGTCGTCGATGTGCTCGATCACCTCGAACGCGCACACGACGTCGAACGGTGGCGCGTCACCCAGCGCGCCGAGGTCGCCGTGGACGACCCGGCCGACGACCCCTGCCTCCTGGAACCGGCGCCGCGCGGCCTCGGCGCTCACCCCGTCCAGCTCGACGCCCGTCCAGTCGTGGCCGGCCGCGGCGAGCCGCACACCGACAGCTCCCTGCCCGCAGCCGACCTCGAGGATCCGCGACGGCGTCCTCGGCAGGAGCGACGCGACGACGTCCCAGCGCAGGCTCCCGTACAGCGTCAGCGGCGGCATGCTCACCGTGGTCATGGCACGCACGATACGGCGGGAACTGCTTCCTCGGTCAGGTGAACGGGTCGACGACGTCCGCGGCGAGGCGACTCAGGGGCGGGGCGTCACCTCTCGGCCGCGCGCGGCGACCGCCCAGCGCACGGCCCCGACGACGGCTGCGACGGCCACGACGGCGGCGCCACCGAGGGCCACGGCCAGCTGCCAGCCTTCGAGCGGGCTCCACGCGAGCCAGCGGTCGACGGCCTCGCCGACCCCCTCCCCCGGGCCGCGGTACATCATCCGCAGGCCCCACCACACCCCGACCGTCCCGACGGCGAGAGCCACGACGGTGACCACCGGGACGGCGACGGCTGCCCGGGCTCGCGACCGGCCGAGCAGGTACCAGACGGCGACGGCGAGGACGACGGCGAGCGCCGCCAGGCCGCCGAACACGTACCGGCCCTGCAGGGCGACGAGGACGCCCGTCTCGGCGTGGTAGTCCAGGGCGTTGTACGCGACCCCGGCGGCCAGCGTCGTCGGCAGGAGGAGCAGCGCGGCGGCCGCCCGTCGGCAACCCGGCCACGCCAGGGCGACGAGACTCGCGACCGCCACGACCGCCGACCCGAGCACCACGAAGCCGCCGTCGAGCCGGACCTCGAGCCACCCGAGCTGCCCGAAGAACGACTGCGCGATGCGTCCGACGGTCAGCGGGACGGCCTCGTCGTCGGGGACCTGGGCCAGCTGCGCCAGGTCACGTGCCCGGCCCGCCGGCTGGACCACGCCCATCGTGAGCACGTTGCGGACCCACCACCATCCGCCGACGACCAGCGCGGCCACCATCGCGACGGCGCACCGGGTGGCCTTCGTGCGCCACTCGGCACCCGGCGCGAGCAGGTACGCGACCACCACGGTGGGCACCACGAAGGCCACCATCACCTTCGTGAGCAGACCGACCCCCAGGACCGCGCCGATCACCACGGCCGTCCGCCATCGCAGGTCGCCGGTGACGATGCGCGCGGCGAGGTACGTGGCGACCGCGCAGGCCAGGACCACGAGCACGTCGTTGTTGACGGACCCCATGATGTGCCCGACCTGGGGCACCAGGAGCGGGAGCGGCGCGCTCAGGAGGGCGACCGAACGAGACCCCGTCAGGCGCAGCGCGGCGCCCGCGGCGAACGGGATCGTGGCGGCGAAGAGCAGGACGTCCAGCAGCCGGAGCGCCAGCATGGCCTGGTCCCAGCGTGCGTCGTGGAGGCCGGTGACCCTCAGGGCCGCAGCCCCCAGCGCGTAGTAGGCCGGCGGGTGCTGCGTCATCTGGTCGATCTCGGCATTCGCGGCCGGGAGGGCCGACGTCGCGTCGATCCGGGCGCGCTCCTCGCGCGGCACGGGCGTCACGTCGACGAGCTGGCGCGCGCTCTCCCGGTACGCGTACCGCCCGGGCAGGTCCGCCGGGTACGCCGCCTCCTCGACGGCCTGCTCGATCACCGGGGAGAAGTACGCCTCCCCGGGAGGCGGCCATCCCCCGCCGTAGGCGATGCGCAGCACGCTGTTGACGTGGTTCTGCTCGTCGGGCGAGCGGAACGCGGGGGTGAGGACCGCCCAGACGAGCGTCCACGCCGCGACGAGCAAGGTCAGGAGGGCCAGGGCACGGCGATACGTCCGGTGCTCGGGTGTCGACATCCCTGCGATGAGCGCTGCCGTGGGTGCCGTGTCACGCGTCACGTGGTCAGTCTCCCAGATGAGCGCGGGTCACCGCCTGGCCGGCGCCCGACACCTGCCCGGGACGCAACCGGGGACGCGTGCGCTCAGTGCCGACCGAGCGCGCGGTACGTCCAGCCGGCGGCGGTCCACGCCTCGCGGTCCAGCGCGTTGCGCCCGTCGAGCACGTTGCGGTGCGCGACGAGCTCGGCGGCGCGGCTCGGGTCGAGCTCCCGGAACTGGCGCCACTCGGTCAGCACGAGCACCGCGTCGGCGTCCCGCAGCGCCTCCTCGAGGTCCTTCTCGTAGGTGAGCTGGGGCTGCCGGCGCCGCGCGTTCTCGATCGCCTCCGGGTCGTTCACCGTGACGTGCGCCCCCAGCTCGGCGAGGCGCGCGGCCACGTCGAGCGCCGGCGAGTCGCGGATGTCGTCGCTGTCGGGCTTGAAGGCGGCACCGAGAACGGTGATGCGCGCGCCGCTCACCGACCCGTCGAGCACCTCGGTGGCCAGGTCGACCATGCGGGCGCGGCGCCGGTTGTTGATGTCGTCGACGTCCGCGAGGAACTCGACCGCGTCCCCCGCGCCGAGCTCGCTCGCCCGGGCCATGAACGCACGGATGTCCTTCGGCAGGCAGCCGCCGCCGAAGCCGAGCCCCGCGTTGAGGAACCGGCGGCCGATCCGCGCGTCGTACCCGATCGCGTCCGCGAGCTGGGTGACGTCCCCGCCCGCGACCTCGCACAGCTCGGCCATCGCGTTGATGAACGAGATCTTGGTGGCGAGGAACGAGTTCGCCGCGACCTTGACCAGCTCGGCGGTCGGATAGTCCGTCACGATGCGCGGGATGCCCTCGGACAGCGGCGTGGCGTAGACCTCGTCGAGCATCGCGGCGGCCGTCCGCCCCGCCTCCCCGTCCGGCACGCCGTAGACGATCCGGTCGGGGTGCAGGGTGTCCTTGACGGCGAAGCCCTCCCGCAGGAACTCCGGGTTCCAGGCGAGCATCGCGTCGGGCTGTGCGGCGCGCACCACCTCGGCGAGCCTGGCCGCCGTGCCGACCGGGACCGTGGACTTCCCGACGACGAGGTCTCCCGGGGCCAGGTGCTCGGCAAGGCTCGAGACCGCCGCGTCGACGTACGTGAGGTCGGCCGCGTAGCCGTCGGCCGACTGCGGCGTCCCCACGCAGACGAAGTGCACCTGCGCCCCGGCGACGTCGGCCATGTCCGTCGTCACCGAGAGCCGGCCGGTGGCACCCACCTCCGTGAGGAGGTCCTCGAAGCCGGGCTCGAAGAACGGCGACTTGCCGGCGGCGAGCGCGTCGACCTTCGCCGCGTCCACGTCCACACCCACGACGTGGTGCCCGAGCTTCGCCATGCTCGCCGCATGCACCGCCCCGAGATACCCGAGGCCGATCACCGAGACCCTCACCGCACTGCCCTCCTCCGTGATGACGGCTCCGACGGTATCGCACGCGCCCGCCCCGCCCGGTGCTGACGGCGGCCGGAGCCGCCGAGGTCCCTGGCGGACTCGGCGGCCGGCGCCCGCACGTGCGAGAATGCAGCGCCATGCGAGGGATCATCCTGGCCGGCGGGTCCGGCACACGGCTCCACCCGATCACGATGGGTGTCAGCAAGCAGCTGGTCCCGGTGTACGACAAGCCGATGATCTACTACCCGCTGTCGACCCTGATGCTCGCGGGTATCCAGGACATCCTCGTCATCACCACGCCCCACGACGCGGAACAGTTCCACCGCCTGCTCGGCGACGGGTCGCAGTTCGGCGTCCACATCCGGTACACGGTGCAGGAGCGCCCCGACGGGCTGGCCCAGGCGTTCGTGCTGGGCGAGGACTTCATCGGCGACGACTCGGCGGCCCTGGTCCTCGGTGACAACATCTTCTACGGTCCCGGGCTGGGCACCCGCCTCGGCCGCTTCGGCGACGTGGACGGTGGCGCGATCTTCGCGTACCGCGTCGCCGACCCGACGGCGTACGGCGTGGTCGAGTTCGACGAGAGCGGCAAGGCGCTCTCGCTCGAGGAGAAGCCCGCCTCCCCGAGGTCCAGCTACGCCGTCCCCGGGCTCTACTTCTACGACAACGACGTCGTCGAGATCGCCAAGTCGCTGGCACCGTCCGCCCGTGGGGAGTACGAGATCACCGACGTCAACAGGGCGTACCTGGAGCGCGGCGCGCTGCACGTCGAGGTGCTGCCGCGCGGGACCGCCTGGCTGGACACGGGCACCTTCGACTCGCTGCTCGAGGCGAGCGACTTCGTTCGCACGGTCGAGCACCGCCAGGGACTGAAGGTCGGCGCGCCGGAGGAGGTCGCGTGGCGCCAGGGGTTCCTGTCGGACGACGAGCTGCGCCAGCGTGCGGAGAGGCTGACCAAGTCCGGGTACGGGACCTACCTCCTCGGTCTGCTCGACGACTGACGGGACGGCCGGACCGGGACGCGACGGCTCACGCCTCACGGCCCAGGACCGCGGGAGCGGCGACCCTCCACCGCTCGGCCCAGTCCCCGATCGGCTCGACTCCGGCGGCCCGCAGCGCGGCGTGGCCCAGCACGGAGTACGCCGGGCGCGGCGCGGGCCGCGCGAACGCCTCGCTGGTGGTCGGTTCCGGCACGACCGGCGATCCCGCCGACGCCAGGACCTCCCGGGCGAAGCCGAGCCACGAGACCTTCCCGGTGGACGTCCCGTGATACGTGCCGGCGGGGGCTCCGGCGCCGACGAGCCGGACGACGAGCTCGGCGAGATCCGCCGTCCACGTCGGCTGGCCGACCTGGTCGTCGACCACCGTGAGCCGGTCGCGCTCGGACGCGAGCCGGGCCATGGTCTTGGGGAAGCATGCGCCGCCGGCCCCGTACAGCCAGGCCGTCCGGACGACGAGGTGGTCGGGCGCCTCGGCCCGCACCGCCCACTCGCCGGCCGCCTTGGTCCGCCCGTAGGCCGACCGCGGCGCGACCGGAGCGTCCTCCGCGTACGGCTCGGTCGCCGCGCCGTCGAAGACGTAGTCGGTCGAGACGTGCACGAGCCGGGCGCCGCTGCGGGCCGCCGCGCGCGCCAGGTTCGCCGGCCCCACGGCGTTCACCGCGAAGGCGTCGGCCTCGTGGGTCTCCGCGTCGTCGACGGCGGTCCAGGCCGCGCAGTTGACGACGACGTCGAAGCCGGCGACCGCGGCGGTCACACCCCGCACGTCGGTCACGTCGACGTCGGCGCGCCCCGCGGCGACGACCTCGGCGCCGGCTCTGGACGCGGCGGCCACCATGTCCTGGCCGAGCATGCCGGCGGCGCCGACGACGAGCCAGCGCGTGGCGGACAGGCCTGCGGAAGCGGCGTTCCCAGCGTTGCTCACCCGTAGGATCCTAAGGCCAGGCCGTCCGCGACCAGAGGAGTCCCGAAGAGATGCACTACCGCCCCCTGAGAGTCCCCGGCGCCTTCGAGATCACGCCGAGGCAGTTCGGCGACCCGCGCGGTGTGTTCCTCGAGTGGTTCAAGGCCCCGGCGTTCGAGGAGGCGGTCGGGCACCCCCTGGACCTCCAGCAGGCCAACTGCTCGGTGTCCGCGGCAGGGGTGGTCCGCGGCGTCCACTTCGCCGACGTCCCTCCCGGTCAGGCGAAGTACGTGACCTGCGCGAAGGGCGCGGTCCTCGACGTCGT
The DNA here is from genome assembly GCA_031180595.1 of Isoptericola sp. Classification (GTDB taxonomy): domain Bacteria; phylum Actinomycetota; class Actinomycetes; order Actinomycetales; family Cellulomonadaceae; genus Isoptericola. The sequence goes on along the minus strand of JAPSLQ010000002.1, from coordinate 31,188 downwards.
CGTCGACGTCCGCGTCGGCTCGCCGACCTTCGGCGTGTGGGACTCCGTGCTGCTCGACGACGTCGACCGCCGCGCCATCTACCTCGGCGAGGGTCTCGGGCACGCGTTCATGGCGCTCGAGGACGCCTCGACGGTCCTCTACCTGTGCTCGACCGGGTACGACCCGAGCCGCGAGCGCGGGATCGACCCCCTCGACCCGGAGCTCGGCATCGAGTGGCCCGACACGGACCGCCACGGCAACCCGGTCGCGCCGTTGCTGTCCGACAAGGACGCCGCGGCCCCCAGCCTGGCCGAGGCGGCCGCGCAAGGGCTCCTGCCCGCCCACGACGTCGTCCAGGAGTTCGTCGAGTCCCTGCGGCGCTGACCCGCCCGCACCGCCGCACCACCGCGACACGCGAGCCAGCCTCCACGGTTATCTCCGGCACGCCGCTTACGGTCGACGAGTCCTGCCCTGCCGTCGAGAGAGCCGACCCATGCGTCGTCCGAACGCGATCGCGACCCTCACCGTGGCCGTGTGCGCCGCGGCCGCCGCCTACGCGTCGGCCTGGGGTCCCGAAGGCGACCGAGCCGCGGCCTCCCCGCTCGTCCAGGAGGCGTCGGACGCTGCGACCGCCCCCGCGACCAGCGCGTCGCCGACCGCGTCAGCCCCCGAGGCGACGGCGTCGCCCACGCCGCCGGGACCCGCCGCGGTCTCTCCGTCCTCGGCACCTCCCGCCACGCCGTCGGACGCTCCCTCCGGCGAGCCCTCCACCGTCTCGCCCCCGCCGTCGCCATCCGCGCCCTCGGACGTCGCGTCACCGGCCACCGCCGCCGACGTCGAGCTCTCGTACCTCGCCTGGAACCCCGAGACGCGCGCCGTCGAGGCGTCGGGGTACGCCGCGGTGTACGAGGACGGGGGGACCTGCCGGCTCGTCCTGACGAGGTCCGGCACGACGACGAGCGCCGAGTCCGCCGCGCTGACCGACGTGCAGACCACCTCGTGCGGCGGTCTCGAGGTGCTCGGCAGCGAGCTCGCGAGCGGCACCTGGCACGCCGTCCTCGAGTACACGTCGCCGACCAGTGCCGGGTCGTCCGCTCCCCGCGAGGTGGTCGTCCCGTGAGGGTGACGCGCTCCCGCGGCGCTCGGCTCGCGGCCGCGGTGTGCACCGTCGTGCTCTCGCTGACCGTCGTGGTGACGCCGGCGGGCGCCGACCCCGGCCCCGCCCGTCAGCCGACCGGACCGATGCCGACCGCTCCCATCACGGACTTCAGGCCCGGGAACATCATCAGCGACTTCGTGATGTACGACGCCGGCTCCATGACGCAGGCGCAGATCGCCTCGTTCATCGCCTCGACCGGGAGCTCCTGCCGCGCCACGTCCGGCAACACGTGCCTCAAGGACTACCGGGAGACGACGCCGACGCGTGCCGCGACGTCGCTGTGCCCCCGGCGGTACACCGGGGCCACCAACGAGACGTCGGCGGCCATCATCGCCAAGGTCGGCGTCGCGTGCGGCATCAACCCCCAGGTGCTCCTGGTGACCCTCCAGAAGGAGCAGGGGCTCGTCACGTCCACGACGGGAAAGCCCCCTCGCACCTACTCGCGGGCCCTGGGGTTCGGGTGCCCGGACAACACGGGCGGGGTCTGCGACCCGCAGTACGCCGGGTTCGCCAACCAGGTGTACTCCGCGGCCCGCCAGCTCAAGCGGTACGCGGCCTTCCCGACGTCGTACGCGCACCGGGCGCACGCGGTGAACCAGGTCCGGTACCACCCGAACGAGGCGTGCGGCAGCTCCGCCGTCTACATCGAGAACCAGGCGACCGCGAGCCTCTACAACTACACGCCCTACCAGCCGAACCGGGCCGCCCTCGCGGCCGGGACGGGCACCGGTGACTCGTGCTCCTCCTACGGGAACCGGAACTTCCACTACTTCTTCAACGCGTGGTTCGGCTCGCCGAGGGGTGACCGTGCTCCCGTGGGCTCGCTGGACGACGTCGCGGCGGCGGGCACCGCGTCGGTGCGCGTCACGGGATGGGCGTTCGACCCCGACACGACGTCCTCGATCGCGGTCCACGTCTACGTCGACGGCGCGCTCGCCACGTGGCTCAACGCCTCACGGTCCCGGCCGGACGTCGCCCGGGTCCACGGGCGCGAGGCGGTCGGGTTCAGCGGGACGGTCGCCGTCACCCCCGGCGACCACAACGTCTGCGTCTTCGCCCTCAACCGCCCCTCCGGCCCCAGCGAGCTGCTCGGCTGCGAGGACGTCGCGGTGTCCAGCGGCAGGCACTACTACCTGAACGACTCCTGGTCCGGATCGGCGAACCACTCGTTCCCGTACGGCCTGGAGACGGATCGTGTCTACGTGGGCGACTGGGACGGCAACGGCACCGACACCCTGGTGGTCCGCCGGGGAAGCACCTACCACTTCAACAACCGCCTCACCGCCGGGAAGGCGGCGGCGGTCGTGAACTACGGCACGCCCGGGGACGCGACGCTGGTCGGCGACTGGAACGGCGACGGCAAGGACACGCTCGCCGTCCGGCGCGGCAACACGTTCCACTTCACCAACCGCCTCGCCGGCGGAGAGGCGGAGACCGTCGTCCGGTACGGCAGGCCGGAGGACGGGGTTCTCGTCGGCGACTGGAACGGCGACGGCAAGGACACCCTGGCGGTCCGGCGCGGCAACACGTTCTACTTCACCAACCGCCTCGCCGGCGGGGCGGCGGAGACCGTCGTCCGGTACGGCGAGCCCGGGGACGGCGTCCTCGTCGGCGACTGGAACGGCGACGGCAAGGACACCCTGGCCGTCCGGCGCGGCCGCACGTACTACTTCCGGGACTCGCTGAGCAGCGGCGAGGCCACGCGGGTCCTCACCTACGGCCGCGCCTCGGACACGGGGCTCGCCGGCGACTGGGACGGGAACGGCGGGGACACCCTCGGGGTGCGCCGGCCGTCGTAGGCGGCCCGGGCCGCGCGGGCGCCGCGCGCTACGGGCGTGGCTCGGTCACCGGCACGGTGTGCCGACGACCGCCCGCGAAGACCGCACCGAGCCCCGCGAGCCCGAGGTCCACCAGGGTCATCAGGACGCGGCTCAGGAGCACCGTCAGCAGGAGCTCCGGGTGCGGCATGGCGGCGCCCATCACCGCGATCAGCACACCCTCGCGCGCTCCGGCACCGGCGGGGACGAGGATGACGAGGAAGCCGACCACCCAGGCGAGCGCGTAGCCGCCGACCGCGAGAGCGAAGCTCCTGGGACCCCTCTCGAGGCCGAGGTCGGTGGCCAGGACCCAGACCTGCGCACCGGCGAGGAGCCAGCCGACGACGGACCAGAGCGCCGCGGCACCGAGCCCGCGCCACGTCAGCGGCTGCTCGAGGGGCTCCCGGCGGATGACACGGAAGGCGACGTCGACGATCCGGGTGAGCACGGGCGGGAGCAGCAGGACGGCGAGGACCGGTGCCACGACCGCGACCCACGACCACGCACCGAGGGAGCTGACGGAGAAGAACGGCAGGCAGGCGGCACCGACGACCGTTCCCGACACGACCGAGATCAGCACGGCGACGGCCATGGCGGCCAGCGAGCGCCGCCGTGGGATGCGGTGCGTCGCCCCGAGCTCGGCCGCGGCCACGACGTTCCAGACGCCGCCCGGCACGTACTTGCCGATCTGGCTCATGCCGAACACCGCGACGGCCGCCCTGCCCGGGAGGGGGGACCCGAGATCCGCGAGCACCGCCCGCCACGCGAGGAGCGTGCAGCCCACGTACGCGATCGTCAGCGCGACCGCCGCGCCCACCGTGCCGGGCGAGAGCCGGCCCGCGGCGTCCACCAGGTCGTCCCACGTGGCCCAGACCGCGTAGACCGCGAGGCCGACCGCCACGGCCAGGAACAGCCACTTGACGACCGGGTTGCGCACGGCGCCGAGGACGCGCCTCACGACGCTCATCGGGTGGCCAGAGCCTCGACGAGCGGCGCGACGACGGCCTGCGGGCGCACCTGCGCCCGGCCCTCCAGCGCCCGCGCGCGGGCTTCCTCGAGGCGGTCGGGCCGGGCCAGGTCACCGAGGCGCCGTGCCAGCGCGGACGCGTCGGCCGGCGGCACGAGCTCGAGGGCGCTCCCCAGCGTCCGCCGCTGCGGTGGCGTGTCGGAGGTCACGACGACGCACCCGGCCGCCAGGCCCTGGTAGACCTTGTTCGGCACCACCCGCATGCCCTTCGGGCTCGCCGAGAAGATGCCGAGGCACACGTCGTGGGAAGCGACCAGGCCGGGGAGCTCGTCGGGCCCCACCCACTCGCGCCACCGGACCTCGGAGCACCCCGCGAGCCTGTCGTGCACCTCCGCGTGGTCCTGGCCGCTGCCGATCATCGTCAGCTCGATCGGCACCCCGACCTCGAGCGCGCGAGCGACGGCCTCGGCGATCACGGGCGTGCCCTGCAGCGGCGTGAAGAGGCCGAAGAACACGACGCGCAGCGGTTCGCCCGCCTCCCGGGGCTGCCTCGGGCCGTCTCCCGCCCGGAACCACTCGTCGCTCGCACCGACGAGCGCGACGACTCCCTTGTCCGGCCTGGGGAGCATCGACCGGTGCTCCTCGGTGTCCGTCACGACGACGTCCGCGCACGCCGTCGCGACCCGGTCCAGCAGCGACAGCAGCCGCACGCGGAGGCCCCTCGCCCCCCGATCGCTCGCGGTGTCCCCGGCGAAGACGAGGTGGTCGAGCACGACGCGCGAGCGCGGGAAGAGCAGGCGCGCGAGGATCACGTCGAAGTGGCCCATGTAGCCGACCAGCACCGCCTCCGGCCGTCCGGCACGACGCCGGAGCGCCAGCGCGTCCCCGACGAGGCCCGCCCAGCGGGCGAGGAGGCGCAGGAGCAGCAGCGGGAGCCGCCAGGGTTGCTGGAGCATCCGCACCCGTTCGGCGGTCGAGAACCCGAGCGGACGGTTGACGACGACGACGTCGTGCCCGTGCGCCCGCAGTCCCGCGATCAGGACCGCGACCCGGGGATGCTTCTGTGCGTCGTACGTCCCGAACGCCGCGATCATCGAGCGGGCCGCGCCTGGTCCGACGCGGGCACGTCCGTCGCGGGCACGGCCTCCGACGACGTCCCGTCCCCGGCGAGCGCGCCGGGGAGCATGGCGTCCAGGGCGAGCGGCACAGGGCGCGAGCTCACGCGGTGCGCGTCGACGGCGGCGCGAAGGTCGCCGGTCCCGTAGACGGTGCCGTACTGGATCTCCTTGAGCCGCTCGAGGGTCTCCTCGAGCAGCACGCGGTTCGTCTTCTGGAGATCGGCGATCACGAGCAGCGCGAAGCACAGCAGAGCGCCGACGAGCATGGCGGTGCCGAAGATCAGCGACTGGATGTGGCCGCCCGCGTCGCCCGTCAGCCACAGCACCAGGAAGCGCACGAACGGGACCAGAGCGGCCACGAGGAAGATCAGGCCCAGCGTCACGAAGATCGTGTGGGGCTTGAACATGATGTACGAGCGGGTGATCGCCTGGCCCGACCTGCCCATGTGCTGCCAGATGTTCTTGAACAGCCGGGACTCGCGCGTCTTGGGGTTCGTGGTGATCGGGACGCTCGCGATCCGCAGGCGCTTGTTGCCCGCCTGGATGATCGTCTCCATGCAGTAGCTGAACTGCGTCACGACGTTGAGGTGCATGAGCGACGCGCGCGAGTACGCGCGGAAGCCGCTGGCGGCGTCGGGGAGGTCGGTGCCGGCGGCGAAGTTCACGACCTCGGAGCCGACCCGCTGCATCGCCTTCTTGAACGGCGAGAAGTGCGCGATGGTCGCGGTCTGCCGGTCACCGATCGCGATGTCCGCCTCGCCGCGCAGGAGGGGCCGTACGAGGTCCGGGATGCGCTCCTGCGGGTACTGGTTGTCGCCGTCGGTGTTGACGACGATGTCCGCCCCCTGCTTGAGCGCGTAGTCCACGCCGTCCCGGAACGACCGCGCCAGACCCATGTTGCGGGTGTGGCGGACGAAGTGCTTCACCCCGAGGCTGCGCGCCACCTCGACGGTCCGATCGGTCGAGCCGTCGTCGACGACGAGGATCTCGATCTCGTCGATACCCTCGATCTCTCGGGGGATGGTGGCGAGGACGAGAGGGAGCGTCTCCTCCTCGTTGAGGCACGGAATCTGCACGAAGAGCTTCATGAGGGCTTTCTGTCGACTCGTTGCCTGGACCTGACCGGTGGACAGTCTACCGACTGACGTCCACACACCGAGGAGCGCAGGAGCGCTCGCGCGGCGGCGTCCGCGTGGACGGCGACGGCGGCGGTGCGGAAGGCTAGGCGGGTGACGACCAGCTCCGCACGCCTCCGGGTCCGCCGCACGGCCGAGCACGCCGCACTCGTGCTGCTGGGCCTCGGCGGTCCTCTCGCCTACACGATGGCCTCCCCGATCTACTCCAGCGGCGACGAGGCCGCCCACGTCGACTACGCCCTCCAGGTGTGGCGCGGCAACCTGCCGGTCTTCGAGGACGGTCTCGAGCTGCAGAACACCGTGGGCTTCCACCCGCCCGTGCAGTGGACGTCGCACCACCCGCCGCTGCTCTACGTGCTCCTGGCGCCCGTCGTCGGACCGCTCGTCGACGCCGGCGACGTCGACGGCGCCGGGATGGCGGCCCGTCTCGTGATGGTCGCGTTGTCCGTCGCCCTGCTCTACACGGTGCGCGCGATCGGCACGCAGCTGCTGCCGGGCGTCCGGGGTGCCGGGATCGCGTCTGCCGTCGTCGTCGGCCTGTCGGTGTGGTTCGTCCGGCTGGGAGGGTCGGTGTACACCGACACGCTCGCCGCGCTCGTGAGCTCGCTGGCCTTCCTCGCGCTGCTGCGGCTCGCCCAGGGCGAGGGGCGACGGCGCGACGTCGTCCTCTTCGTCGCCGCGTGCGCCGGGTGCGGTCTCACCCGGTTCTCCCTCCTGCCCGTCGCCGCGCTGTTCGCCGTCGCCCTCGTGGTCGTCGGGCACCTGCCGGGCCGCCTGCGCCCCGGTCGGGCGTGGACGGCGGCGCTCGCCGCCGGCGGTGCGGTCGTCGTGACGTCCGGCTGGTTCTACGCGCGCAACCTCGCCCTGACCGGCAACCTCAGCGGGAGCCACCCGGACTGGGCGGCCCGCCACACGAGCCGGGTCGCACGCCCTGTGCACGAGGTCGCCGTCGACCCGGTCTTCTGGTCCACCATGACCGAGCAGATGTCGGTCGGCGAGTACCCGCGGCTGCCGCGCGCCCTGGAGCCGGCCGGGCCGTGGACGGTCCTGCTCCTCCTGCTCCCGGTCCTCGTCGGTCTCGGCATGGCTCTCGTCCGCATCCTGCGTGCCCCCGAGCAGCGTGCCGTCCGGCTCGTCCTGCTGGCCACGGTGCTGTGCACGTGCGGCGGCGTCGCCGCCATGCAGGTGATGCACCACGCCGGCGGCGGCAGCGCGTTCGCCCGCTACTTCTTCGCGATGCTGCCGTTCCTGGCGCCGTTCATGGTGCTGCCCCTGCTGCAGGTGCGCGGGATCCCGCTCGTCCTCTGGGGCGTGGCGCGGGCCACGCTGCTCGCGCTGGAGCTCGAGGCGACGCTCGGGCGCCAGCTCCGCGGCGCGCAGGCGGCCGTCTACCCCGGCCCCACCTGGTACGCCTTCGGCCTCACCGTCGTGGGCCTGACGCTCGCCCTCGTGCTCGTCGTCACGCAGGCGCGCGTCGGCCGCTGGCGCGACCAGCCGTCGGAGACGCCGCCCGCGGCCGTCCGGCCGCTCGACGCCACGTAGCCGTCCGCAACGCGACGGCGCCCGGCAGGAGCGGGCGGACCGTCACTGGCCCTGGGCGGCGTACCTCGCCTCGACGGCCGCCTTGGCCGGGCGCCACCAGTCCTCGTTGGCCCGGTACCACTCGACGGTCGCCTCGATCCCGGCGCGGAAGTCGGTGTATCGCGGCGTCCACCCGAGCTCCTCGCGAAGCTTCGACGCGTCGATCGCGTACCGGAGGTCGTGGCCCGGACGGTCGCTGACGTGCTCGAAGTCGTCGGGGTCCCGGCCGAAGACCTCCAGCAGCGTCCGCACCACCTCGAGGTTGTTCTTCTCCCCGTCCGCACCGATGAGGTAGGTCTCCCCCACCCGGCCCTTGTCCAGGATCGCCCACACCGCCGCGTTGTGGTCGTCCACGTGGATCCAGTCGCGCACGTTGAGGCCCGCGCCGTAGAGCTTCGGGCGGCCGCCGTCGATGAGGTTCGTGATCTGCCGGGGGATGAACTTCTCGACGTGCTGGTAGGGACCGTAGTTGTTCGAGCAGTTCGAGATCGTGGCCTGGACGCCGAACGAGCGCACCCACGCCCGCACCAGCAGGTCGGAGCCCGCCTTGGTGGAGGAGTAGGGGCTCGAGGGGTTGTACGGGGTGGCCGGCGTGAACCTCTCCGGGTCGTCGAGCTCAAGGTCCCCGTAGACCTCGTCGGTGGAGATGTGGTGGAACCGCACACCGTGCTTGCGCACCGCCTCCAGCAGCGTGAACGTGCCGACCAGGTTCGTGTGCACGAACGGCGACGGGTCGTCCAGCGAGTTGTCGTTGTGCGACTCCGCGGCGAAGTGCACCACGACGTCCGACTCGCCCACGAGCCGGTCCACGAGCGCGGTGTCGGTGATCGACCCCTGGACGAGCTCGACCTGGCGGATCACCGGGTCGAGCGAGCGCCGGTCGCCGGCGTACGTGAGCGCGTCCAGGACCGTCACGTCGACGTCCGGACGCTCCCGGACCGTCTGGTGGACGAAGTTCGCTCCGATGAAACCGGCACCACCGGTCACGAGGACTCTCAAGGCTGCCTCCGGGCTCTACTGCACAGGACCGGGCCCAGGGTACCGGGCACCGGGCTCAGCCGGTCGGCCCCGGGGTGAGCTGCCCGTCGGACACCAGCGCGTCCTGCAGCTCCCCGGGCATGATCCAGACCCATGCCTCGAAGATCTCGTAGCCGGGCAGGTGGAGCGCCCCCGAGCTCTCCAGGCGCGTGCCGCCCGCGCACGAGATGACGACGTCCAGGTCCGGGTCGTCGTCCCAGGCGGAGTCCACGCGCTCCACCATGGCGTCGGGGAGCAGCTCGTACCCGACGTAGTTGAGCCCGGCGCCGCGCGAGAGCGGCGAACGGTTGCAGGAGAAGTCCCAGCCCACGGTCCTGACGTCGTGGTCGGCGAGGAACTCCGAGAAGCCCTCGACCGACCGGGGGTCGAGCCCCTGCCCGGCACGGAAGTCGTCCGAGGCACGGTCGGCCGACACCGTCCCGAGCGACGCCAGGACGAGCACCCCCGCCACGACGCCCCGGGGCCAGCGGCGCCCCAGCCGGAACGCGACCATGCAGACGAGAAGGACCACGGACGCCCAGAGCCAGAAGCGGTTGGCGTTGGTGAACGTCGGGATCAGCGGCGTACCGAACGCCTGGCCGGGGAACGTCCACGCCCAGGGAAGCACGCCGGGGATGTGGACCGGTGTGACGTACCCCCACGTGGGCGCCACCGGGGCGACGAGGAGGACGACCGCCACGGCGACCGCCGCGGCCCCACCCGTGGCCCACGCCCAGACCCGGTTGCGGACGATCCCGCTGACGAGGACGGCCAGGCCGAGGGCGACGACGAGGGACGAGACCGGGTCGAGGTACCGCGTGTACACCCACGCGTCCAGGCGCCGCCAGCCGTCGTCCCACAGGTCGTGGGCGTTGGACCACGCGAGCGCCGACACGAGGAACGTGGCCAGGAAGACGCCGAAGACCCAGGCCGCGCGGCCCAGCCGCCGACGCCGGACCTCGTCCCACGACCACACGACCACCGCGACGAAGCCGACCGCGACGAGGCCGAACGAGCCGACGAGCTGCGCCCAGGTGTGCGCGAGCACGACGCGTCCGAAGTTCGTGAGGTGGAAGTCGCGCAGGCTGTTCATGAACAGGTCGCCCTGGCTCGGGGCCACGCCCATGAGGAGCTCGTTGAGGTACGCACCCAGCCAGTCCGCGCCGAGGTATCCCGCCGCCAGCGTCACGAGACCGACCAGCGCGACGGTCCACCGCTTGAGCAGCAGCGCGACCAGCCAGACGGCGCTCGCGAGCACCAGCGTGATCATGCGCACGTGGGTGAGGTAGACGACCGCCACGGAGAGGCCGAACACGACGGCGCGCACGACGGTCGTCCGCTCCCACAGGCGGAACGCCGCGAGAGCCGCGAGCGTCACGCCGAGGAAGAGCAGCCGCTCGCTGAGCACGTAGTCGGCCTGGATCGTCCGTGCCGGCAGGGTCATGACGACCGCCGCGACGGCCAGCGCCTGGGGCAGGCTCAGCCGGACGCGGCGCACCAGCATGGCCAGAGGCCAGATCGTGGCGAACCCGACCAGGAGCCCGACGACCGCGGCGGCCCGGTAGATCGTGCCCGGGTCGTCCCAGATCCACCACAGGGGCGTGAGCAGGATGCCCCAGAGCGGGAAGTAGCCGCCGCTGCCGAAGTCGGGCACCGGCTCCCCCGCGAGCAGGCGCGCCATCTGCAGGAGGTGCAGCTCGTCGAAGGGGAACTCGGGTTCTACCGCCGTGAGGCTCACCTTGACGGTCACGGCGACGTTGACGGCGATCGCTGCGGCGGCGACGAGCCACCACGCCCTGGACGTCCGCGCCGCACCGGCGCCCTCGTGCGGCCGGATGGTCGATCCCACCGGCAGTGCCGGGGAGCTGTTGAGCATCGGTTCCCTTCCCTCGACGCACCACGACGCCCGCGAACGGCACGCTCGGACGCGGCCCCTGGGTCACGCCCGTGGACGTCCCCGCCCGATCGTAGCGGGACGGTGCCGCGACCCCCGGCGGACGCCTAGGCGCCGCCCCGCATCCTGGCGACCACGTCCGACGCGAGACCGTCGGCGACCTGCCGGCCCTTCTCGAGCAGGATCCCTCGCTCGCACAGCCGGGCGACCATGTCCAGGTCGTGGCTCACGAGGACGAGCGTGCGTCCCTCGTCCTTGAGCTCCTCGATCCGGGCGATGCACTTGCGCTGGAAGGGCTCGTCGCCGACGGCGAGGATCTCGTCGATCAGGAAGACCTCGGGGTCCGAGTGCACGGCGACCGAGAACGCGAGGCGGAGGAACATCCCCGAGGAGTAGAACTTGACCTCGGTGTCGATGAACCGCTCGATCTCGCTGAACGCGACGATCTCGTCGAACTTCGCGTCGATCTGCTTCTCGGTCATGCCGAGGATCGAGCCGTTGAGGTACACGTTCTCGCGCCCCGTGAGGTCGGGGTGGAAGCCGGCGCCGACCTCGATGAGACCGGCGACGCGTCCTCGCGTGCGTATCCTGCCGCCGTCGGGCCGCAGGACGCCCGAGATGAGCTTGAGCAGCGTCGACTTCCCGGAGCCGTTGAAGCCGAGGAGCGCGACGGTCTCACCCTCGGTCACCTCGAAGCTCACGCCGTCGAGCGCGAGGAACGTGTCGGAGAGGTCCTTGCCGCGCACGGCCGCGACGGCGAGCTCCTTGAGGGAGCGGTTGTGCCGCAGCGTGAAGCGCTTGGAGACGTCGGTGACCTCGATGTACGTGGGTGCAGTCATCACAGCTCCTGGGCGAAGCGCCCCTCGAGGCGCCGGAACACGACCTGCCCGAGGGTCAGCACGGCCGCCGAGACCACCAGCGCGCCTCCCCCGACGGCCCACAGGTCCGGGAGCACGGGCGACGTGCCGTCCGGGAGGATCGCGACCCGCCCGCTGCCGCCGTACCAGAAGGCGTAGTGGAACAGCTCGACCGCCGCCGTGAGCGGGTTGGCCTGGTAGATCACCCAGAGCCAGGGCGGTACCTGGGTCTGCACGAGGCCCCACGTGTAGAGCACGGGCGAGGCCCAGGTGGCCACCATGACGATGAGGTCGACGAAGTTCTCCGCGTCGCGGAAGAAGACGTTGATCGCCCCGAAGAGCAGGCCGAGGCCCAGCGCGAGCATCGCCACGATGGCGAACCCGAGCAGGCCGGCGGCGAGCTCGGCCGCCGTCGGCCGCCAGCCCGCGACGAGCGCCGCGATCACGAGGACGACGAGCTGCGGGAAGAAGTGCACCGCCGAGACGTACAGCGACGCGACCGGGAAGAGCTCGCGAGGCAGGTAGATCTTGTTGATCAGCGGCGCGTTCCACATGATCGACCGCGTGGCGTTCGAGAAGCCCTCGCCGAAGAAGTTCATGACGACGATGCCCGCGAACAGGTAGACCGCGTAGTCCGGGACGGTGTCACGCAGGCGCAGGAACACGCCGAGGGCGAGGAAGTAGACGCCGAACTGGATCGCGGGCTTGACGTAGGACCACGCCATCCCGAGCACGGACCCGCGGTAGCGGATCCGCAGCTCCTTGCGGACGATCAGCCGGAGGAGGAACCGTCGCTCCAGCACGTCGAGAAGGCCACGCCCGAGACCGGGGACGGTCAAGGGCATCTGCTGGGGCTCGGTCACTTCTCGCCGGGCTCCGTCCGGGCGAACGTCGCCTTCCACGCCTCCTGGCCGACCAGGTCGGGCAGCGCGGACCGGTACCGCTCCGACAGCTCGGGCCACTCGCGCAGGACCCGGGCGTGCAGGGCCACCGAACGCTCGAGCTGGGCGCGGAACTCGGCGGGCTGGCGCTTGTACCAGGCCGCGCCCGAGCCGTCGGCCAGCGAGACGACGGCCGAGTCGAAGCGCGACAGCAGGTGCCACTTGGCGTCCATGGCCTGCACCTCCGCCTCGGGGTGCTTCCGGCTCAGGTCGGACACGGGCCGCAGCGCCTTGACGACGCCCAGCGCCGCACCGACGTACGTGCCGATGCGGCCCTCCGGCACCCTCGCCTCGTCCCCGCGCTTCGAGACCTTCTTGCGACGGGTCGGCGGGAAGACTCCCGGGGTCTTCTCGACCCGGGCGTCGTCGTACCTCGACCGGGTCTCACGGATGCGCGCGAGGCGGGTGTCGAGCTGCTCGTGCAGGTGCTCCGGCCCTGACAGGAGGTCCTCGAGGGCCTCGTTCCGGAGCTCGGCCACCGAGTACTGCGCGGCGAGGAGGTGCTTGAGCTGGTGGTAGAGGCTCTCGCGCACCAGACGGCCGCCGTGCTCGAACGGCGAGTGCAGGAGCGCCGCGACGAAGCGGTTGCGCTGGTGGTAGTACGCCTGCCAGTCGAGGCTGTCGTCCTTGTCGGTCCACGGCACGTGCCACGCCGCGACACCGGGGAGCGAGACGGTCGGCACGTCGTGCTCACGGGCGCGCAGCCCGTACTCGGCGTCGTCCCACTTGATGAAGATCGGCAGCGACAGCCCGACCTCCCGCATGACGGCGGTCGGTATCAGCTCCATCCACCAGCCGTTGTAGTCGACGTCGATCCGCCGGTGCAGGGCGGGCGTCGACCGCAGCGACTCCTGGTCGAGATGGTGTCCACCGGGGGCGTCGAGCACGGGCCCCCACCAGAAGCGCCAGGGGTTGATCCGCTCCCCCATCGAGTGCAGGTGCGCACGGTCGAACATCGAGAACATGTGCCCGCCGACGATCGTCGGCCGGCGTGCGAGGTCGGCGAACGTCACCGCACGCAGGATCCCCTCGGGCTCGGTGCGCACGTCGTCGTCGGAGATGAGGTGGTAGGTGCTGATCCCCTCGTCGAGCGTCTCGCTCATGCCCCGGGAGAAGCCGCCGGACCCGCCGAGGTTGGCCTGTCGGATCATGCGCAGGCGACCACCGAGACCCTTCTCCGCCTCGGCGAAGCCCGGGGCGTCGTCAGGGTGCTTGCTGCCCTGGTCCACGACCGTGACGCGGTCGAGGATCGAGAGCAGCGCGTCGTCCGAACCGAGCTGCTCCAGCAGGGTCACGACGTCGTCGGGCCGGTTGAGCGTCGTGACGCCGACCGTGACCGTCCCCTGCGGCCGCTCGACGTCCGTCTCCCAGGACGCGTCGGTGAGCCGGGCGCCGTCGGCGCCGGCCACGATGTCGAACCAGTACCAGCCGCCGTCCGCGAAGGTGGACAGGGGAAGGTCGTAGCGCAGCGTGGCGTCGCCCTCGAAGGCGTCGCCGTCCACGCGGTAGACGTTCCCGCGCGCGTTCGAGCGGTAGACGAAGAACGAGCCGGACCCGGAGACGTTCGCCACGAGCCGGACGGACTCCACGATCGTCCAGCGCCGCCAGTAGGCGGCGGGGAAGGCGTTGAAGTACGTGCCGAACGACGTGCGCGAGCGGGGCAGGACGGCGTAGCTCGTGCGGGACAGCACCTGCGCGACGTCCTGGCGCTTCGCGGGCGCACCCCGGGTCGCGCCGGTGGAGTCCTCCGTGGCGTGCCGCACGTCGCCCTCGGCGTAGAGCGGGAGGATGTCCTGGTCGGGAGCGAGCGGCATGACCACGCGCTGGAGGGTCCTCGTGGGGGTCGCGTCGGCGGTGCTCACGCGTCGACACCCCCGCTCTGGAGCTGCTGTCCTCGGCCGAAGTAGGGGGTCAGCTTGTTGTCCACCATCGAGAGCGCGGCCCCGATGGCCATGTGCATGTCGAGGTACTTGTAGGTACCGAGGCGACCGCCGAAGAGCACGTCCTTCTCCGCCGCGGCGAGGTCGCGGTACTTGAGCAGCCGCTCGCGGTCGGCGCGCGTGTTGACGGGGTAGTAGGGCTCGTCGTCGCGCTCCGCGAAGCGTGAGTACTCGCGCATGATGACGGTCCTGTCCTCGGGGTAGTCCCGCTCGGGGTGGAAGTGGCGGAACTCGTGGATGCGCGTGTACGGCACGTCGGCGTCGGCGTAGTTCATGACCGGGGTGCCCTGGAAGTCGCCGACCGGGAGCACCTCCTCCTCGAAGTCGAGCGTGCGCCACGACAGCTCACCCTCGGCGTAGTCGAAGTAGCGGTCGACGGGACCCGTGTAGACGACGGGCACGTTCCCCACGACGTCCCTCTTGTTGACGGGCTGGGACCCGTCGAAGAAGTCGACGCCGAGGCGCACCTCGATGTTCGGGTGGTCCGCCATCCGCTCGAGCCAGGCGGTGTAGCCGTCGACCGGCAGGCCCTCGTACGTGTCGTTGAAGTAGCGGTTGTCGTAGGTGTACCGCACGGGCAGGCGCGAGATCACCGACGCCGGCAGGTCGCGGGGGTCCGTCTGCCACTGCTTGGCGGTGTAGTTGCGGATGAACGCCTCGTACAGCGGTCGCCCGATGAGCGACACACCCTGCTCGTCCAGGTTCTCGGGCTTCTTGTCCCCGAGCTCCGCGGCCTGCTCGCGGATGAGGGCCCTGGCCTCCGCCGGCCCGTAGGCCGACCGGAAGAACTGGTTGATCGTCCCGAGGTTGATCGGCATCGGGAAGACCTCACCCTTGTGGGTGGTGTAGACCCGGTGCACGTAGCCCGTGAACGAGGTGAACCCGTTGACGTACTCCCACACGCGCTGGTTCGACGTGTGGAACAGGTGCGCGCCGTAGCGGTGGACCTCGATCCCCGTGCTCTTCTCGGCCTCGCTGTACGCGTTGCCGCCGATGTGAGGACGGCGGTCGATCACGAGCACCTTGCGACCGTGCTCCCGCGCGATCCGCTCGGCAACGGTCAGGCCGAAGAATCCCGAGCCGACCACCACAAGGTCCGCGTCCACGTATGTCTCTCCTCAGTGTGGGTGACAGCGCCGACCAGCCTAACGTGAGCGGCGGTCCGTCCTAGTCAGGCCGCGTCCCGTAGATCGCCCGCGCCGCCGTCCGCAGCCTGGCGGCGTGGTCCAGGCGCAGGCTCGGCAGCCTGCCCGGCCCGCCGGGCGCGGCGTGGGCCGTCTGGGTCGTCGCGAGCGTCCAGCCTGATCCGAGCGCCGTCACGGCACCGTGCTTCACGGCGTAGTAGTCGTCCGACACGCTCAGCGCGACGCCGGAGGCGCCGGCCTGCGCCGCGAGGAGGTGCGGGTGATACCTGGAGGAGATCCAGCGCTGGCCGGGCCGCGCGGGAAGGCCGTGCGCGAGGAGGTCCCAGAGCGAGTAGAAGCGGGCCTCGGGCAGCTCCGCTCTGAGCGCGTCGTAGATCGCCCGGTCGACGCGTGGGATGCACTCGACGAAGCCCACGGCGTCGCCCTCGCGGACGCCCCACCCGCGCAGGGTCCTCCGCACGAAGCCCACCACGTCGGCGAAGTCGACGTCGAGCATGTCCTGCTGCACGCAGACCATGACGTCCGGGGCGTCCGCGGCCGACGAGGCGACGACGTCCGACGGCCGGCTCAGCAGGACGTCGTCCGGCGTCAGCGTCGCCCGCGGGGCTCCGCCGACGACGACCTTCAACGACGCCTCGTCCCGCACCGTGAGCACGTCGAACGCCGGCGCGGACGCCTCCCACACCTCGCGCGCCGCGTCGCCCGCGGGCTGCAGGCCCAGCCCGGTCGCGGCGACCCGCGCGGCCCCGCGTCCCGCCACCCACGCCACGCCGGCGACCAGGCCGTGGTGCCTCGGCCACACGTCGTTGACGTACCCGCCGCCGACCATGTGCACGACGTCGCTTCGACGCAGGACGTCGATGCCGGGGATCCAGCGGGGCGCCTCGCCCGGCTCCCCCAGCGCCCGACGGACGAACTCGGCCACGTCCCGAGGGTCGTCGGACGGCGCCTCCCAGCACAGCCGGTAGAGGGTGTCGGTGGTGCGCAGCCCCGGATGCTCGTCGCGCATCAGGGCGGCGGTCGGCCCCGGGGCGGGGCAGTCGACCCAGACGTCCGCGCCGGGCTCGTGCTCCGCGAGGAACCGGAGCCAGGAGCGCAGGATCAGCTCGTCACCGAAGTTGGGGTGCCCGCTGGTCGCGACGAGATAGATCGTGCGGCCGGAGGGGGCGGGGGCGCTGCCCGCCGGGGGCTCCGTGCGGACAGGGTGACCGAACAACCGCTTCATCGCGTGGGGTGGTCCCTCTCGTCTCGAGCGCGCGGGACGGAGCCCGACCGCGGCGGATCAGCATCGCGGAGGCGACCGCCGGAGCACGTCGGTGTGCTCGGGCGGGGCCTGCGCTCATCGTCTCAGCGCGTCCGCGCGGTAGGCCGCGCGACGCAGGGGTTCGGGCACCAGACGGTAGCCGCCGCGCAGCACCACGTTGCGGAGCATCTGGGGCGTCGTCGTGAAGCCGATCGCGCGGAACCTGCGCTGGAGAGCCAGCTCCGACCGGAGGAGGCGAAGTCCCCCGCGGCGGGCGTACGCACCCGCCCCCACGCGGTAGAGGACGAGCGGCTCACGCACGTTGAGCGCGCGCGCACCCCCGGCGAGCATGCGCACGAAGAGCCAGTAGTCCTCCATGAGCGGCACGTCCTCGTACCCGCCCGCCGCAGCCACGGCGGACTTCCGGTACACCACAGACGGGTGGTTGAAGGGCGAGCGGAACCGTGCGGCGCGGCCGATCTCCGCCGCGGAGAGCGGCGGGACCCGGACCATCCCGACGTTCGACCCTGCGAGGGCGGCGTCGATCTGCTGGTCGAGCTCGAACTCCTCGATCGCCGAACCGACGATGTCGAGCCCGGGACGTCCGCCGGCGCCGACGACGAGCGAGACCTGCGTGGCGAACCGGTCCGGGCGCGAGACGTCGTCGGCGTCCTGCCGGGCGACGACCTCGTGCGTGCAGCGGTCGAGCCCCGCGGTCAGGGCCCGGGCGAGGCCCACGTTCTCCGGGAGCTCCACCACCTGGACAGGGACGGTCGACGCCGACCGCAGCTCCGCCAGCGTCGCGGCCAGCTCCGGCCCGACCGGACCGTCCCGCACGACGACGATCTCCGCCGGAGGGAGCGTCTGCGCCGTGGCGACGGACGCGAACGACCGGCGCAGGTGCTCGGGCACGTCCCCGTGATAGACGGGCAGCAGGACGGAGAAGGGCGGGTTCATGCTGCCCGCCGCCGCGCCTCGGCCGCCGCCTCCAGGCGCTCCAGCTCGGCGACGTCGGGCCAGGCCGCGCGCAGCACCTCGCGGTTGGGGCGCGGACGGCGGACCAGGCCGTCGCGCAGGCCGCGGAGGCCGGCGCGCACGAGCACGCCGCGGGCCTCGGACCCGACGAACGTGCGTAGCCACAGCCTGGCCGCCGCACCCGCGTACAGCAGTCGCTCCTCCGGAGAGAGGGCACCGGAGCGGAGGATCATCCAGAGCTTGTTGCGCACCTCGTAGTAGAAGCGGTCGCCCGGGTCCGCGTCGGTCGCCCCGAACGCCTTGGTGCGGTGCTCGACCACGGAGGCCGGGACGTGCAGACCGGTGCCGTGCCGCAGCACCCGGCACGAGTACTCGAAGTCGTCGTTCCAGATGAAGTAGTCGGCGACGGGGAGCCCGTGGAAGCGCACGGCCCGCGCGTCGACGAGCATCGAGACGAACGAGGAGGACCGCACCGGGTACGCCCGGACGGCGGAGGCGAGCGTCACCTCGTTGCGCGACGCGCCAGGACGTCGGCGGGGGGTGTTCATCGGGTGCTCGCGCCCGTCGTGCCAGACGACGCGGCTGCCCAGCAGGGCGACCCGGCCCGGGTAGGCGTCGCGTGCGGCGAGCAGCTCCTCGAGCGCCGTGGGCGTCGCGATGGTGTCGTCGTCCATGAGCCAGACCAGGTCCGCCTCGAGCCCCTCGACGGCGTGCGCGAGGCCCACGGCGAACCCACCGGCGCCGCCGGTGTTCCGGGCGAGCTCGAGGACGGTGGCGCCCACGGGGTGCTCGCTCGCGACCACCGCCGAGTCGTCGTCGGAGCGGTTGTCGACCACGAGCACCGCGTCGACGGGGCGCGTCTGCGCGGCGAGCGCGTCGAGCGCCTGGCCCAGCAGGTCGCGACGGTTGTAGGCGACGACGACGGCGACCACGCGGTCGCTCTGTCGCGGCGTCGTCTGGGCGGGGCTCGGCACGGGGCGAGCGTACCGGAGGCTCCGTGGGCGATCACCGGGCCGACCTGCACAACTCCTCCACCGCCTGCGCTCGGGGTGGGCGGGGCGCCGTAACACGGTCCCGCTACCCTCTAGGCCGTGAGTCCCCGTCATGCCGCGCCCCCTGCTCGTCGCCGGCCCTCCGAACCCGTCCCGGTGACGGGTCCCGCGCACGCGCGCGACCTCGGCGGCAACCGTGCGCTCCGCGGAGCGGGGCTGGCTCTGACGGCGGTGCTCGCGTTCGTCGGTGTCGGCGGCGCGACGGCGGCCGTGACGCTCAGCTCCAACATCGACTCGGTCGACACGGACTCCCTGCTCGCGGACGTGGACCGCCCGGACGTCGTGAGCGACCCGAACGCCGGGCGACCGATCAACATCCTGCTGATGGGCAGCGACGACCGCGGCGGCGACAACGGGTCGATCGTGAACGACGGCGCCGAGGGCATGCGCTCGGACACGACGATGGTCATGCACATCTCGGCCGACCGCACCCGTGTCGAGGTCGTGTCGATCCCCCGGGACTCGACGGTCGACGTCCCCGGGTGCCCGACGACGGGCGGCACGACGTCGGCCCCGCTGCAGCACACGAAGTTCAACGCCGCCTTCGCCCAGGGCGCGACGACGGGGGGCGACGTCGCCTCCGGCGCCATCTGCGCGCTGACGACGGTCGAGCGGCTCACGGACGTCCGGATGGACGGCTTCATCGTCGTCGACTTCGCGGGATTCCAGAAGATGATCGACACGCTCGGCGGCGTCGAGATCTGCATCCCGCAGGACATCTCGTCGAAGAAGGCCGGGAACCTCGAGCTGTCGGCAGGGATGCAGAAGCTCGACGGGTCCACCGCGCTGCAGTTCGCCCGCGCACGCACGGGCCAGGGCCTGGGCGACGGCTCGGACCTCGGCCGGATCGGGCGCCAGCAGGAGCTCATGGCGGCTCTCGCGCGCACCGTGCTGAGCAAGAACCTGCTCACGGACTCCCCCGCTCTGCTGCAGTTCCTCGGCGCCGTGACCGGATCGCTGACCATGAGCGACAACTTCGCGTCGGTGCAGGGACTCGCCGGTCTGGCGTACAGCTCGCGCAACGTCCGCCCTGACACGATCACCTTCATGACCGTCCCCAACGCGACCGATCCCTCCAACCCGAACAACGTCGTGTGGACGGACGAGGCGGACGCCGTGTGGGAGGCGATGCGCCACGACAGCCCGCTCGCCGCCGCGCTCGAGGAGGCCGGGACGGGCGAGTCGGAGCAGGCGGGCGGCGAGGCCGGCGGAGACGCGGACGGGTCCTCCCCGAGCGCCGGCGCCGCGAACGACGACGCGGCGGGCGACGACGCGACGACCGGTGGGGGCTCGGCCGAGGAGGAGGCCGCGGACGCCGGCGGGTCGGCGAAGGCTGGCGGGTCGGCGGCCTCGCCGACGCCTGAGCCGTCACCGACGCGCACGCGCGAGGCGGGCAAGGAGCTCTTCACGGGAGCCGACGTCACGTCGGTGTGCGGATCGACGGCCGGGTGACACGATGACGCGCGACGAGCACCAGATCCCACCGAGCTTCACGCCCCAGGGCGGCCGGAGCGCGGGCAGGCCCGCCTCGGCGGCGGACGCGATCGCCGTCGACGGCTCCGCCCGCGAGCCGCGCCCGACGCGCGTGGCTCGGCGCGACGACGCGGTCCCCATGGAGCCGCGGGTGCGTCGGCAGTCCTCGCGCGAGGTCCCGGTGACACCGCCCGAGCGGCGTCCGGCCGGGCCCCAGCGCCAGGCCCGCCCGAGCGGTGGACGCCAGCCGCAGTCCTATCCCCCGGCGTCGTCCCCGGCTGCCGGCCCGGCATCGTCCCCGCCGCGGCGCGCGGGCGGCCGGCCGGTCGCCGCGTCACCCGCCCAGCGACCGACGTCGGCCCGTCGTACGCCTCCGCCGCAGACGTCCCGGTCGGGCCCGCCCCACGGTGGACGGGGCGGAGCGGCAGCGGCGACCGCCGGCGGTGGCTTCCGCCTGCGGAAGGGACGCGTCGCGCTGCTCGTGCTCGTGCTCCTGCTCGTGCTGCTGCTCGCCTGGCCGATCGGCCTGCTCGTGTGGGCGAACGGCAAGATCCAGCACGTCGACGCCCTCTCCGGGGCTCAGGGCACCCCCGGGACGACGTACCTGCTCGCGGGCTCGGACGCACGCGGCTCGGGCGGCGTCGACGACGGTACCGAGGGCGCGCGGACCGACACGATCATGCTGCTGCACAAGCCGAGCAGCGGGCCGGCCTCGCTCATCTCGATCCCGCGCGACACGTACGCCGAGATCCCGGGCCACGGCGCCAACAAGATCAACGCCGCCTACGCCTTCGGCGGTGCACCGCTGCTCGTCGAGACCGTCGAGCAGCTCACCGGCCTCACCGTCGACCACTACGCCGAGGTCGGGTTCGGCAGCGTCTCGGGCATCGTCGACGCGGTGGGCGGCGTCGAGCTCTGCCTCGACTACGACGTCGACGACGAGAAGAGCCAGCTGCAGTGGCAGGCAGGCTGCCACGTCGCGGACGGGCCGACGGCCGTCGCCTTCTCGCGTATGCGCTACTCCGACCCGAAGGGCGACATCGGCCGGGCCGAGCGCCAGCGTCAGGTCATCCAGGCGATCGCCGGGAAGGTCGCCGACCCCGACGTGCTCGTGCAGCCGGGCAACCAGGTGAGCCTGGTCGAGGCCGGCACCGACGCGCTCGCCGTGGACGAGCGGACCGGGATCATCGATCTCGGGCGGCTCGCGCTCGCGTTCCGCGAGGCCACCGGGCCCCGGGGCGTGACGGGGACGCCGCCGATCGCGAACCCCGGGTACGACCCGGGTACCGGCGTCGGGTCCACCGTCCTCCTGGACGAGGAGACGGTCGGTCAGTTCTGGGCGGACGTGCGCGACGGCGGCTTCGAGCCCGGCAGCACCGTCGGCGGGCTCCCGCAGGGCTGACGCGCGACCGGCCTGCGCCTAGCCGGCCGAGAAGCCGGTACGGCGTGAGCCGTCGCGAGCGGCGCGCAACCGCTCGCCCTTGGCGCGCGCGACGTCGCCGAGCTCGGCCTGGAACGCGGCCATGCGCTCGCGCAGCGCCAGCGCCTCGGCGTCGGTCCCGGCACCGAGGATGCGGGCGGCGAGCAGCCCGGCGTTGCGGGCCCCGCCGATCGACACGGTGGCGACGGGGACGCCCGCGGGCATCTGCACGATCGACAGCAGCGAGTCCATGCCGTCGAGGTGCCGCAGCGGCACCGGCACGCCGATCACCGGCAGCGGCGTCACGGCCGCGAGCATGCCCGGCAGGTGGGCCGCGCCGCCGGCGCCGGCGACGAGGACGCGGAGACCGCGGGCGGCCGCGCTCTGCCCGTACTCGATCATCTCGGTCGGCATGCGGTGGGCCGACACCACGTCGACCTCGACCGGGACGTCGAGCTCGGCGAGCGCGTCGGCCGCGGCCTCCATGACGGGCCAGTCGGAGTCCGACCCCATGACGATCCCGACGACGGGGTTGCGCTCGCTCATCAGCTCTCCTCGATGTTCTCGGCGCCCGCCCGCTCGCCCCGGAGCAGCGCGGCCGCCTGGACGGCCCGACGGCGGACCTCGGCCAGGTCCGCCCCGCTCACGTTGACGTGGCCCAGCTTGCGGCCGGGGCGGATGCCCTTGCCGTACAGGTTGACGCGCGCGTCGGGGAAGCGCGCGAGGAGCTCGGGCAGGGCGTCGGTGAGCTCGTCGAGCGTCGACCCGAGCACGTTGGCCATGACCGTCCACGGTGCGCGCGGCGACGTGTCCCCGAGCGGCAGGTCGAGCACGGCGCGCAGGTGCTGCTCGAACTGGCTCGTCACCGCCCCGTCGATGGTCCAGTGGCCCGAGTTGTGCGGTCGCATCGCCAGCTCGTTGACCGAGACCACGGGCTCGCCGTCGGGCCCGGCGGTCTCGAACATCTCGACGGCGAGGACGCCCGTGACGTCGAGGCCCTCGGCCACGGCGACGGCGATCTCTCGCGCCCGCGCGTCGAGCGCCTCGGGCAGGTCCGGTGCGGGCGCGATCACCTCGGCGCACACGCCGTCGCGCTGGACCGACTCGACCACCGGCCACGTGCGCACCTCGCCCGACGGGCGCCGGGCGACGAGCGCCGCCAGCTCGCGCGTGAACGGCACCTTCTCCTCGACGAGGAGGCGCGGGCCGCCCGCCGCGACCGCGTCGAACCAGTCGTCCACGTCGGCCGGGTCCGAGACCACGCGCACGCCCTTGCCGTCGTACCCGCCGCGCGACGTCTTGACCACCGCCTGCCCGCTCGGCTCCGCGGCCAGGAACCCGGCGAGCGCCGCGCGACCCTCCGCCGGGTCGGTGGGCAGCGCGGCCCAGCGCGGGCACGGGACACCGAGCGCGGTGAGGCGCTCGCGCATCACGATCTTGTCCTGCGCCTGCACGAGCGCGTGCGGGCCCGGCCGCACGGGCGTCCCGTGCTCGACGAGGTCGGACAGGAGCGCGTTGGGCACGTGCTCGTGCTCGAACGTGAGCACCGACGCCGCGCCCCGCGCGTCCGCGGGCGCGACGAGGTCGCGGATCGCGGCCTCGTCCGACGCGGCACCGACGGGCGCGTCCGTGACGACCTGCGCCGCCGACGACGCGGCGTCCTCGACCAGCACGCGCAGCCGGACGCCGAGCTCGGCGGCGGCGGGGGACATCATGCGGGCGAGCTGCCCGCCGCCCACGACGGCGACGACGGGCGGTCCGGCGGGCTGCGAGGAAGGGGATGCGTCGCGTGCGGTCACGGGTGACCAGGATACCGACCCGTCCGCGCGCTCAGCGCCGCAGCCAGACCGTGGTCTCGCCCGGCAGCACGCCGTGGCCGAGGTCGCCGCTGGCCAGCAGCACCTCGCCGTCGGGCAGCGGGACCTCCTCGGCGCCGAAGTTGGTGACGTTGACCCAGCCGCCGGGCCGCCCGAACGCGAGCACCGTGCCACCGGGCGCGGCCGCGCCCACCGCGGCGTCGTCGAGCCACTCGAGCGCCTCGGCGCCGAGCAGCTCTCGCCGCAGGCGCAGCGCCGCGCGGTAGAGCTCGAGCGTCGAGCCGTCCACACCCTCCTGCCGGTCGACGGCGAGCGCGCCCCACCACGGCGGCTGCGGCAGGTGCGCGGCCGACGTGGGGCCGAACCCGTACGACGGCGCGTCCGCCGCCCACGGCAGCGGCACCCGGCATCCGTCGCGCCCGACGTCGTGCCCCGGGCTGCGGAAGAAGGTCGGGTCCTGGCGGTCCTGGGCGGGGATGTCGGCGACCTCCGGCAGCCCGAGCTCCTCGCCCTGGTAGACGTACGCCGACCCGGGCAGGGCGAGCACGAGCATCGTGGCGGCGCGCGCCCGGCGCAGCCCGCGCACCGGGTCGAGCTCGGGCGCCGCACCGCCGCTCAGCAGCCACCGCCGTCCCACGTCGCCCTCGCCGCTGGTGTCGTCGGGCAGGCCGTAGCGCGTCGGGTGCCGGACTACGTCGTGGTTGGACAGCACCCACGTGTTCGACGAGCCGGACTCCGCCGTGGCCGCGAGGTTGCGGTCGACGATCTCGCGGAACTCCCGCGCGTCGAAGTTGGCCCGCAGCAGGTCGAAGTTGAACGCCTGCCCCAGGCTCGTCGGCCGGGCGTAGCGGTGCCGGCGCGCCGGTGCGACCCACGCCTCGGCGACGGCGGCGCGCGGCGGGTCGTAGGAGTCGAGAACCTCACGCCAGCCGGCGTAGATCTCGGTGAGCTCCTCGCGGTCACCGAGGGGGTGGGAGCCGTCGACGACCTCGTCGAGGATCGGCAGCTCCGCCGCGGACGGCAGCGGGTCGGCGGACAGGTCCTTGGCCAGGTGGTGCGCGACGTCGACCCGGAAGCCGTCGACCCCCCGGTCGGCCCAGAACCGCAGCGTCTTGAGGAAGTCCTCCCGCACGTCGGGGTTGTCCCAGTTGAGGTCGGGCTGCTCGACCGCGAACAGGTGCAGGTACCACTGGCCGTCGCCCACTGGCTCCCACGCGGGCCCGCCGAACGTCGAGCGCCAGTCGCTCGGCGGCTGGTCCTTGTCGGGCCCCAGCCCGTCGCGGAAGACGTACCGGTCACGCTCGGGCGAGCCCGGTCCCGCCTCGAGCGCCTGGCGGAACCACTCGTGCCGGTTCGACGTGTGGTTCGGCACGATGTCGACGATGACGCGGATGCCGGCGTCGTGGAGCGTCGCCAGCATCTCGTCGAAGTCCGCGAGCGTGCCCAGGCGCGGGTCGACGTCGCGGTAGTCGTCGACGTCGTACCCGCCGTCGGCGAGCGCCGACGGGTAGAACGGGCTCAGCCACACGGCGTCGACGCCGAGCCGGCGCAGGTGCTCGACGCGCGAGGTGACGCCCCGCAGGTCCCCGATGCCGTCGCCGTCGCTGTCCGCGAAGCTGCGCGGGTACACCTGGTAGACGACGGCCTGGCGCCACCAGTCCTTGTCGGGCGTGAGGGGCACGAGATCTCCTTCTGGTCGGTCGGGGCTCACTTGACGGACCCGCGCACGACGCCGGAGATCACCCAGCGCTGCGCGACCACGTAGACCAGCAGCAGCGGCGCCATCGCCATGAGGTAGGAGGCGAACGCCACCGTGTAGTCGGTGTTGAACTGGCCCTGGAAGATGTACTGCGCGAGCGGGATGGTCCGGGCGGCGGGGTCGGAGAGCAC
This sequence comes from Isoptericola sp., assembly GCA_031180595.1. GTDB lineage: Bacteria > Actinomycetota > Actinomycetes > Actinomycetales > Cellulomonadaceae > Isoptericola. The sequence goes on along the minus strand of JAPSLQ010000002.1, from coordinate 5,766 downwards.
CACCAACGGCAGGATGAAGTCGTTCCAGGCCCACACGCACGTCAGGATCCCGACGGTCGCGTTCATGGGGGCCAGCAGCGGGAAGATCACCTGCCAGAACACGCGCCACGTGCTCGCGCCGTCGACGCGCGCCGCCTCCTCCAGCTCGACCGGGATCGACCGGATGTAGGCGGTGTAGACGAACACGTTGAGGCTCAGGCCGAACACCGTGTACAGGACGATGAGGCCGACCTGGTTGTCCAGCCCGAGGATCGCCGTCTCCTTGACGAGCGGCAGCATGATGATCGGGAACGGCACGAACAGGGCGGCGAGCAGGTAGAAGTACACGCCCTTGAAGAACCGGCGGTGCAGGTTGCGGGCGATGGCCCACGACACCATCGAGTTCGTCAGCAGCGTCAGGACGAGCGCGCCGACGGTGATGAGCAGCGTGTTGGTCAGCGCGCGGGGGAAGCTCGCACGCTCCCACGCCTCGGCGAAGTTCTCCCAGCGGACCTGCGTCGGCAGCTCGAACCCGCTGCCGGCGAGCTGGTCCGGCGTCTTGAGCGCGACGACGACGGCCAGGTAGATCGGCACGAGCACGGTCAGTGCGCACACGGCCACGAAGGCGGTGGCCCACCAGTTGGTCCTGCGGGTGTCGGTGTGCATCAGAAGTCGGCCTCTCGACGCTGGAGGAAGCGGAGCTGCAGGAGCGAGACCACGGTGATGACGATGACGAAGATCACCGCGTTCGCGGTCTGGTAGGCGAACTCGCCGCCCGTGAAGCCACCGCGGTAGATGAGCAGGGTGATCGACTCGGTCGACGTGCCCGGACCACCGTTGGTGAGCGCGACGACGTGGTCGAAGACCTGCAGGAAGTTCTTCAGGCTCAGCACCATGTTGATCGTGAAGAAGGCGCTGATGAGCGGGAACGTGATGCGCGTGAACTGCCGCCACGGCGAGGCGCCGTCGAGGGAGGCCGCCTCGTAGAGCTCGGGCGGGATGGTCTGGAGCCCGGCGAGGTAGATGATGATCGCGAACGCGCTCGCCTGCCAGACGGCGAGGACCACGATCGCGACCCACGCCCAGTCCGGGTTCGACAGGATGTTCTCGCCGATGACCGGCACGTTCGGCAGCAGCTTGGGCAGCGAGTTCGAGAACAGGTACTGGAACACGTACCCGACGATGAGGATCGCGAGCACGTACGGCATGAAGAAGATGCCGCGGAACGTGTTGCGCGCGACGATCCGCGAGTTGAGCGCGAGCGCGATCGCCAGCGAGATGACGTTCGTCAGCACGGTGGCGACGAGCGCGAAGCCGAAGCTGAACCCGTACGCGCCCAGCACGCGGTCGTCGCCGAACAGGCTGACGTAGTTGCGCACGCCCACGAAGTCCCAGGCGCCGTAGCCCGCGTAGTCCGTGAAGCTGAAGAAGACGCCGACGAGCACGGGCAGCGTGTGGAACAGCGCGAACAGCACGACGGCCGGCAGGACCATCCAGTAGTAGGGCCGGCGCAGGCGGCTGCGGGCCGACCGGCGGGAGGCGGGCGTCGCCACGGCCGCGGGAGGCACCGGTGCGTGGGTGGTGGTGGTCATGGTCGCCTCACTCTGAAGTCCGCGCGGCGACCTTGCGCCACTCGTTGTCGAGGGTCCGCAGCGCGCCGGCGGTGTCGCCGTCGAGCATCGCCTGCTGGAGGGTCTCCTCGAGCGGGATGCTCGCCGGGACCTGGTGGTCGATGAACCCTGTGATGCGTCCTTCGTCGAACCAGGGCTGGAGCTCGAGCAGGGTCGGGTCCTCGGTGCCCTGCGAGTCGACGACGGAGGGAAACATGTTCTGCGAGGCCGCGAACCGGTCGATCACCGGTTGGGAGAAGAGGAACTCGACGAACCTGCGCGCCTCCTCGAGGTGCGGCGTGTCCCGGCCGATCGCGATCGTGACGTCGACGCCCGAGACCAGGAGCCGCTCGTCCGGGTCGTCCGCCGGGTACGGGAAGACCCCGGCGTCGATGTCGGGGTTGTTCTCCTTGATCGGTGCGAGCGCCCACACCCCCTGCAGGAGCATCGCGGACTCCCCGGCCGCGAACGCCGCGTTCCCGTCGTCGTAGGCGCGGCCGCGGTAGCCGTCCTGAGCGAACGTGTAGAGCTGGGCGAGCCGCTCGAGCGTCTGCGCGTAGTCCTTCTCGAACGACACGGCCGAGCCCGGCCCCGTGTCGGTGCCCTGCTCGCGCATCGTCTCGAAGAACCCGTCCTGGGCGGCGTACGCCCCGATGCCGTTGAACGCGGGCAGCGCCGTCCACGCGTCGGCGAGGGTGCCGTAGAAGGGTGTGACGCCGGCGGCCTCGAGCGTCTCGCAGACCTCGATGAGCTCCTCCCACGTGGTCGGCGGCTCGAGGTCGTGCTCGGCGAAGATCTCGCGGTTGTAGATGATGCCGTCGGCGTTGCTGACGTAGCCGAGCGAGCTCACCTCGTCCTGGTACGTGCCGAGGTCGGCGAGCACCTCCTGCACGGCGGGGTTGATGCGCTCGAGCAGCGGGTCGCCCGTGAAGTCGTGGAAGACGCCGGCCTCCGCGAGCTGTCCGTACGGCCGCGCCCCGTTGAGCGTGATGACGTCGGGCGTCTTGTCCTTGACCAGCAGCGTGCGGATCGCGGTGTCCGCGTCGGGTGCGGCGTTCTGCACGACGCGGATGTCCGGGTTCTGCGCCTCGAACTCCGCGATGATCTCGTCGAACGCACCGACGGCCTCGCCCTTGAACTGGAAGAAGTCGAGCTCGACGACGCCGTCGGCGTCGGCCGGCGCGCACGCGGCCAGGCCTGCGGCCGTCGTGACGGCGGCGGCCGCCGCGAGCGCCCGGCGTCGTCGACCGGGTGGATGGACGTGCATCTGCGCCTCCTTGCGCTGAGGGGTACCTGGGGATCTCGGGGTTACGAGGTGAGCTCGAGGACGACGAGGCGGCCGGGGTGCAGGACCGGCGCCTGCAGCCCCGCCTGGCCGAGCTGGCGGCCCGTGAGCGTGACCGGGTGCCGGGTCCACGGCAGCGGGGACTGGCCCGGGCCCTCGTCGACGCTGCCGGCCACGACGCGCACGGTGTACCGGCGGTCCGGGTCCAGGCCGGGCACGGTGAACCGCCCGGGCGGGTACGTGACCGACGTCGTGACCTGGGTGTAGGTGAAGACGGCCCGGTCGCGCTCGCGCGCGACGACGCCGCGCACGTCGCGGTCGGGCGAGGTGTCCGCGTTGACGACGACGCCCGAGTGCAGCAGGTCGCGGTACCGCTTGTGCAGCGCGACCCAGGCGGCGACGTCGGCCAGGCCGGCGTCGTCGAGCGTCGTGAGGTCCCACTCGATGCCGAGGTGGCCGGGGAGCGCGACGCCGGCGGACAGGTCGAGCGCGACGGTGCGCCCGGTCGAGTGGACCGTCGGCGACGTCAGGTGGGCACCCATGAGCTCGGGAGGCAGGAGCAGGCCGGTCCAGCGCTGGATCTGCAGGCGCTCGACCGGGTCGAGCGTGTCGGACGTCCACACGCGGTCGGTGCGCTCGAGGATCCCGAGGTCGACGCGTGCGCCGCCGGACGCGCACGACTCGATCTCCAGGCTCGGGTGGCGACGCCGGAGCTCGTCCAGCAGCCCGTAGAGCGCCTCGACGTTCTCGTGCACGCGCGCCCGCCCGTCGTCGGCGGACCCGGCCTCGAGCAGGTCCCGGTTGTGGTCCCACTTGAGGTAGGCGACGTCGTGCTCGGTGAGCAGGGCGTCGAGGCGTTCGAGCAGGTACGCCTGCACGTCGCGGCGCGACAGGTCGAGCACCTGCTGCTGGCGGGCCGGCACGGGGAGGTCCGAGCGTCCGCGCAGGATCCAGTCCGGGTGCGTGCGGGCGAGGTCGGAGTCGAGGTTGACCATCTCGGGCTCGACCCAGAGGCCGAACTCCATGCCGTGGCCGCGCACGACGTCGATCAGCGGACCGAGGCCGTCGGGCCACACCGTCTCGTCGACGTACCAGTCGCCGAGGCCTGCGGTGTCGTCGCGGCGCCCGCGGAACCACCCGTCGTCGAGCACGAACCGCTCGACGCCGACGGCGGCGGCGCGCTCGGCCAGCGCCGCGAGCCGCTCGAGGCTCTGGTCGAAGTAGACGGCCTCCCACGTGTTCAGCGTGACCGGGCGTGGCCGGCGGGGGTGGTGCGGTCGGGCGCGGAGCTCGTCGTGGAAGCGGCGTGCGAGCTCGTCGAGCCCGTCGCCCCACGAGCCCAGCGTCCACGGCGTGCGGTAGGACTCCCCCGCGCCGAGCACGACCTCCCCGGCGGCGAGCAGCTCCCCCGCCCACAGGAACGCCTCCGACGTCGGCGTGCGCTCGGCGAGCAGCCGGTGGTTGCCGCTCCAGGCGACGTGCACGCCGTGCACGAGCCCGCGCTCGAAGCCGAATCCCCGGCGGCCCGCGAGCAGCAGCAGGCTCGCGTCGGCGCCCGGCCGGCCGCGGCGGCTCTCGCGGACGTGCGTGCCGACGGTGAACGCGTGCCGCTGGGGCGAGCGCTCGCGCAGGTGGCGGCCCGTGGTGTCGCCGAGCTCGTCGGCGCCCGCGGGCAGCGGGAAGGTCAGGCCGAGCGCGTGGAGCGCGTACTCGTCGTCGGCGAGGTTGGTCAGCGTGGCCCGCTGGCGCAGCAGCCCGGCGTCGGTGACCTCGAGCTCCAGGTCGGCGGCGAGGCCCGCCTCGTCGTCGGCGGCCCGGACCACGACGGCGGTGAGCCGGCCGTCGCGCTCGGCGACGTCGAGGTCGCGGGTCCGCAGGAGCGTGGAGAACCCGCCCCCGCCCGGCCGGTGGCCGACCAGCCCCGGCGTGCCGAACCAGCCGGACGACTCCTGCGGCAGGAGCGAGAGCGCGGCCGGCTCGTCGATGCCGCCCGAGACCCGCTGTGGTCGGACGGCGGTGGCCAGGTCCTCCAGCTCGGCGCCGTCGAGGTTGCCGAGGTCGGCCCCCCACCAGACGATCACGGGGAGCGGACGGTCACGGGCGTCGAGGACGACGCTGGTGCCACCGTTGCGCAGGTGGAGCACGCCTGAGTGCTGCATGGGGTTTTTTCTACCGCGGAAATAACCCGGGTGTCAACGTGCCGGTCCTGGGACAATGGCCGGGTGCCGCGCTCCTCCGCCACCCTGCCTGCGACGACGGTCCCGACGCCCGGGACGACGTCGGGCGAGCTCGCGCGCCTCGTGCTCGTGCACGGGCCGATCTCGCGGGCCGAGCTGGGGCGGCGGCTCGACCTGTCCCCCGCGAGCCTGACGCGGCTGAGCAAGCCGTTCCTCGAGCGCGGGCTGTTCGTGGAGTCCGCGGCCGAGCAGGGGGTCACCGGCCGCCCGACGCGACCGCTCGACGCGCGCGTCGACGCCGCCCGGTTCGCGGGCGCGAAGGTCACGGGGGACGCAGTGTTCGCCGTCGTGACCGACCTGCGGGCGACGCCGCTCGCGAGCGCCGAGCGCGCCCTGCCCGACCGCGACGTCGGCACCGTGGTGCGCGTGCTCGCCGAGCTCGTCGCCGAGCTCGACGGGGGGCTCGACGGGGGGCTCGACGGGGGGCTCGACGGGGAGCTCGACGCCGGGGCGCGGCGGGCACCGCTGGCCGGGCTGGGCGTGAGCGTGGGCGGCAAGGTCGAGGGCGGTCGCGTGGTCACCCGCGCGCCGTTCCTCGGGTGGCGTGCCGTGCCGTTCGCGGACCGGCTCGAGGAGGCGACGTCGCTGCCCACGACGGTCGAGAACGACGTCACCGCGCTCACCACGGCGGAGCAGTGGTTCGGGCCGGCGCGCG
>JAPSLQ010000088.1 GCA_031180595.1 Isoptericola sp. | reverse complement strand
GCACCGAGTCCTTCACGCAGCGTGCGCTCACCCTGACGCTGCTGCCCGAGGAGGGCCCGCTCGCTCAGGTCAACCTCGCTTCGGCGACGGTCCGCGCCTCTGACGAGGACGGCACCGAGGTCGACGGCACCGAGGTCGACGGCGTTGAGGTCGACGGCGTTGAGGTCGACGGCGTTGAGGTCGACGGGACCGAGGTCGACGGGACCGAGGTCGACGGCACCGAGGTCGACGGCACCGAGGTCGACGGCACCGAGGTCGACGGCACCGAGGTCGACGGCACCGAGGTCGACGGCTCGGACGACAACGGCACCGCGGGCGGCGGCGGCATGCTGCCCCGCACGGGTGCGGAGGTCATGGCGTGGATCGCCATCGCCCTCCTGCTGATCGGCGCGGGTACCGCCGCGGTGATCATCGCGAAGCGCCGGGCGGCCTCGCTCAGCTGAACCGCCCTTCCGTAGCGCGATCGAGCCGGCGTGACCACTGGTCACGCCGGCTCGGTCGTGTCCGGGTCCCGAACTGACACACTCCGCGCGAGCGACCACCCCTTGCGCACGACGAAGCCCCGCCGACCTCGTGGTCGGCGGGGCTTCGTCGCAGGAGGGACGGACGTCGGGGCTACCCGACCCGGTGCAGCCAGCGCACCGGCGCGCCGGCGCCGGCGTAGCGGAACGGCTCGAGCTCGTCGTCCCAGGCCGTCCCGAGGGCGAGGCCGAGTGCGTCGCGCATGGCGTGCGGGTCGTGCGCCAGGTCGAGAGCCGCGCGGATGCGGTCCTCCGGCACGACGACGTTGCCGTGCACGTCCGTCATCGCGTGGAAGATCCCGAGGTCGGGCGTGTGCGACCACCGCGCGCCGTCGGCGCCGTGGCTCGCCTCCTCCGTCACCTCGTAGCGCAGGTGATCCCACCCGCGCAGGGCAGACGCCAGACGCGCGCCGGTCCCCTGAGCGCCCTGCCACGAGTACTCGGCGCGATAGAGGCCGCGTCCGGCAGGCTGCGGCGTCCAGTCGAACGACACGCGTGTGCCGAGCACGTTGCCCGCCGCCCACTCGAGGTGGGGGCACAGTGCCCGTGGTGCGGAGTGCACGAAAAGCACACCGCGGGTGATGGCTCCGGCCATGTTGTCCTCCCCTGGTTCCGAGGTCCGTCTTCCCCTACGTCCTCGAACCCGGGCGGAGCCCTGGTCAGCGCCCTACCGGCGGCATTCTGTCTGTCTCAGTCTCATATCCTGCCGGAGGGCGCGGGCATGTGCGAGGCGAATCACCCTCTACAGGCAGGTTTCTCAGGAGATTCAGAGCCTCTCGCGCAGCTCGCGCATCGCCTTCTTGCGCACGGTGCGCTCGAGACGGTCCAGGTAGAGCTTGCCGTCGAGGTGGTCGCACTCGTGCTGCAGGCAACGAGCCATGAGCCCCGTCCCCTCGACGACGATCTCCTTGCCGTCGAGGTTCGTCCCGACGACGCGGGCGTACCACGCGCGCGTGGTCGGGTACCAGAGGCCCGGTACGGAGAGGCATCCCTCGTCCCCGTCCTGCACCTCGTCCGAGAGCTCCACGATGCGGGGGTTGAGCACGTAGCCGATCTCGTCGTCGACGTTCCAGGAGAACGCGCGGAGGTTCACCCCGATCTGGTTCGCCGCGAGCCCCGCGCGCCCCTCGGCGTCGACGGTCTCGACCAGGTCCTCGACCAGGCCGCGCACGCGGTCGTCGATCGTGGTGATCTCGTCGCACGGGGTACGCAGGACGGGGTCGGGCAGCACCCGGATGTCTCGCATCGCCATGGGCAGCATTCTTCCAGATCGTGCAACGCTCCCCGGCCCTCCCCGGCGACGGCGCCGCGGTGCGCTCCGGTAGGCTCGCGGGCGCGCCCCGTTAGCTCAGCTGGTCAGAGCAGGAGACTCATAATCTCTCGGTCGCGGGTTCAAGTCCTGCACGGGGCACCGACACGGCGCGGCGCTACATCGTGGCCCACGTGTACGCGCACACGAGCGCCACCAGGGCGCCGAGCCCGAGGCAGACGAAGCCGCCGACGGCCGCCGCCCCGCGGCGGCGGCGGTACGCCGTGAGCACCGCCTGCAGCACCCACGCACCCGTGGCGACGGCCGCTGCCGCACCCGCGCTCGAGCGCCCGGCGCCGGTGACGCCGTCGTACGAGGCGGCCCATGCCTCCCAGGCCGCCGCCCACAGCAGGTAGGCCGGGCCGAAGAGCTGGCCGAACAGGAACAGCAGCCACGCCACCAGCGCGGGGACCGGGTCTCGCCGGTGGCCGGCGTCGTTCGTGAGGTCCGCGTCGATCGCCATGCCGACATCTTCACGGCCCGGAGCCGTGACTTCTAGGAACGCTCGGGGACCTCAACGCACGGTCGTGACCTTGTAGACCACGCCGTCGCGGTCGTACGTGGTCCACTCCCCCACCTTGCGCCCGCGGTCGAAGTGTCCTGAGCGCATCTTCGTGCCGTCGAGCCGGAACCACTCCCAGTAGCCGTGCAGCTCACCGTCGAGGAGCGGCCCACGGGCGCGGACGCTGCCGTCGCGATGGTGCTCGGTGTGCTCCGCGAGCCTAGACCTGCGGTCCCCGGCCGGCCCCGGTGATGTCGGCGTCATGGTCCCATCGTGCCCCGCTACGGTGTTGCCATGTGGTTCCGCCGCACCTTCCTGCCCCACGACGTCCGCCGCGCGCTCGACGTGCCGCGCGGCGAGAAGCTCCTCGCCGTCGCCGCCCTCGCCGACGGCAGCTGGGCGACCGCGACGACCGCGGAGGTCGCCGTCGTGCGGGAGAACCCCGCACGCGTGGTCCTGCGGCGCCCGTGGTCGGACGTCGACCGCGCGGCGTTCGACCCGGAGCGGTCGGTGCTCACGGTCGAGTGGGTCGACGCCGAGCCGGACCTGCGCCTCGCCCTCACCGACCCCGAGCGCACCGCGTTCCCGCACGTGCTGCGCGAGCGCGTGCAGTGGTCCGTCGTCATCGCCGAGACGGTCGGCCTGCCGGACGGCGGCCAGGTCAAGGTCGCCGTGCGCCGCACCACGGACCGCGACCTCTTCTCGCAGGCGATCGCCGGCCCGGGCGTCGACCTCGACGACCCCCGGGTCGCGCCGGTCGTCGACGCCGCCGAGGACCGCGTCCGGTCGGCGGCCGGGCTGTGACGGTGACGTCGACCAAGGAGGTGGACGACCCGTCGGGAGCACCTCCGGAGGGCTGGTAGAGTTCTACCCGGCCGATCGCCCGAGGGCGGTCGTGTCGCGATCCCGCGTAGCTCAGCTGGCAGAGCATCCGACTGTTAATCGGACGGTCGTAGGTTCAAGTCCTACCGCGGGAGCCACCTGAAGGCCTCTGACCTCGCACCGGTCAGAGGCCTTCGTCGTCCCATGGTCCTCCCTCGCCGCCGGCGCGTCCTCAGCCGCCGAGCGCGTCCCGGACGGCGCCGGCCGCGCGGGCGAGCCGCTCTGCGATGCGGTCCGGGGCGTTCTCGCTCGCCACGTACACGGAGGCCACCGCCGCGGGCGGGCGCCCGCGCAGGAGCAGCGGCACGGCGACGGCGCGCAGGCTCGGGATGACCTCGTCGTGGCTCGTCGCGTACCCGCGGGTGACCGCCTCGGCGACCTCCGCGCGCGTGCTCTCCTTCACGTCGACCGGCCAGCGCCGGGCGTCGAGGGCCGACAGGATCGCCTTGCCCGGCGCGCCCCGCGTCACGGGGTGCCGCGTCCCGGGGCGCTGCGCCACCGACGCGACGGCGTGGCGGGGCTCGACGCTCACCAGGGTCACGCACTCGTCATGGTCGAGCACGGCGACGAAGCACGTCATGCCGAGGTCGTTCGCGGCGCCCGTCAGCTCGGGCAGCGCCTCGGCCTGCAGGTCGTGCGCGACGCCGGCGGCGAGCGCCGCCATGCGGGGTCCGAGCACGAGCCGCCCACCGGGCTCCCGTGACACGAGACCGTGGTGCTCGAGCGTGCGCACCAGGCGGTAGGCGATCGACCGGTGCACGTCGAGCGCGCGGGCGACCTCGTCGATCGCCAGGGGCCCGCGCGCGTCCGCGAGGATCTCGAGGACCCGGATCCCGCGGCTGAGCGTCTGCGAGGGCGGCGCCGCCCCTGCCGTGCCGGCACCCATCGCGTCACCTCTCTTGCGCCCTGTGGCACGCGCCACTACTGTCCGTTGCGATAGTCGAGAGTACGGTTCGATTATCGAACGCGCAAGGCATCGACAGTGAGGTCGAGGAGAGACCGATGCAGTTCCACCACCACGGGTACGTCACGCACGACCCGCGCATCCAGCCGGCCGCCGGCGTCGGCGTCGACCGGCCCGAGGACCTCCCGGACGAGGTCGACGTCCTCATCGTCGGCAGCGGGCCGGCCGGCATGATCGCCGCCGCCCAGCTGGCGCAGTTCCCCGACATCACCGCACGCGTCGTCGAGCGCCGTCCCGGGCGGCTCGAGATGGGCCAGGCCGACGGCATCCAGTCACGCAGCGTCGAGACGTTCCAGGCCTTCGGCTTCGCCGAGCGGATCACCGCCGAGGCGTACCGGATCACCGAGACGTGCTTCTGGAAGCCCGACCCCGACGAGCCGAAGAACATCGTGCGCACCGCACGCCCGCTCGACGACCCGACGGGCATCAGCGAGTTCCCGCACCTCATCGTCAACCAGGCGCGCGTGCTGGACTACTTCGCCGAGGTCGCGGCGAACGCGCCGGCGCGGTTGACGCCCGACTACGGGCTCGAGGTCGTCGGCCTCGCCGTGGCCGACGGCGGCACGCACCCGGTCACCGTGACCCTGCGGCACACGGCGGGGCCGCGGCTCGGCCAGGAGCGCACGGTCCGGGCGCGGTACGTCGTCGGCTGCGACGGCGCGCACAGCACCGTCCGTCAGGCGATCGGGTGCCACCCGGTCGGGGACAAGGCGAACCACGCCTGGGGCGTCATGGACGTCCTGGCGGTGACGGACTTCCCCGACGTGCGCACCAAGTGCGTCATCCAGTCCCACGACGGCGGCAGCATCCTGCTCATCCCGCGCGAGGGCGGGTTCCTCGCGCGCTGGTACGTCGACCTCGGCGTGGTGCCCGAGCACGACGGCGGCGCGATCCGCCGGACGCCGCTCGAGGAGATCATCGAGCGGGCGAACCAGATCATCCACCCCTACACCCTCGACGTCCGCGACGTGCCGTGGCACAGCGTCTACGAGGTCGGGCACCGGGTCACGGACCGGTTCGACGACGTCCCGGTCGAGCTGGCCGGCACCCGCACGCCCCGCGTCTTCATCACCGGCGACGCGTGCCACACGCACAGCGCCAAGGCGGGGCAGGGCATGAACGTGTCGATGCAGGACGGCTGGAACATCGCCTGGAAGCTCGCCCACGTGCTCACCGGCCGCGCCCCGGAGTCCCTGCTGCAGACCTACTCGGCCGAGCGTCAGGTCGTCGCGCAGAACCTCATCGACTTCGACCGGCAGTGGTCCTCTCTCATGGCGGCCAAGCCTGACGAGCTCGAGGACCCGTCGATCCTCGAGGACTTCTACGTCCGGTCCACCGAGTTCTACTTCGGCTTCATGACGCAGTACGCGCCGTCGATGATCGTCGGCGAGCCGACCCATCAGCACCTCGCCGCCGGCTTCCCGATCGGCAAGCGGTTCAAGTCCGCGCCGGTCGAGCGCGTGGCCGACGGCAACCCCGTCCACCTCGGCCACCACGCGCGCGCCGACGGGCGCTGGCGCGTCTACGCGTTCGCCGACGCCGCACCCGCGGGCGAGGACTCCGCGCTCGCCGCGTGGGCGGACTGGCTCGCCACGTCGCCCGGCTCGCCGCTGCTGCGGTGCACGCCCGCGGGCTCCGACCCGGACTCCGTCCTCGACGTCAAGGTCGTCTACCAGCAGGACCACACCGAGGTGGACCTCTCCCGCGTGCCCGCGGTCTTCCTGCCGCGCGTGGGCCCGTTCGGCCTGGTCGACTACGAGAAGGTCTACGCCGTCGACCCGGGTCAGGACATCTTCGACCTGCGGGGCATCGACCGCACGGCGGGTGCCGTCGTCGTCGTCCGGCCCGACCAGTACGTCGCGGCGGTGCTCCCGCTCACGGCGACCGGCGAGCTCGCGGCGTTCTTCGCCCAGAACCTCCTGCCCCAGGGCGCCCCCGAACCCGCGAAGGAGCTCGCATGACCACCGGCGACCGCGAGTTCACCCTGCTCTCCTCCGTCCCCGACGGTCTCCTCGTCGCGGGCCGATGGCGGCCCGCCTCGTCGGGAGCCACGCTCGACGTCCAGGACCCGGCGACCGGCGAGACGGTCAGGTCGATCGCCGACGCCGAGCCCGACGACGGTCTGGCGGCCCTCGACGCCGCCGTCGCCGCGGCGGGCTCGTGGGCAGCGACGCCTGCGCGGGAGCGCGCCGAGATCCTGCGCCGCGCGTTCGACCTCCTGCAGGAGCGGCGAGAGGACTTCGCGCTCCTCATGACGATCGAGATGGGCAAGCCGCTGGCCGAGGCGCGCGCAGAGGTGGCCTACGGCGGCGAGTTCCTGCGCTGGTTCTCCGAGGAGGCCGTGCGCGTGCAGGGCCGGTACGGCCCCAACCCCGAGGGCACCGGCCGCATGATCGTCTCCCAGCACCCGGTCGGCCCGTGCTTCCTCATCACGCCGTGGAACTTCCCCCTGGCCATGGCGACGCGCAAGATCGCGCCGGCGCTCGCCGCCGGCTGCACCGTCGTGATCAAGCCCGCGGCGCAGACGCCGCTGACGACGCTGCTGTTCGCGCGGTTGCTGCAGGACGCCGGCCTGCCCGACGGCGTGGTCAACGTGATCACGACGTCGCGGGCGTCGGCGGTCTCCGGCCCGATCATCGCCGACCCGCGCCTGCGGAAGCTCTCCTTCACCGGGTCCACGCCGGTCGGGCAGCGGCTCCTCGAGCAGGCCGGGCCCGGCGTCCTGCGCACGTCGATGGAGCTCGGCGGCAACGCACCCTTCGTCGTGTTCGAGGACGCCGACCTCGACAAAGCTGTCGAGGGCGCGCTCGCGGCGAAGTTCCGCAACGTCGGGCAGGCCTGCACGGCCGCCAACCGGTTCGTCGTCCACCGCTCGCTCGCCGAGGAGTTCACCCGCCGCGTGACAGCCGCGGTCGAGGGCTTCGCCGTCGGGCGCGGCACCGAGCCCGGCGTCACCATCGGTCCGCTCGTCGACGCCAAGGCCGTCGAGAAGGTCGAGGCGCTCGTCGAGGACGCCGTCGCCCGAGGCGCCAGGCTCGTCACGGGCGGGACCCGGCTCGACCGCCCGGGCACGTTCTTCGCGCCGACGGTGCTCGCCGACGTCGTCCCGGGGAGCGACATCCTGCGCGAGGAGATCTTCGGTCCGGTGCTCGCCGTCGCGACGTTCGACACCGAGGACGAGGCCGTCGCCCTCGCGAACGACACCGAGTACGGGCTCGTGTCGTACGTCTACACCGAGAGCCTCGCTCGCGGGCAGCGCATGATCGAACGGCTCGAGACCGGGATGATGGGCCTCAACGTCGGCGTCGTGTCGAACGCGGCCGCACCGTTCGGCGGCTGGAAGATGTCGGGGCTCGGGCGCGAGGGCGGGGCGGAGGGCATCCACGAGTACCTGCAGACCAAGTACACGTTGACGCCCGACCCGTCCTGACGCGCATGCGCGGCGGGGTGCTCCTACGTTGGCGCCATGAGCGAGAACGCCGACGGGACCGACCGGGGATGAGGACCACCGTCGGGAATACGCCACCGTCGCCCCGGTCTTGTCGCTGACGTGCCGGCCGCGACCACCTCGTCCGGGGTCGGCCTGCGCTCGGAGCGCGGGCCGATCCTTCTGTCTCTCATGCTCGCGACGGCGCTCGTCGCGCTCGACGCGACGATCATCGCGACGGCGTCGGCCGTCATCGCGCGCGACCTCGGCGGCTTCGACCAGGTGCCGTGGCTGTTCTCCACCTACCTGCTCGCGCAGGCGGTGAGCACACCGCTGTACGGCAGGCTCGCCGACATCCTCGGCCGCAAGCGCCTCATGGTCGTCGGTGTCGGCCTGTTCTTCGCCGGCTCGGTGCTGTGCGGGGCGGCGTGGTCGATGGGCGCGCTCATCGCCGGGCGCGTGCTCCAGGGCCTCGGCGCGGGGGCCGTGATGCCCGTGTCGCTGACGATCGTCTCGGACATCTACACGCTCGAGGAGCGGGCCAAGACCCAGGGCTACATGGCCTCGGTGTGGGCGATCTCCTCCGTCGTCGGGCCGACGCTCGGGGGCGTGTTCTCCGAGTTTCTCTCCTGGCGGTGGATCTTCTTCGTCAACGTCCCGCTGTGCGTCCTGGCGACGTGGATGCTCGTCCGCCGCTACCACGAGTCCCCGATCGAGGGCGAGCGCGACCCCATCGACTACCCGGGTGCCGTCCTGCTGGCCGGCGGGAGCACGCTCCTGCTGCTGGGCCTGCTCGAGGGCGGGTCGACGTGGGCGTGGGACTCCCCCGCCTCGGTCGGCGTCTTCGGCGCCGCCGCGCTCCTCCTGGCGAGCTTCGTGGCGCGGTCCCTGCGCGCGGCGCACCCCATCCTCGACGTGCGGATCCTGCGGCGCCGCGTGGTCGGCTCGTCGACGACGGTGTCGCTCCTGGTCGGCGTCGTCGTGCTCGGCCTCTCCACGTACATCCCGATCTACGCCCAGGGCGTGCTGGGCTTCGGCCCACTGGTCGCCGGCTTCGCGCTCGCCGCCCTGACCCTGGGCTGGCCGCTCTCGGCCTCGAACGCCGGCCACCTGTACCTGCGCATCGGGTTCCGCCTCACCGCGACGATCGGGGCCACGGTGGTGCTGACCGGCATGTCGCTCGCGCTCCTGCTCGGGCCGCAGTCCCCGATCCTCGGCGTCGCGGGGCTCTGCTTCGTGGTCGGCCTCGGCATGGGCCTCACGGCCGTCCCGACCCTCATCGCCGCCCAGGCGTCGGCCGGGTTCACCGAGCGCGGAGCGGTCACCGGCACCAACATGTTCGCGCGGTCGCTCGGCTCGGCCGTGGGCGTCGCGGTGTGCGGCGCGATCGTCAACGCGCACACGACCCTCGCGGCGGACGGCACGCCCGAGGGCCCCGGCCTGATGACCGCGATGCACCTCGTGTTCGTCCTGCTGGCTTCGTGCGCCGCGGTCCTCCTCGTGTGCGCGACGCTCATGCCCGCCGACCGCGCCGCGGCCCGCGAGCGCCGCGCCGCGCACCTCGCCGGCTCGGCCGCGCGCCGGGAGGCCTGAGCCTCACGCGCTGTCGCGCAGCCGGCGGCGTTCCCTCTCGATCGCGAGGAGCTGCTCGAACGCGGCCCCGTAGGCCTCCGCCTCGGCCGACGGGTCGAGCCGCTGGAGGCGGCTCTTGGCGTCCGCGATGCGGCGCGTGAGGCCGAGGTCGACGAGCGCGCGCACGACGTCGGCCACGTACGCGGCGATGGCCTCCTCGCGGTCCTCGGGGACCGGCGCCACGGAGAGCTCGGTCACGAGCGGGGCGACGGCCTCGGCCGCCTGCTCCGAGACGGCTTCGACCCACGCTCCGCCCCCGAGCGTCCGGCCGGTCCCGGCACCCCCGGCCGCGCGGATCGCCGCGTGCACCGCCTTCCACGCCGGCACCCCGAACGCGTCCTCGCCGAGCTCGTCGAAGGACGCGGGCACGTGCTGCGGGTACTGGAGCACGACGACGAGCGCCTGCCGCTCGACACGTGCCACGGGGTCGCGCGGGTCGGGCATCGCGAGGACCGGCGCGCCCATGCCCGACGCCGGTCCCTGCGCCGCGTCCCCCGGCTCGGGGCGCCGCTCGGGTCGCCGCTCGGACCGGCGGGCCTGGCCCGACACCGAGGCAGCCCGGCTGACCTCGCGCCGGACCTCCTCGGTGTCCAGGCCGATCCACCGGGCGAGCGACCGCGCGTAGCCGAGCTGCATGGACCGGTCGCGGATCCCGGCCACGAGCGGTGCCGCCGAACGCAGCGCCCCCACACGTCCCTCGACCGTGTCGAGGTCGAACTGCTGCAGCGAGGTGCGGATGACGAACTCGAACAAGGGCACGCGCGAGTCCACCAGGGCGCGGACGGCCTCGGGTCCCCGGGCCATGCGCAGGTCGCAGGGGTCCATGCCGCCGGGCTCGACGGCGACGAACGTCTGGGCGTGGAAGCGCTGGTCCTCGCCGAACGCGCGCACGGCCGCCTTCTGCCCGGCGGCGTCGCCGTCGAAGGTGAACACGATCTCGCCGCCGAGCGACGCCCCGGACGCGAGCTGGAGGCCGCCGCCGGCGGTCGTGTCGCCGAGCAGGCGGCGCACCACCTTGGCGTGGTCGCCGCCGAACGCGGTGCCGCACGTGGCGACCGCCGTCTCCACGCCCGACAGGTGAGCGGCCATGACGTCGGTGTACCCCTCGACGATGACCACGCGCTTCTGCTGGGCGATCGCGCGCTTCGCCAGGTCGATGCCATAGAGGACGTGCGCCTTCTTGTACAGGCTGGTCTCGGGCGTGTTGAGGTACTTGGGCCCCTGGTCCTCGTCGTAGAGGCGACGTGCGCCGAACCCGATGACGGCCCCGGTGACGTCGCGGATCGGCCACACGAGGCGGCCGCGGAACCGGTCGTAGATGCCGCGCTGGCCCTGGCTCACCAGGCCCGAGGCGACGAGCTCGGCCTGCGTGAAGCCGCGGCCCTGCAGGTGGCGCAGGAGCGAGTCCCAGCCGGTCGGCGCGTAGCCCACGCCGAAGCGTTCCGCGTCGGACCGGTCGAAGCTGCGCTCGGCGAGGAAGGCCCGGCCGGCCTGCGCGCCGGGGCCGAAGAGCTGCTCCGCGTAGAACTCGGCCGCGACGCGGTGCGCCTCGAGCAGGCGCTGGCGGCGGCCCGGCTCCTCGCGGGGGCCGCGGCCCGCGGCGGCGCCGGTGCGCGAGTCCTCGTACCGGAGCTCGACGCCCACCCGGTCCGCGAGGTACTCGACGGCCTCGGTGAAGCCCATCCCGTCGATCTTCTGGACGAACGAGATGACGTCGCCGCCCTCCCCGCAGCCGAAGCAGTGCCACCGCCCGACGCCGGGACGCACGTGGAAGGACGGCGTGCGCTCGTCGTGGAACGGGCACAGGCCCTTGAGCGAGCCGACTCCCGCGGGCTTGAGCGTGACGTGCGCCGAGACGATCTCGTCGATCCGCGCGCGGTCGCGTACCGCGTCCACGTCCTCGCGCTTGATCAGCCCTGCCACGAGCCGAAGTCTAGGCCCGCGCGAGCACGGTCTGCCGCGACCGGGCGCACCGCCGCGCGTACGCGGCCGGCGTCGTCCCGGTGGCCCGCAGGAAGTCGGTCCCGAGGTGCGCCTGGTCGTAGTAACCGACGGCGGTCGCGAGCTCCGCCAGGTCCAACCCAGGGTCGGCCGCCAGGAGCTCCGCGGCGAGGTGCACGCGGTGACGCTGCAGCACCCACTTGGGGCTCACGCCGACCCAGTACGCGAAGAGCCGCTGGAGGGATCGGGTCGAGGTGCCCGCGAGCGCCGCGAGGTCGCCGACGGTCGCCCCCGGCCCCAGCCCGCCGCCCACGAGCGCGC
>JAPSLQ010000087.1 GCA_031180595.1 Isoptericola sp. | reverse complement strand
TGCGTCACGCCGGCGGACCTGCTCGACGCCGCCGCGCGCGCGTTCGCGAGCCTGCCGATCGCGCCGTCGCCGCTGCACGTGCAACCGCCGGACGGCTGGACGCTGATCAACGTCGACACGATCACGTACACCGAGGACACCCCGCAGGAGTTCGAGACCGAGCTGCTGGGCGTGCCGGTCGTCATCCGCGCGGTGCCGGCCGAGTTCACGTGGGACTACGACGACGGCAGCGCCCCGCTCGTGACGGACCACCCGGGTGCGCCGTACCCCGACAACTCGGTCGGGCACACGTACACGGCGCCGGGCGAGGCGACGATCGACCTCACCACGACCTGGCGCGGCCAGTTCCAGATCGCCGGGACGACCACCTGGACCGACGTCCCCGGGTCGGCCACGACCAGCACGTCGGCGGGCCCGATCACGATCCACGAGGCCAGGACGCGCCTCGTCGAGGACCCGGCCGGCTGAGCGGCGTCACGACTCCGGCTCGTCGTCCCGCACGACGACGACGGCGCACGGTGCCACGCGGATCATCGTGTGCGACACCGAGCCCAGGAGGAGCGAGGCGAACCCTCCCCGCCCGCGCGTGCCGACCACGAGCCGGTCGGCCTCCGGCGCCTCCTGGTGGAGGACGTCGACCGCACGACCTTTCCGCACGAGCCCCTCCGCCTCGAGAGCGCCCGGCCGCCAGCCGCGTGACTCGACGTGCCTGCGGAGGTGCTCGAGGCCTTCGGCGAGCGTGCGCTCGGCGGTGGCCTCGGTGGCGTCACGCGGGAGGTGCCCCAGCGCGAACGACTCGACCCACTCCGCCGGCCCGGGTCGCCAGGCGACGACCACCCGCACCGGCAGCGCCCCGTACCAGGCGGCCTCGGCGGCGTGCTCGACGGCCCGTGCGGCGGGCCGCGAACCGTCGAACCCGACGACGACGCGTCGCTCGCCGGCGATGCGCACGCCGGGCAGCACGGGCACGACGGCGACGGGACAGTGCGCGTGCGCCGCGAGCTGGAGGGCGACCGAACCCCTGAGCTCCTCGACGAGCACCCGGTGCGGAGCAGACCCGACCGCGACGAGCGACGCCCCGCGGGACATGCCGACGAGCGCCGCGGCGGGCGACGCGTACTCCACGTACGTCTCGGTCTCGACGCCGGGCACGACGTCCCGCACGCGCGCGGCGGCCTCCTCGACCACCGGCCACGCGCCCGTGTCGCTCCCGAGATCGTGGCCGTCGACGCGCGGGGCGAGCCCGGTGTCGTGCTCGTCGCGCACGTAGACCACCTGGAGCGAGCACCCGCGAGCCCGTGCCTCACGACCCGCCCACTCGAGCGCGGACTCCGCCGCCTCGGACGCGTCGTACCCGACGACGACCGGCCCTGCCGTGCTCCGGCGCGTCGTCGGCGGGATGCCGGCCGCGCTCACCCGTCCATCGTCCTCCCGAACGGACTCAGGAGCGAGTCGCCCAGAACGCGACCGCCGACGCCGCGGCGACGTTGAGCGAGTCGACGCCGCCGGCCATCGGGATCCGCACCACGACGTCGGCCGCCTCCACCGCCCCGCGCGACAGGCCGTCGCCCTCGGTCCCCAGGACGAGCGCGAGCCGCTCGGGCGGCTCCGCGGCCAGGTCGTCGAGCGAGACGGCGTCGTCGGCCAGCGCGAGCGCCGCGACCGTGAACCCGTCCTCCGCGAGCGCGTGCAGGCCGCCCGGCCACGAGTCGATCCGCGTCCACGGCACCTGGAACACGGTGCCCATCGACACCCGGACCGATCGCCGGTACAGCGGGTCGGCGCACCGGGGCGAGACCAGCACGGCGTCGACGCCGAGCGCCGCGGCCGAGCGGAAGATCGCCCCGACGTTGGTGTGGTCGACGATGTCCTCGAGCACCGCCACGCGTCGCGCACCCGCCCCGTCACGCGCTCGCGTCACGAGCTCGTGGACGCTCGGGAGGGACGGCCGGTGCATGGCCGCGAGCGCCCCGCGGTGCAGGTGGAACCCGGTAACCTGGCGCAGGACGTCCTCGTCGCCCACGAACACCGGCACGTCGGGGTGCTCGGCGAGCACGTCGTCCATCGACTCGAGCCACTTGTCGGCCATGAGGAACGACCGCGGTCGGTGACCGGCGTCGAGCGCTCGCCGGATCACCGTCGACGACTCCGCCATGTACAGCCCCTCGGCGGGCTCGCGGGAGGTCCGGAGCTTGACGTCGGTCAGGCCGGTGTAGTCCCGCAGGCGCGGGTCGGCGGGGTCGGTCACGCGCACGACGGCGGCGGGCAGGTGGGAGGGATCGCTCACGCCGGGATTGTCTCAGCCGGGAGGACGTCCTCCAGGCGCCGCGGCGGCCGCGAGCGCTGCCACGCACCGGGGGTCACGCCGTGCCGGCGCACGAACGCGCGGTGGAAGCCCGGTGCCGAGTCGTACCCGACGTGCCGGGCGACCGCCGCGACGCTCGCGCCGGGCTCGCGGAGCAGGCGTGCGGCCACGTCCATGCGCCACGCCGCCACGTACGTCATGGGCGCCTCGCCCACGAGGCTCGCGAACCGCTCGGCGAAGGCCGACCGCGACATGCGCGCCTCGCGTGCGAGCGCCTCGAGGCTCCACGCCGCACCCGGGTCGCGGTGCACGGCGTGCAGCGCCGGCCCGATCGCCGGGTCACGCAGCGCCGCGACCCAGCCCGACGCCGGCTCCGCGTCCTCCAGCCATCCCCGCACGGCGTGCACGACCACGACGTCGGCGAGGCGGGCCGTGACGACGTCGGTCCCGGGACGGGGCTCCCGGGCCTCGCGCCCGATCGACTCGACGGCCGCGGCGAGCCAGTCGTCCGGCCCGCCGCGCCCCGCGCGCAGGGCGGGTGGCAGGCTCTCGAGGAGGCGCCCGACGGCGGGGTCGGCGAACCCGACCGCGCCGCAGACCAGCGTGGCGGCGGCGCCTCCGCCGTCGATGACGAGGTGCTCGTAACGGTCGCCGGCCTGCTCGCGGTCGATGTCCCACAGGCTCCGCGACGGGGCGTCCGGGGTGCTGAGCACCCGGTGCCCCGAGCCGTGCGGCACGAGCAGCAGGTCGCCCTTCGTCAGCTCGTACGCCCGCCCCTCGACCTCGACGACGGCCCGGCCGTCGAGGAGCAGGTGGAACATCAGCGTGCGCGGCAGCGCCGGGAGGTCGATGCCCCACGGCTCGGTGAACCGGCCCGTCGAGTAGAAGACACCGGTCATCTCCAGGTCGGCGAGCACGTCGACCCAGCGGTCCGCGGCACGGTCGTCCCTCATGCCGTCCATCCTCGTTCACCCCTGGACGATCAGTCAAGAGATGCGGCGCCTGGTTAATTGATCGTCCGCAGTTTGCGACGGACGCTGTACACGTAGCCGGATCCGCACCGAGGTCCGGCACGGGACGAAGGAGAAGGACGATGGACGTTCTCGTGGTAGGCGGGACGCGTGGCACAGGCCTCGCCGTGGTCCGGGAGCTCGTGGCCGACGGTCACACGGTGACGGCGTTCGGCCGTACGGCGACCGCCGCGTTCGCCGGGCAGGACGACGCGACGCGGCCCGCGGGCGCCGGCTCGGTGCGCCCGGTCGACGGCGACGCGCTCGACCCCGACGCCGTCGCGGCCGCGGTCGCCGGGCAGGACGCGGTCGTGGTGATGCTCGGCATCTCCGACAACCCGCTGGCGGTGCACTGGCTGCGGCGCGCGACGACGGCGCTCGACGTGCGCTCGGCGGGGACGGCGGTGGTCGTCGACGCGATGCGACGCCAGGGGGTGCGGCGCCTGGTGGTCCAGACGACGTACGGGCTGGGTGACTCCTGGGCGAACCTCGGCCTGGGGTGGCGCCTGACGTTCCGCTGGGTGATCGGCCGCCAGTTCGTCGACTCGGCGGCACAGGAGCAGGTCGTCCGGTCGAGCGGCCTCGACTGGACGCTCGTCCGCCCGGTCGCGCTCACCGACGACACGTCCGACGCGCCTCCGACCGTGGCGGTCGACGACGCGGTCGTCGGGATGAAGGTCACCCGCGGCCAGGTTGCCCGTGCGGTCTCGGACGCGCTGGAGGCGTCCGCGACCGTCGGCGCGACGCTCAGCGTGTCGTCACGGTGAGCGCCTGCTCCCCCGGCTCGGCCAGCTCGAACGTGGCCGACGCACCGCCGTCGGACGCCGACAGGCGGTAGTCACCCAGGAAGCCGCTGACCCCGACGCGCCCGGAGCCGTCCGTGCGCAGGCGCGTCGGGGCGAGCCACCACTCCTCTTTCACGAGCCGGCGCAGCCGCTCGTAGGCGGGCTTGGGCGAGCCGTCGGCGCGCAGGAGCCCGCCCGGTGCGCCGAGCCACATGCCCCGGTCGGAGAGCCCCCAGTACGTCGCGGCCTGCACGGCCGGGTGGCTCAGCAGCGTGCGGTAGTGCCGCTCGACCTCGTCGGCCTGGCGCTCCTCCCCCTCGGGCGTCGACGGCCAGCTCTCCACCTGCCAGTCGTTGAGGTCGACGATCTCGGGCGGCATGAGGTCGCCCGAGAGGAGCGTGGTCTCGGTGAGGTGGATCGGGATGCCGTAACGAGAGAACCGCTCGAGGATCCGCAGCGTCTTCTCCTCGCCCCAGTAGCCCTGGTGCATGTGGCTCTGCAGCCCGAGGTAGTCGATGCGGATGCCCGCCTCGAGCACGGCCTCGACGAGGCACTCGTACGCGGTCGACATGTCGAAGTCGTTGAGCAGGAGCGTGACGTGCGGGTTGGCCGCGCGGGCCTCCTCGAACGCCATGCGGATCGTCTCGACACGGCCCTTGGCCCGGGCGAGCGGCGTGATCGCGTTCTCCTCGGCCGTGAACACCGGCATGATCACGACCTCGTTGATGGCGTCCCAGGTGTCGATGACGCCGGCGAAGTCCGCGACGTCGCGCCGGATGCGCTCGCGCTGCAGCAGCTCGACCTCCTCGAGCGGGCGGCCGAGCAGCCACCTCGGCTGCACCGTGTGCCACACCAGCGGGTGCCCCTTGACGGCCACCCCGCGGTCGGCGAACCACCGGGCGGCCGCGAGGAGCTCCGCGGTGCGGGGCCGACCCTCCTCGGGCTCGAACGTGCCCCAGTAGAAGGGCAGCGTCGTGGTGTTGAAGACGTCGAGCCACCGGCGCGCGAAATCGTTGTCGTATCCGAGGTCGGCCGAGGTTCCGTTGGCGAGGTCCACGAGGTCGAAGCCGATGCAGCCGAAGCCGAACGCGTGCGCGGTCTGCTCGACGACGACGTCGGTGTCCGCGAGCGGGGCTCCATCGGGTCCGACGACCGTCACCACGGCGTCGGAGCGGCGGTGCGCCAGCGCGGGGTCGGGCGTGTGGTCGGTGGGCGGCCTGAAGAGCGAGGTCACCGCCACAGCGTGCCACACGTCACACGGTCATCGGTCCGCGACGGCCGGCGCGGCGAACTGGCTCTCGTACAGCCGCGCGTAGGCCCCTCCGGCGGCGAGCAGCGCGTCGTGGTCTCCTTGCTCCACGATGCGTCCGTTCTCCATGACGACGATGAGGTCGGCGTCGCGGACGGTGGACAGGCGGTGGGCGATGACGAACGACGTCCGCCCGGAGCGCAGCGTGTTCATCGCCTGCTGCACGAGCACCTCGGTGCGGGTGTCGACCGAGCTCGTCGCCTCGTCGAGGACGAGGATCTCGGGGTCGGCGAGGAACGCCCGCGCGATCGTGAGCAGCTGCTTCTCCCCGGCTGACAGGCTCGTCGCCTCGTCGTCGAGCACCGTGTCGTAGCCGTCGGGCAGCGTGCGCACGAACGGGTCGACGTGCGTCGCGCGCGTCGCCGCGAGGAAGTCCTCCTCCGAGAGCTCGGCGCCGTCCCGCACCCCGTAGCGCAGGTTCTCCTCGATGGTGCCGCGGAACAGCCAGGTGTCCTGCAGCACCATCCCGATGCGCGAGCGGAGCGCCTCGCGGGTGAGCTCGCGCGTGTCGACGCCGTCGAGCGTGATGCGGCCGGAGTCCACCTCGTAGAACCGCATGAGGAGGTTGACCAGAGTCGTCTTGCCCGCCCCGGTGGGCCCGACGATCGCCACGGTCTGTCCCGGCTCGGCCACGAGGTCGACGTGCTCGAGGAGCGGCTCGTCCTCGACGTACGAGAACGACACGTCCTCGAAGGCGACGCGCCCGCGCACGCGGTCGAGCCGGCGGGCCGGCTCCGGGTCGGGCGCCTGCTCGGGCGCGTCGAGGAGCTCGAAGACGCGTTCGGCCGACGCGACGCCCGACTGCAGGAGGTTCATCATCGAGGCCACCTGCGTGAGGGGCTGCGTGAACTGCCGCGAGTACTGGATGAACGCCTGGACGTCGCCGATCGAGAGCTGCCCGGACGCGACGCGCAGCCCGCCGATCACGGCGACGAGCACGTAGTTCAGGTTGGCCAGGAACCCCATCGACGGCTGGATCGTGCCGGAGATGAACTGCGCCTTCGAGCTCGACTCGTACAGCGCGTCGTTCTCCTCGGCGAAGCGCTCCGCGGCGTCGCGCTGGCGGCCGTAGACCTTGACGAGCGCGTGGCCCGTGAACATCTCCTCGACGTGCGCGTTGAGGCGCCCCGTCGCGGCCCACTGCGCGACGAACTGGGGCTGGGAGCGCTTGGCGATGCGCAACGTCACCACGACGGACAGCGGCACCGTGACGAGCGCGACGAGCGCCAGCACCCACGAGATCCAGAACATCATCGCGAGCACGCCGACGACGGTCAGCAGGGAGGTGACGAGCTGGGCCAGCGTCTGGGTCGTCGTCTGGGCGACGTTGTCGATGTCGTTCGTGACGCGCGAGAGGATCTCGCCCCGGCGCTGGGAGTCGACGTAGCTCAGGGGCACCCGGTGCAGCTTGGCCTCGACGTCGTCGCGCAGCCGGCGCATCGTGTTCTGGACGGCGACCGTCATGATGCGCGCCTGCATCCAGCCGAACAGGAAGGCGCCGGCGTAGACCGCCAGGGCCCACGCGAGGACCGTCGCGAGCCGGGCGCCGTCGATCCCCTGCCCGACCACGAGGCCGTCCATCGTGGCGAGCAGGTCGGCCTGGCTCTCGTCGCCCGCCGCGCGCAGGGCGTCGGCCGCGTCGGACGCGGTCGTGCCGGCCGGCAGCGTGGAGCCGAGCATCCGCCCGAGCATGCCCTCGAAGATCACGTCGGTGGCCGCGCCGAGGATCCTCGGCCCGACGACGGTGAGGGCCACCGAGACGACGCCGCACAGGGTCAGCAGGACGACGCGCCCGCGCTCGGGACGCATCGTGCGCGCGAACCGGCGCAGCGAGCCGGCGAAGTCCATCGGCTTCACGACCGGCGCCGCGGCGCCGGGGCCCATCGGCCCACCAGGTCGCGGACCGGGGGGCGGACCCGCCGGTGCGGGCGGTCGCGCCGGCGCGGCGCTCATGCGGCCTCCTCGAGGGACATCTGCGACGAGACGATCTCCTGGTACGTCTCGTTGCCCGCCAGCAGCTCCGCGTGGGTGCCACGCCCGACGACGCGCCCGTGGTCGAGCACGACGATCTGGTCCGCGTCACGGATGGTCGCCACCCGCTGGGCGACCACGATGACGGTGGCGTCCGCGGTCCGGGAGCGCATCGCGGCCCGCAGCCGCGCGTCGGTCGCGTAGTCGAGCGCCGAGAACGAGTCGTCGAAGAGGTAGACGCGGGGGCGCCGGATCACGGCGCGGGCGATCGCCAGGCGCTGACGCTGGCCGCCGGAGAACGTCGCCCCGCCCTGGGCCACGGGTGCGTCGAGACCTCCGGGGAGCGCCTCGACGAAGTCGCGGGCCTGCGCCACCTCGAGCGCCTCCCACATCTCGTCGTCGGTCGCGTCCGGCCTGCCGTACCGCAGGTTGCTCGCGACCGTGCCGCTGAACAGGAACGCCTTCTGCGGAACCAGCCCCAGGAGCGAGCCCAGGTCGTCGGTCGCCAGGTCCCGCACGTCCACGCCGTCGATGCTCACGCGCCCACCCGTGACGTCGAACAGCCGCGGGACGAGGTTCAGGAGCGTCGTCTTGCCGGCGCCCGTGGAGCCGATGACGGCGGTGACGGTGCCCGGCTCGGCGGTGAGCGTGACGTCGGTCAGGACGGGGGCGTCCGCACCCGGGTAGCGGAACTCGACGCCGTCGAAGGTGACCCGGCCCTGCGGCCCGCCGCCACCGGACAGCGACGCGAGCGGGACCGGGTCGACCGGCTCCGTCACGGACGTCTCGGTCGAGAGCACCTCGCCGATGCGTCCGGCCGCGACCGCGGCGCGCGGGACCATCATGACCATCATCGTCGACATCATGACGGCCATGAGGATGAACATCAGGTAGCTGAGGAACGCCATCAGCGAGCCCACCTGCATGCCGCCGCGCTCGACCTCCCGCGCGCCGAACCACAGCACCGCGACCTGCGACACGCTCATGACGAGCATGACCGTGGGGAACGCGAGCGCCATGAGCTTGCCGGCACCGAGGGACGTGTCGTAGAGCGCCTCGTTGGCAGCGCCGAACCGCTGCAGCTCGCGCCGCTCGCGCACGAACGCCCGCACGACGCGCAGCCCGGTGATCTGCTCGCGCAGCACGCCGTTGATCACGTCGATCCGCTTCTGCATGGCACGGAAGTACGGGACCATCCGCCACAGCAGCAGCCCCATCGTCACGGCGAGGACGGGCACGACGACGAGCAGGAGACCCGAGAGCCGCACGTCCTCCTGCAGCGCCATGATCGCGCCGCCGACGAGCATGATCGGTGCCATCACCATGATCGTGAACGTCATCAGGACGACCATCTGGACCTGCTGCACGTCGTTGGTCGTGCGGGTGATGAGGGACGGCGCCCCGAACCGCCCCAGCTCCTGGGCGGAGAACCCCTGGACGGCGTCGAACAGGTCGCGGCGCACGTCGCGCCCGAGCGCCGTCGCGGCGCGTGCCCCGAGGTAGACGGCGCCGACCGCGCAGGCGACCTGGACGAGGCTCACGACGAGCATCCAGGTGCCCACGCGCATGATGAGGCCGGTGTCGCCGCGCGTGACGCCCTGGTCGACGATGTCGGCGTTGAGCGAGGGCAGGTAGAGCGACGCCAGCGTCGCGAGCAGCTGCAGGAGGAGGAGCGCCGCGACCGGCCGGGCGTAGGGGCGCAGGTAGCGGCGCGCCAGCGTGACGAGCATCAGGACTCCCGTCCGCGCGCGGTCTCGGTGCTCACGCCGATCACCGTATGCGGTCGGCGCCGACGGCCCCAAGACCTTTCCGGACCGCCCGGGCGCGAAGGACCCCGCCACCCGGTGCGGGTGACGGGGTCCTCGTGCGGCGTGCGCAGGCCTACGGCTGCTGCTGCTCCGGCGACTGGTCCGGCTCGCCGCCCAGCGTGCGCGGCTCGGGGCCGGCGCTCGCGGGCGGGGTGGGACGCTCGCCCACCGGGCGCTGGCCGCGCTCGGCGGTCGGGTCGAACGGCGAGCCGGAGCGTGTGCCCGCGCTCGTCGCGTCGGCCGTAGCGGCCTCCGCCTGGCGACGTGCCTCCGCCAGCGCCTCGCCGGCGTCCTCGAGCGCCGTCGGGCGGTAGGTGGACGGACGCTGGCGCGGGCCCTCGTCGTCCTCGGCGGGCGCGGCCGGGATCCCCGGCGTGCCGGGGGTCCCGCCGAAGCCCTTGGCGATCGACCCGAGAGCAGCCGTGAACTCGGTCGGCACGACCCACAGCTTGGACGAGGTGCCGTTCGCGATCTCGGGCAGCATCTGCAGGTACTGGTAGGCGAGCAGCTTGGGGTCGGGGTTGCCCTCGTGGATGGCGCCGAAGACCTGGAGGATCGCCCGGGCCTCACCCTCGGCCTTGAGGATCTGCGCCTGGGCGTCACCCTCGGCCCGCAGGATCTGCGACTGCTTCTCGCCCTCGGCGGTCAGGATCTGCGACTGCTTCACGCCCTCGGCCGTGAGGATGGTGGCACGGCGGTCGCGCTCGGCACGCATCTGCTGCTCCATCGCGCCCTGGACGCTGGCGGGCGGCTCGATCGACTTGAGCTCGACGCGGTTGACGCGCACGCCCCAGCGGCCGGTCGCCTCGTCGAGCACGCCGCGCAGCTGGCCGTTGATCTGGTCGCGGCTCGTGAGCGTCTGCTCGAGGTCCATCGAGCCGACGACGTTACGCAGCGTGGTGACCGTGAGCTGCTCGATGCCGGTGATGTAGTTCGCGATCTCGTACACGGCCGACTTGGGGTTCGTCACCTGGAAGTAGATGACCGTGTCGATGCTGACCACGAGGTTGTCGCTCGTGATGACCGGCTGCGGCGGGAACGACACGACCTGCTCGCGGAGGTCGACCCCCGCACGGACCTTGTCGACGAACGGCACCAGCAGGTGCAGACCCGGCTCGAACGTCTTGCTGTAGCGGCCGAGGCGCTCGATGATCAGCGCCGTGGCCTGCGGCACGATCCGCACGGCCTTGGCGAGCGCCGTGACGATGAAGATGACGAGGGCGATCAGGACCAGGTAGCCCACGACGGTTCCTGGCTGGAGGTCGTTCACGACGGTCTCCTTCTGTGGAGGTGGAGCAGGACGGCTTCAGGCGTGCTTCGAGGGCGCCCTGGCGGGTGGCCCCGGTCGTGCGGTTCGCCGGTCAGGCGGAGTGCTCGGGGTGCTCGTGCGACGTCGTGACCGGCTCGACGACGGCGGTCGCCCCGTCGATGCGCACGACGCGGACCTCGGTCCCCTCGGGCACGCGGCCCGACGAGTTCGGGATCTCGTCGTCCACGAGCCGTGCGCTCCAGACCTCGCCCGCGAGCTTGACGCGGCCGGCCGTCTCGGTGACGTCGGAGACCGCGAGCGCGAGCCGCCCCACGTGCGCGGCGGCGTTCGTCTCGACGAGCGGCACCCGGTCCCTCAGGTGGCGCAGGAACCACGGCCGGAGCGTGAACAGCAGGAGCGCGGCGACGGCGCACGCGACGACGATCTGCAGCCAGAACGGACCACCCGCCGCTGCGACCGCCGCCCCCGCGGCGGCACCGCCGGCGAGCATGATGAGCACGAGGTCGAGCGACAGCATCTCGATCACGGCGAGCACGAGCGCCGCGCCGAGCCACCAGAGCCACCCTTGCATGGTCCCCTCCGAGCACGAGGTTTTGCTGGAACTTTACCAACACTACCCCGTCCGCGGGAGGTGAATCACCGCCCGGCGGGTCGCGCGGCGCGCGCGAGCCAGCGCCCGCCGCCGTGCGCCACGAGCAGCGGCATCCCGAACGCCTCCGAGAGGTTGCCCGCGGTGAGGACCTCCTCGATGGGGCCGGCCGCCTGGACGTGGCCCTGCCCGAGCAGCAGCAGGTGCGTGAAGCCCGGCGGGATCTCCTCGACGTGGTGCGTCACGAGGATCAGCACCGGCGACGCGTCGTCCCCCGCGAGCTCGGCGAGCGCACCCACCAGCTCCTCGCGACCGGCCAGGTCGAGGCCGGCGGCGGGCTCGTCGAGCAGCAGGATCTCCGGGTCCGTCATGAGCGCCCGGGCGATCTGGACCCGCTTGCGCTCGCCCTCGCTGAGCGTGCCGTAGCGGCGGTCGGCGAGCTCGCCGACGTCGAACGCCGCGAGCAGGTCGGCGGCGCGCCGCTCGTCGAAGTCCTCGTACGTCTCCTGCCAGCGTCCCGTGACGCCGTAGGCGGCCGTGAGCACGACGTCGCGCACCGTCTCGTAGGCGGGGATCTTGTCGGCCAGGGCCGCCGAGGAGAAGCCGAT
>JAPSLQ010000086.1 GCA_031180595.1 Isoptericola sp. | reverse complement strand
GAAGGGATTCGAACCCCCGACCTTCTGCTCCGGAGGCAGACGCTCTATCCACTGAGCTACAGGCGCGGGCACCGCGGCAGACCGGAGTCGTATGCCGTCGGCACGGTGCACGAGACTACCAGCACCGGGCACCAGGGTGGCACATCGTGCGCTTGTAGAATCGCCCGGTGACCCCCGACGAGCTCTCGCGAGCACTCAGCGCCGCCCTCGCCTCGGCCGTGGCCGACGGCACACTCGCCCTGCCCGCCGACGCCGTGCCGGCGTCGGTCCACGTGGAGCGACCGCGGCAGCGCGAGCACGGCGACTGGGCCACGAACGTCGCGCTCCAGCTCGCGAAGAAGGCCGGCACGACGCCGCGCGCGCTCGCCGAGGACCTCGCCGCGCGCCTCGGCGCGACGCCGGGCGTCAAGGCCGTCGAGGTCGCCGGTCCGGGCTTCCTCAACATCACGCTCGACGCCGCGGCGGCGGGCGAGATCGCGCGCACGATCGTCGAGGCGGGTGCCGAGTACGGCAGGAACGACTCCGAGGCCGGCAAGAAGGTCAACCTCGAGTTCGTCTCGGCCAACCCGACCGGCCCGATCCACATCGGCGGCGTCCGGTGGGCCGCCGTCGGCGACTCGCTCGCCCGCGTCCTCGAGGCCTCGGGCGCCGACGTGACGCGCGAGTACTACTTCAACGACCACGGCGCGCAGATCGACCGGTTCGCCCGCTCGCTGCTCGCCCGCGCCGGCGGCCAGGACGCGCCCGAGGACGGCTACGGCGGCGCGTACATCGCCGAGATCGCGGACGCGGTCGTGGCGGACGCGCTCGCCGCGGGCGAGCCCGACCCCCGCACGCTTCCCGACGCCGAGGCGCAGGAGGTCTTCCGTGCGCGGGGCGTCGAGCGCATGTTCGGCGAGATCAAGGCCTCGCTGCACGACTTCGGCGTCGACTTCGACGTCTACTTCCACGAGGACTCGCTCCACGAGTCCGGCGCGGTCGAGCGCGCGGTCATGCGGCTGCGCGAGGCGGGGCACGTCTTCGAGGCCGACGGCGCGATCTGGCTGCGGACCACGGAGTTCGGCGACGACAAGGACCGCGTGGTCATCAAGTCGGACGGCGAGGCGGCGTACATCGCGGGCGACATCGCGTACTACCTCGACAAGCGTGAGCGCGGCTTCGACGAGGTCATCATCATGCTCGGCGCCGACCACCACGGATACATCGGCCGCATGATGGCCGTCTGCGCGGCGTTCGGGGACGTGCCGCACAAGAACATGCAGATCCTCATCGGCCAGATGGTCAACCTGGTCAAGGACGGGCAGCCGGTGCGCATGTCCAAGCGCGCCGGCACGGTCCTGACCATCGACGACCTGGTCGACGCCGTCGGCGTGGACGCCGCGCGGTACGCGCTCGCGCGCTCGTCGGCCGACCAGAACATCGACCTCGACCTCGACCTCCTGGCGAGCCAGAAGAACGAGAACCCCGTCTTCTACGTGCAGTACGCGCACTCGCGCACGTGTGCCGTCGACCGCAACGCGGCCGAGCGGGACGTGCGTCGCGAGGACGGGTTCGACCCGTCGCTGCTCGACCACCCGAGCGAGGCCGCGCTCCTCGGCCGGCTCAACGAGTTCCCGCGCGTCGTCGCCCAGGCCGCCGAGCTGCGCGAGCCGCACCGCGTCGCGCGCTACCTCGAGCAGCTCGCAGGCGACTACCACACCTGGTACCAGCAGAAGGACCGCCGCGTCCTGCCGTACCCGGACGAGGACGTGACGGAGACGCACCGCACGCGCCTGTGGCTCAACGACGCGGTGCGCCAGGTGCTCGCCAACGGCCTCGGCCTGCTCGGCGTCGGCGCGCCGGAGCGGATGTGAGCGGCGCCGCCGGCGTGCCCTGGTCGAGCGGCGTGCGGCGCCGCGACGACGGCGCGGTCGAGGTGGCGGGCGTCGACGTCCGCGAGCTCGCCGCCCAGCACGGCACGCCCGCGTACGTGCTCGACGAGGCCGACTTCCGCACCCGCGCCCGCGCCTACCGGTCGGCCTTCGAGACGGCGTTCGCCGAGGTGGGCACCGGAGTCGACGTCTACTACGCCGGCAAGGCGCTGCTCACGGTCGCGGTCGCGCGCTGGGCCCGCGAGGAGGGCCTGCGCGTCGACACGGCCTCGGGCGGCGAGCTCGCCGTCGCGCTGCGCGCGGGCGTCCCGGGCGAGGCGATCGGGCTGCACGGCAACAACAAGTCGGACGGCGAGGTCCTCGCCGCGCTCGACGCGGGCGTCGGCCGGATCATCGTCGACTCGATCGTCGAGGTCGAGCGCGTCGCGGCGCTCGCGGCGTCGCGCGGGGTCGTCGCGCCCGTCATGGTGCGCGTGACCACGGGCGTGCACGCGGGCGGCCACGAGTACATCTCGACCGCCCACGAGGACCAGAAGTTCGGCCTGTCCGTCAACCCCGGGCCCGACGGCGGTGACGCCCCCGCGATGCGGGCGCTCCTGGCCGTCGTCGCCCGTCCGGAGCTCCACCTGCTCGGCATCCACTCCCACATCGGGTCCCAGATCCTCGACCCGGGCGGGTTCGAGGCCGCCGCACGGGTGGTGCTGCGGCTGCGGGCCGAGCTCGCGGAGCGGACCGGCGTGCTGGTCGAGGAGGTCGACCTCGGCGGCGGGTACGGCATCGCCTACCTGCCCACCGACGTGCCCCTGGACCCCGACCGCATCGCCAAGGACGTCGCGGCCGCCGTCGCCGCCGTGTGCGCCGACCTCGGCACGCGCCTGCCGCGCATCTCGATCGAGCCGGGCCGGGCGATCGTCGGGCCCGCGGGTCACACGCTCTACACGGTCGGCACGGTCAAGCCGGTGGCGCTCGACGACGGCCGGGTGCGCACGTACGTCTCGGTCGACGGCGGGATGAGCGACAACATCCGCCCGGCGCTCTACGGGGCGGCGTACCACGCGGAGGTCGTGAGCCGCGCGTCGGACGCCGAGCCGGTGCTGGCCCGGGTCGTGGGCAAGCACTGCGAGAGCGGCGACATCGTCGTGCACGAGGTCATGCTGCCCGGCGACGTGCGGGCCGGGGACCTGCTCGCCGTCGCGGCGACCGGGGCCTACGGCCGGTCGATGGCGTCGAACTACAACCTGCTGACCCGCCCGCCCGTCGTCGCCGTCGCCGGCGGCGCGTCGCGCGTGCTCGTGCGGCGCGAGACCGTCGACGACCTGCTCGCGCTCGACCAGGGCTGAGCACGCACGCCGAGGACGGCGTCTGCCCGGCGACCCGGCGCGTCACGACGCAAGGCCCCACGCTCGAGGAGCGTGGGGCCTTGCGCTACGTCGCCGGCTTCCCGGCGCCTAGTCCCGGTCGATGGTGAACACCGGGCCCGTCCAGGTCTCCCAGTGGTCGGGGTTCGACCGGTCGCCGCCCGCCTTGAGCGCGCGGACCTCGAGCCGGTAGTCGCCGTCGTCCACCGGGCGCGTCACCTGCCTGCCCGCGCCGTTCGTCCGCGTCACGGTCCCTTCCCAGACGAAGGCCTGGATCCCGCCGGCAGACCCGCTGCGTCCGAGGCTCCCGAGGTCGGCCGCGAGCGCGAACGTCGGGCTCTTCTTCCCGGTGGCCGCGTCGATCACGGAGATCTCGAAGTCCTCGACCTGGTGGGCGAGGTGGGCGACGACGTACGGGTAATCCGGGACGCCGTCGACCCAGCGCAGGGTGAACGTCTCGCCGTCGGCCTTCGCGTAGCCTGCCGCCGGGTCGATGCAGTCGAGCCCGATGAACTCGCCGCACGCGGTCAGGCGCGCGAGCCACGGCACGTCGAGCTGGTCCTCGCCCGACCCGATCGGCGCGAGCGCCCGGATCGCCTGGTAGTCGCCGTCGAAGCCGGCGAACGGGACCGAGTACTCCGACCCGTCGTCACCCGTGAGGACGACGTAGCCGCCGTAGATCATCTGCAGCTTCGGGTCCGCACCAGGGGCGCTGATCGTGATGTCCACCTCGGCCGTCCCGCCGGCCGGCACGGTGAGCGCCGGCGTGGACAGCTCGACCCCCGACTCGGCCAGGTACAGGCCGGGAGCGAAGGTGCTGCCGCCGGTGGCGAGCGCGTCGACCGAGGAGAGCGTGTACGTGACCTCGGCGTCGCCGGTGTTGGTGACCGTCAACGTGGTGGTCACGGGGCCGGACTCGCTCTCGCCGAGCGCGATCTTGGCCGGCGTGACCGACGCCGTGGCCGCGTGGGCCGCGGGCACGTCGATCATGCCCGCACCCTGGCCGTGCACGGTCTCGACGTACGTGCCGGCGTACAGGACCGGGTCTGCCGTGTTCTGGAGCAGGTCGCGCGCGCTCTGCGCCGCGAGGCCGGGGTCCGCCTCGAGCAGCAGCGCGACCGCGCCAGCGACGTGCGGCGCGGCCATCGACGTGCCGGACAGCGTCGCGTGCCCGCCCTTGGCCAGCGGGTAGGTCGAGTAGATGTTGCCGCCCGGAGCGGCGAGGTCGGGCTTCAGGGACAGGTCGGGCGCGAGGCCGTAGGAGCTGAACGAGCTCTTCTCGCCGCCGGTCGGGCTCGCCACGACGATCTCCTCGGCCGTCCACGTCAGCGTGACGGTCTCACCGGCGTCGAGCTGGTCGCGCAGGTTCGCGCCGTCCGCCTGGGAGATGCCGATGCCCGGCACGCCGCGGTCGACCACGCCACCGCCGTTGAACAGTCCGGGCGCGTTGTTGGCGATCACCACGCCGGTCGCGCCCTCGTCGGCGGCGACGGCGTACTTCTCCTCGAACGCGCAGCCGCCGCGCACGAGCAGCGCCGTCCGGCCCGCCGGGTCGGCGAGCAGCTCGTCGCCGAGCGACGGGCACCCGCGGCCGACGTACACGAGCTCGTCCGTCGTGCCCGACGCCGGGGGCGCGGCCACGTCGCCGAGCACCGTGTACGCCACGGCCTCGCCGGACGGGTTGGCCACGACCGAGCTTGCGCGCGAGTGCGTGTTGTCGATCGACCCGACGCCGATCACCTTCTCGCCGAGACCTGGCGCACCCGTCGAGTACAGGCCCGTGGCACCGCTGTTGCCGATCGACGCGACGACGACCATGCCGGCGTCGACGAGCGCGTCGGACGCGGTCGCGGTCGGGTAGCTCGGCCACGTGTAGGCGGAGCCGATCGACATGTTGAGCACGTCCATGCCGTCGGCCAGCGCCTTCTCCATGGCCGCGATCATGATGTCGGCGTCCGTGGAGCCGTCGCACCCGAAGACGCGGTAGGCGCCGAGCGTCACCTCGGGCGCCACGCCGACGACCTCCCCGTCAGCACCGACGATCCCGGCCACGTGCGTGCCGTGGCCCTGGCAGTCCATCGGGTCGGTGTCCGGCCGGGGCACGCGCTTGCCGGCGTCGGGCGAGCTCGCGTCGTAGTCGTCGCCGACGAAGTCGTAGCCGTACGCCACGCGTGCCGTGGGGAAGCTGCCGGGCCCGCCGAGGTCGGGGTGCCGGTAGTCGATGCCGGTGTCCATGACGGCGACCTTGACGCCCTCGCCGGTGAGGCCGAGCTCGGACTGCGCCACGTCGGCGCCCGTCATGCCCAGTGCCGTCGCCATGTCCGGACCCGACGCCTTCTGCGGCTCCGGGACCGACAACGAGACCATCGGGTAGACGGCGGTGACGCCGTGCGTCGTGCGCAGCTTCGCGAGCTGCGAGCTGTCCATGTCGATCGAGAAGCCGTTGAACAGCGTGTCGAAGGAACGCCGCTCGGTGTAGTCGACGCCGGCCGCCCGCGCGGCCTGGCGGAACGCTGCCTGCTCACGCGCGATCCGCGCCTTCGCGGTCCCGTGGGCGGCGGGCGGGCTGGCGAGCTCGACGAACCACCGACCGGTGGTCTCGTTGACCAGTGTCGTGCCGTCGCTCGCCGGGGCGTCGTGGAGCGGCGCCAGGTAGGTCGGTCCGGGCGCCTCGTCGGCGCTCGCGGCGCCCGGCGCGGCGACGGCGGCCGCCACGACGCCGAGCGCGGCAAGCGCTCCCAGGTACTTGTGTCGTCGCAGGTTCATGCGGACAACGCTCCTCATTGCGGGGATGGTGTGGCGCACACCATAGGGGTGATGTGCGACACAGGGTTGCCCCGGGCGCGCTGCGGGCCCGACCGTGACCAGATCGTGACGAGGGGCGCGGCACGGCACCACCCCCGTGGCGGCGGTGGACGGCGCGCCCGCACGTCGGTCGGCGCGGCTATCCTGACCCCCGTCCCGGCACCCCGAAATCGAAGGTGGACCCGTGCCTGCCCAGACACCGGCGCCCGTCCCGTCCGCGGCCGCACCGCCCGCGCTCCGCGTGGCCCTGCTCGGCTGCGGCGTCGTCGGCACGCAGGTCGCGCGCGCCCTGCTGGAGCACGCCGACGACCTGGCAGCCCGCGCGGGCGCGCCGCTCGAGCTCGTCGGCATCGCCGTCCGCGACGCGAGCAGGCCCCGCGACGGCGTCGGCACGGTGATCCCGCGCGAGCTGCTCACCGAGGACGCCGCCTCGCTCGTCGACGGTGCCGACCTCGTCGTCGAGGTGATGGGCGGCATCGAGCCGGCGCGCACCCTCATCCGGCGCGCGATCGACGCGGGCGCGTCCGTCGTCACGGCGAACAAGGCCCTGCTCGCCGAGCAGGGACCCTCGCTGTTCGAGGCGGCCGACGCCGCCGGGGTCGACCTGTCGTTCGAGGCCGCCGTCGCCGGCGCGATCCCCATCGTGCGGCCCGTGCGCGAGTCGCTCGCGGGCGACCACGTGCGCCGCGTCCTCGGCATCGTCAACGGCACCACGAACTACGTGCTCGACCAGATGTCGACGCACGGCCTCGACCTCGAGGACGCCGTCAAGGAGGCCCAGGCGCTCGGTTACGCCGAGGCCGACCCCACGGCCGACGTCGAGGGCTTCGACGCCGCGGCCAAGGCGGCGATCCTGGCCTCGCTCGCGTTCCACACGCGGGTCTCCCTCGACCAGGTCGCCCGCGAGGGCATCACGTCGGTCACGGCCGACGACGTCGCGTGGGCGCAGCGCACCGGCCACGCGGTCAAGCTGCTGGCCATCGCGGAGCAGACGGGCGAGGGCGTGTCGGTGCGCGTGCACCCTGCGCTCGTGCCGCTCGACCACCCGCTCGCCGCGGTCCGCGGTGCCTTCAACGCGGTCTTCGTCGAGGCCGACGGCGCCGGCCCGCTCATGTTCTACGGCCAGGGCGCCGGCGGCCGGCCGACGGCGTCCGCGGTGCTCGGCGACCTCGTGTCCGCCGCGCGCGACCGGCTCGTCGGCGGCAAGGGGCCGCACGAGTCGGCGTACGCCTCGCTGCCCGTGCTGCCCGCCGACGCGGCGGTCACCCGCTACCAGGTGCGGTTGCTCGTGGCGGACCGGCCGGGCGTCCTGGCCCAGGTCGCGGGCGTGCTGGCCGACCACGGCGTCTCGATCGACACCGTGCGCCAGACGGCCGCCGAGCCGCCCGCCGGAACAGGCACCGACAGCGCCGGCACCGCGAGCCTGCTGCTGACCACGCACGCCGCGCGCGAGGCGTCGCTCGCCGCCACCGTGGCGGCGCTCGACGGGCTGGAGCCCGTCCGCGAGATCACGTCCGTCCTGCGAGTCGAGGGAGTCTGACCATGCCGGCGAACCAGTGGCGGGGCGTGATCGCCGAGTACGCGGACCGTCTGCCCGCGCACCTCACGCACAAGGTCGTGACGCTCGGCGAGGGCGGCACCCCGCTCGTGCCCGCACCCGCGCTCTCGGAGCGCACGGGCGCCGAGGTCTACGTCAAGGTCGAGGGGATGAACCCCACGGGCTCGTTCAAGGACCGCGGCATGACGACGGCGATCTCCGCCGCCGCCGGGCGTGGCGCCCGGGCCGTCGTCTGCGCCTCGACCGGCAACACCTCGGCGTCGGCCGCCGCGTACGCCGCGCGTGCCGGGATGGTCTGCGCGGTGCTCGTGCCCGACGGCAAGATCGCGATGGGCAAGCTCAGCCAGGCGATCGCGCACGGCGCCCAGCTCCTGCAGGTCGACGGCAACTTCGACGACTGCCTCGTCGCCGCCCGCAAGCTCGCCGAGGTGCACCCGGTCGAGCTGGTGAACTCGGTCAACCCCGACCGCATCGAGGGCCAGAAGACGGCCGCGTTCGAGGTCGTCGACGTGCTCGGCGACGCACCCGACATCCACGCGCTGCCCGTCGGCAACGCCGGCAACATCACGGCGTACTGGAAGGGCTACCGCGAGTACGCGGGCATCGCGACGACGAAGGAAGGTCCGGGCTCAGCGCCGGCGGCCGTCGCGAGCAGGACGCCGCGCATGTGGGGCTTCCAGGCCGCCGGCGCCGCCCCGATCGTCAAGGGTCACCCCGTGGACCAGCCGGAGACGATCGCCACCGCGATCCGCATCGGCAACCCGGCGTCGTGGCAGCAGGCCGAGGCCGCGCGCGACGAGTCGGGTGGCCTCATCGAGGCCGTGACCGACGAGCAGATCCTCGCCGCGCACCGCGTGCTGTCGAGCGAGGTCGGCGTGTTCGTCGAGCCGGCGTCGGCCGCCGGCGTCGCGGGTCTGCTCGAGCGCGCCGAGCGCGGGCTCGTGCCCGCGGGCGCGCGCGTCGTCGTGACCGTCACCGGTCACGGCCTGAAGGACCCGGGCTGGGCGCTGCGCACGGCGGACGGGGGCGAGGTCACGCCCACCCGGGTGAGCGCCGACGTCGTGTCGATCGCCGACGCGCTCGGCCTGGACTGAGGCCCGCACAGGGCCGACCACGGGCAGGAGGAGACGATGCAGCTCGGTGCCGACCACGTGGTGGTCCGGGTACCCGCCACGAGCGCGAACCTCGGGCCGGGCTTCGACGCGCTGGGTCTCGCGCTCGGCGTCCACGACGAGCTCGAGGTCAGGCTCGTCGCGAGCGACGAGGTCGTCGTCGACGTCGTGGGCGAGGGGGCGGGCGAGGTCCCCTCGGGGGAGGACCACCTCGTGGTCCGGGCCCTGCGGCACACGCTCGAGCTCGCCGGGGCGCCGCTGACCGGACTGCACCTGCGGTGCGCCAACCGGATCCCGCACGGTCGCGGGCTGGGATCCTCCGCGGCCGCGGTGGTGTCGGGGATCGTCGCCGCGCGGGCCCTGCTCGCCGACCCGCACGCGCTCGACGCGACAGCCGTGCTGCGGATCGCCACGGAGTTCGAGGGCCACCCTGACAACGCCGCGCCCGCGATCCGCGGGGGTGCCACGGTCGCCTGGCAGTCGGCCGACGGGCCGCGCGCGGTCGACCTCGAGCTCGACGCACGGATCCAGGCGACGGTCCTCGTCCCCGAGGCGCGTCTGGCCACGAGCCGGGCGCGGGGGGTCCTGCCCGCCCACGTCCCGCACGCCGACGCCGCGTTCACGGCCGGGCGCGCGGCGCTGCTCGTCGAGGCGCTCGCCCGCCGCCCGGAGCTGCTGCTCGACGCGACCGAGGACCGGCTCCACCAGGACTACCGGGCGGGCGTCATGGCCGCGTCGTCGGAGCTGCTGCGCGCGCTGCGCGCGGAGGGCGTCGCGGCGACGGTCTCGGGGGCGGGCCCGACGGTGCTCGCGCTCACGACGGCCGAGCAGACGCCGGTGCTCGACGCCGTGCTCGCCGACCTGCTCGACGACGTCGCGGGGTGGCGCGCGCTGCGTCCCGGGATCGACACCGACGGCGCGCGGGCACGGCGCGTGCTCGACGGCGAGGGCGAGCGGGGTGCCACGCCGGGCCGCGAGCGCCGGCCCGCCCCTGCCGAAGGTGCCGCCTGGGGTGGTACGATGCCGTGAGCCTTCGGGACCGACCACGACGGCGCCACCCCCACCTGCACCGCACGGAGCTTCGTGCGTACCCGCAGTCCGAGGTGCCGCGCGCCGGGCTCGACGCGGCGCGTACGCTGCCACCGTCCGACGAGAAGGCAGACACGAGCCCCCGTCAGCCGACGTCGTCGTAGCAACTGGCGCGAGGTTCACGCGTCCTGGTGCCCCCTGCGCCGGACGACAGCCACCCCGGCCCGCTCCGTCAACGACCGGGCCGCATTCGAGGGGGAAGGGTCCTTCGTGACGAACACCACCGACAGCCGGAACGGCAGCGCCGTGTCCGGGAACCTGAGCTCGATGCGTCTCGCCGAGCTCCAGACGCTCGCCGCCCAGATGGGCATCAAGGGCACGTCGAAGATGCGCAAGAGCGACCTGCAGGCCGCGATCCGCGCCGGCCGCGGGGAGCAGGGCGCAGCGTCGCGGCCCGCTCCCGCGACGCAGGCCGCCGAGGCGCCCGCCACCGCGAAGCGGGCCCCCGAGGCCCTCGCCGCCGCGGGCGAGCAGCCCGTGAGCGCGAGCAGCCCGGTCGCGGCCGCCGCCACCGCCGCGCCCGCCGTCCGTACCGACGCCCCCGCGGAGGGGCAGCCGGCCCAGCGCCGCTCCCGCCGTGCGACGCGCGGGACCGGGTCGGCCGACGCGAGCGAGCCGCGCTCCGAGAACGGCTCCGCCGCTCGCGACGCCGGCTCGGCCGCTCGTGACGCCGGCTCGGCCGCTCGCGACACCGCCGAGACCGACGGCTCGCCGGCGTCCGAGGCCGACCGCGAGGCGCGTCTCGCGCAGCTCGCCGAGGCCGTCGCCGCACCGCGCGAGCGCGGCCAGCGCCGTGACGGCCCGCGTCGTGACGACCAGCGCCGTGACGACCAGCGCCGTGACGATCAGCGCGCGGAGCGCCGCCAGGACGCCCCGGGCACCACCCAGACCGACCAGCGCGGCGACGGCGACCAGCGCCGCCAGGACCTCGACGAGCGCGGCTCGCGCCGCCGTCGTGGGCGCGACCGCGGTCGCGACCGCAAGCGCGGCCGCACCCGCGGCACCGGCCCCGACGTCGCCGGCCTCGACGAGGTCGTCGACGTCCGCGAGGACGACGTGCTGCTGCCGGTCGCCGGCATCCTCGACATCCTCGACAACTACGCGTTCGTGCGCACGAGCGGATACCTGCCCGGCGCGAGCGACGTCTACGTCTCGCTCAACCAGGTCAAGAAGGCGGGCCTGCGCCGGGGCGACGCGGTCGTCGGCGCGATCCGGCAGCCGCGCGACGGCGACGAGCTGCCCCAGCAGGGTGGTGGCAAGAACAACCCGCGCGGCAAGTTCAACGCGCTCGTGCGGCTGGACTCGGTCAACGGCATGTCGCCCGAGGAGGCGCGCCAGCGGCCGGAGTTCACCAAGCTCACCCCGCTGTACCCGCAGGAGCGCCTGCGGCTGGAGAACCCCGAGGCGACCCGGCTCACGCCCCGCGTGATCGACATCGTCGCGCCGATCGGCAAGGGCCAGCGCGGCCTCATCGTCGCGCCGCCCAAGGCCGGCAAGACGATCATCATGCAGCAGATCGCCAACGCCATCACGGCCAACAACCCCGAGGTCCACCTCATGGTGGTGCTGGTCGACGAGCGGCCCGAGGAGGTCACCGACTTCGAGCGCTCGGTCAAGGGCGAGGTCATCGCCTCGACCTTCGACCGGCACGCCTCGGACCACACCGTCGTCGCCGAGCTCGCGATCGAGCGCGCCAAGCGTCTCGTCGAGCTGGGCCAGGACGTCGTCGTGCTGCTGGACGGCATCACCCGCCTGTCGCGCGCGTACAACCTGGCCGCTCCGGCGTCGGGCCGCATCCTGTCCGGTGGAGTCGACGCCGCGGCCCTGTACCCGCCGAAGAAGTTCTTCGGGGCGGCCCGCAACATCGAGGGCGGCGGCTCGCTCACCATCCTCGCGACCGCGCTCGTCGAGACCGGCTCGAAGATGGACGAGGTGATCTTCGAGGAGTTCAAGGGCACGGGCAACATGGAGCTGCGCCTGTCCCGCTCCCT
>JAPSLQ010000085.1 GCA_031180595.1 Isoptericola sp. | reverse complement strand
CCGGGACCCGCGGCAGGGGGAGGCTGACCAGCACGGCGGCCAGGTACAGGAGCGCCGGTCCCCAGGCGAGCCAGCGCCACACGGTCGCGACGGCCCCCGTGGACCCGAACCGCTCGGGCCCGGCGATCCCCGCGACGACGACCTGGACGACGTAGACCAGCATCTCCGCGGCGAAGCACAGCGCCACGAGGAGAGCGAGCCGGCCGACCAGGTCCCACCGGCGCCCGAGGGGCTCCTGGGTCACGAGGACCGCCCCGCGGGGTCCCACTCGCCGATGACGTCGACCGTCCCGCCGTCGACCTCGGACCACCAGTCGCCGTAGCTCCCGAGGCCGTCACCGACGGCGCCCGGCAGATCGCGCAGGCCGGGCAGGCCCAGCACGCCACCGTTGATGGCGTCGTCGTGCCAGCTGACGAACGACGCGCCGGCGCTGACGAGGTTGTTGGCGTAGCCCGCGTTCGCCGCACCCCGCCCGAGCGCGAGCACGGCGTCGTCGACGAGGCCGCCCGCGCCGAGCCGCGTGACGTCGGCGATCGCGCGGAACGCGGCGCCGTCGACCCCGCCGCCGCGGAACACCCGGCCGAGGTCGTCGAGGCTGCGGTAGGCGGGGCGTCCGAGCGCGAGCATGCCGTCGGGCAGGGCGCGCGCGAAGTCGTCGGCGACCCGCGCCGCCTCGTCGCCGTACCCGAGCACCGCGCGGGCCGGGCGCAGGAGCGCGCCGAAGATCCCGGGCCGCCTGGCACCCGCCCAGGCGAGACGGGTCGCCCGGGTCCCGCGCAGGAGCGCCTGCGCGCCCTTCACGACGGCGCCGGCGGCCGCGCCGACGCCGAGCGTCAGCAGCGCGACCGTGTCGAGCGCGACGTCGAGCCACGACCCGTTGCCCGTCGCGGCCAGCGTGGTGCTCAGCAGGAGCGTGGCCGCCGCGAAGGCGATGGCGAACGGCAGGAGGACGGGGAAGAAGATCGACAGCACGGCCAGGACCGTCGCGATGATCGCCAGCACGTCCTTGAGGGCCTTGATCCAGCCCATGTTCTCGGTGACCCAGCTCTTGAACCGGTCCCACCGCGAGTCGGTCAGACCGTCGGCGTCGACGGCCTCGTTGATGGCGTCCTCGGCCTTGTCGCCGGCCGTCCGGACGTCCTGCAGCGCGCCGTCGTACGCGGTGCGCGCGTCGGCGAGCGACTGCGCCATCGGCGCGGCCGCGTTCTCCAGCCGGACCAGCTCGTCGCGCCGCGACTCGATCTCCTCGGTCGGCGCCCACTGCAGGCTCGACTGCGCCTCGCTGATCTGCGCGTCGTAGCGGGCGACGTCGTCGGCGAGCGTCTCACGCGTGCGGAGGGACGCGTCGACGGTCGCCTGCGCCTCCTCGAGCACGTCGGCGAACGTCGCGAGCTCGGACCCCGCGACCTCGTACCGGTTCTGGATCTTCGAGAGCTTCGGGATGACGTCGTCCGCCTGCCGGGCGAGCTCGTCCATCGCGTCGGACTCGTGGGAGTCGGCGTCCGCGATCGTCGACCGCAGGTCCGCGACGGCCTGGGCGACCTTCTCGGCGACGCGGGTGTACCGGTTCGCGTGGCGGCGGATCCCCGCCGGGTCGCCGTCGAGCGGCTCCATCTCGGACGCGCGCATCAGCGCGTCGGTGCGGCTCACCATCACTCGCCCCTCACGGTGGCGGCCATCTCGGTGTCCGCCTCCTCGAACGTGTCGGCCACGGTCGTCGCCGCCCCCTGGAGGTCTTCGAGCTTGCCGATGAGCTCGGTCCGTGCCCGGTCCCAGTTCTTGCCGAACTTCTCGACGCACCCGGCGAGCCCGCTGTGCGGGATCATGCCGGCGAGCTCGTCGGCCGCCGACTCGGCGCCCTCGAGACTGCGGCCGATCGAGCCGAGCCGCGTCGCCGTGTCCCGGACGACGCCGAGATCGATGCGCAGCTGATCACCCACGCGAACACCCCCTGTCTTGCCGTACGCGCGACAAGGATGCCAAACACGGCGGCGCCGGTCGATGGGGAGAGGTCCCCATCGACCGGCGCAGCGCGGCGTCAGGCCGTCGCGGCGGCCGCGGCCCGCGCCCCCGCGGGGAGCGCGTCGAGGATGCGGCCGACCGCGTCGTCGTCGTGCGCCGCGGAGACGAACCACGCCTCGAAGACCGACGGCGGCAGGTTGACCCCGGCGTCGAGCATCGCGTGGAACAGGGCGCGGTAGCGGAAGACCTCCTGCGCCTGGGCCTGGGCGTAGTCGCGCACGCCGTGCGCCGCGGCGAAGGGTCCGAAGAACACGGAGAACAGCGAGCCGGCGCGCTGCACGCGGTGCTCCACGCCCTCGGCGGCCAGCGCGTCGCCGAGCGCCGCCGACAGCACTCGCGAGACCTCGTCGACGCGCGCGTACACCGACTCGTCGGCCAGCCGGAGCGTCGTCAGGCCGGCGGCGACGGCGACCGGGTTCCCCGACAGCGTCCCCGCCTGGTAGACGGGCCCGCTCGGGGCGAGCTGGTCCATGATCGACGCCGGACCGCCGAGCGCCGCGACGGGCATGCCGCCGCCGACGACCTTGCCGAACGTGAACAGGTCGGGGGTGTACCCCTCGGACCCGGCGTCGCGCAGCGCGGCGTTCTCGATGCCCCACCACCCCGACGGCCCGACGCGGAAGCCGGTGAGCACCTCGTCGAGGATCAGCAGGGCGCCGTGCGTGGCCGTGATCCGGCGCAGCCCCTCGTTGAAGCCCTCGGCCGGCGGGACGACACCCATGTTGGCCGGCGACGCCTCGGTGATGACCGCCGCGACCTGCGTGCCGTGCTGGGCGAACGCCGCCTCGACGGCCGCCAGGTCGTTGTACGGGAGCACGAGCGTCTCGGCGGCGGACGCCTCGGTCACGCCCGACGTGCCGGGCATCCCGAGCGTCGCGACGCCGGACCCCGCCTCGGCGAGCAGCGCGTCGACGTGCCCGTGGTAGCAGCCTGCGAACTTGATCACGAGCGGCCGTCCGGTCACGCCGCGCGCGAGCCGGATCGCGGTCATCGTGGCCTCCGTGCCCGTGGACACGAGCCGCACGCGCTCGGCCGGCGGCACGCGGCGCCGGACCTCCTCGGCGAGCTCGACCTCGGCCACGGTCGGCGCGCCGAACGAGAGCCCGCGCGCGGCGGCCTCCTGCACGGCCGCGACGACCTCGGGGTGCGCGTGGCCCAGCAGCGCAGGCCCCCACGAGCCGACGAGGTCGACGTACTCCCGGCCCGCGACGTCGGTCACGTACGCACCGCGCGCGCTCGCGAGGAACCGCGGGTCGCCGCCGACCGAGCCGTACGCGCGCACGGGGGAGTTCACGCCGCCCGGGATCGCGGCCTGCGCGCGCAGGAACGCCGCGTGGTTGTCGGCCGGGGCCGTGCTGCCCACCATCGCGTTCTCTACCAGCCCGAAGCCTGCGGTGTCCGTCATGCCC
Organism: Isoptericola sp.; assembly: GCA_031180595.1. Taxonomy (GTDB): domain Bacteria; phylum Actinomycetota; class Actinomycetes; order Actinomycetales; family Cellulomonadaceae; genus Isoptericola. Next base: position 8,538 of record JAPSLQ010000085.1, on the reverse strand, counting down.
GTCCTTCCTGTCCTTCGGTGAGCCAGCCGGCGATCTCGAGCGCCCAGTAGGTGAGGATGACGTCGGCGCCCGCGCGCCTGATGCTCAGCACCGACTCGAGCACCGAGGCCCGGCGGTCGATCCACCCGTTCGCGGCGGCGGCCTCGATCATCGCGTACTCGCCCGAGACCTGGTACGCCGCGACCGGCACGTCGGAGCGGTCGGCCACGCCACGGAGCACGTCGAGGTACGAGCCCGCGGGCTTGACCATGACCATGTCCGCGCCCTCGGCGAGGTCGAGGTCGGCCTCGCGCAGGCCCTCGCGCGCGTTGGCCGCGTCCATCTGGTACGTCCGGCGGTCGCCCTGCAGGGCAGAGTCGACCGCCTCGCGGAACGGCCCGTAGAACGGGCTCGCGTACTTGGCGCTGTAGGCGAGGATCGACACGTGCTCGAAGCCCGCCTCGTCGAGCGCGTCGCGGATGACCGCGACCTGGCCGTCCATCATGCCCGAGGGCGAGACGACCTCGGTGCCCGCCTTCGCCTGTGCCACGGCCATGGCCGCGTACCGCTCGAGCGTCGCGTCGTTGTCCACGACGGCCGTGCCGTCGGGGCCGTCGGTGAGCACGCCGCAGTGGCCGTGGTCGGTGAACTCGTCGAGGCACGTGTCCGCCATGACCACCGGTCCGGGCCGCCCCGTCTCGGCCTCGACGGCGGCGACCGCCTCGCGCGCGGCGCGGATGCCGCGCTGCAGGATCCCGTCGGGCGCGTCGCCCTGCGAGCCCGTCGCGTCGCGGTGCGCCGGGATGCCGAAGAGCATGACGCCGCCGAGCCCGGCCCGGGCGGCCGCGGCGACGGCGGCGCGCAGCGTGGCCTCGGTGTGCTGCACCTGGCCCGGCATCGACGAGATGGGCGCGGGCTCGTCGAGCCCCTCCTTGACGAAGAGCGGCAGCACGAGGTCCGCCGGGTGCAGGCGGTGCTCCGCGACGAGCCGGCGCATGCGCGGCGTCGTGCGCAGGCGGCGCGGCCGGTAGACGATCCCCGAGGTGCTCATGCGTTCTCCTTCTGCGCGGACAGGGCGGCGGTGACGGCGGCGGCCAGCGCCTCGTCGGTCGGGTGCTCGGCGACGGCCGCGACGTGCAGCCCCGCCGCGTGCGCGGCCTCGGCCGACGGCCGCCCGATGGCGACGACGGGTGCCCGCGTCCCGAGCTGGCGCGCGACCTCGCGGGCGACCGACCCGGAGGTGACCACGACCGCGCCGAACCCGCCGGCGCGTCCGCGCGTCACGACGTCGGCGGGCAGCTCGCGGCGCACCGTGCGGTAGGCGGTCACGACGTCGGGCGCCCACCCGAGCGCGGCGAGCCCGTCGGCCAGCGTGGGGCCGGCGAGGTCACCCAGGGGCAGCAGCACGCGGCGGCCGTCCGACGGCGTGCCGGACCGCTCGGCGAACGCCGCCACGAGCCCCGCGGCGGACGACTCGCCGTCGGGCACGAGCTCGACGGCGACGCCCGCGGCCTCGAGCGCCCGCCGCGTCATGTGCCCGACGGCGGCCCACCGGGTCCCAGCAGCGCTCGAGCCGAGGGAGACCGCGGTCCGGGCGGCGGCCGCGGCGAGGGCGTCGACGGCGTTGACGCTCGTCACCGCGACCCACGCGTACGCCCCGGCACCCAGGTCCCGGACGGCCGTGTCGAGGGCGGTGGTGTCGTCGACCGGCGCCCGCTCGATCACCGGCGCGACGACCACCTCGCAGCCGGCGTCGCGCAGGAGGCCGGCGAGGCCGGCGGCACGCGAGGACGCGCGCGGCACCAGCACCACGGGGACGCTCACGCGCCCTCCGGGTCGTCGGTCCCCGTCGGGGTGTGCAGCGGGGCGGCGTCGATGCGGCGCGACGCACCCGACGGTGCCTCGGGGCCCGCGGGCGCGGCACCGGGACGCAGGGGCGCGAGCCGCTCGGCGCCGTCGGCGAGCAGGGCGTCCGCCACGCGCTCGCCGAGCTCGGTCGCGACGGCGTCGAGCTGCGCGACCGACATGTCCGCGGCCAGCTCCACGCTCGCGCGGTGCTTGAGCTGCTCGGTCCCGTCGACGCGCGCGACGACGGCGCCCAGGTGCAGCGCACCGTCCTCAACGCGCGCCCACGTGCCCACGGGCGCGGCGCAGCCGGCCTCGAGCCGCGCGAGCACCGTCCGTTCGGCGACCACGGCGACGCGCGTGGTGCGGTGGTCGAGCGCGGCGAAGGCGGCGGCGAGCGCACCGCCGTCGGCAGCCCCCGGCGCGAGGTCGGCCGTGCGCGCCTCGACCGCGAGCGCCCCCTGCCCGGGAGCGGGCGCGCACACGGCGGGCGCGAGCACCTCGGTCACGACGTCGGTGCGGCCCAGCCGGGTCAGGCCCGCGTGGGCGAGCACGACGGCGTCGAGGTCGGCCTCCGGGCCGAGCGCCCGGGCGAGGCGCGTGTCGACGTTGCCGCGGATGTCGACGATCTCGACGTCGGGCCGCGCGACCTTGATCTGGGCGGCCCGGCGCGGCGACCCGGTGCCGACGCGCGCGCCGCGGGGCAGGCCCTCGAGCGTGAGGCCGTCGCGCGCGCAGAGCACGTCGCGCGGGTCCTCGCGCTCGGGCGTCACGACGGTGAGCTCGGGCGGCTGGGTCGTCGGCAGGTCCTTGAGGGAGTGCACCGCGACGTCGCACCTGCCGTCGAGCAGGGCCTCGCGCAGCGCCGTCACGAACACGCCGGTGCCGCCGAGCGACGCGAGCGAGCCCGTCTTGACGTCACCCTCGGTGCGGATCCGCACCAGCTCGACGGGGCGCCCGAGCAGCTCCTCGAGCCGGCGCGCGACCATGCCCGACTGCGTCATGGCGAGCGCGCTGCCGCGGGTGCCGAGGCGCAGCGGTGCGGTTCCGGACGGTGCGGGGGTGGTCACCCCCCCAGTCTCCCCCAGGGGGCGGGGGGAGCCACAACCGGGGGCGTGCGGCGAGGTCGATCTCACACGGCCCGGGCGCGCGGTGTCAGAGCGCCGCGACCGTCGCCTGCGCGTGCGCGACGATGGCGGCGAGCCCGGTCCCCGCGACCCAGCCGCCGGTCACGGCCAGGCCCGGCGTGTGCCCGACGGCGGCACCGAAGGCCGCGACGTCGGCCCGGTAGGCGGGGGTCGGCGGGGGCAGGGCCCCGTCCCAGCGCTGCAACAGGTGGTCGCGCACCCGGTCGGTGAGGTCGACGCCGAGGAGCGCGGACGCGTCGCGGGCGGCCTCCTCGGGGGTGGGCGGCACGGTCTCGGCGCCGAGGCGGCCGTACGACAGCCGTACCACGTGCACGCCCGGTCCGGCGGCGTCCCGCACGCGCTCGGCGAGCCACGGCCACTTGGCGGTCGCGTGGGTCAGGGCCTTGGCGCGCACCGCGGGGCCCTTCCGGCCGGACGGCCGGTCCTCGTCCGGAGCGACCAGCATCCCGGAGCCCCGGGGGGCCGCGTCGAGCTCGGGCGCCTCGAGGAGCAGGGTCACGAGCCACACGTCGGCCCCGCGCTCGGGCCGTGGGGCGCGGACCGTGCCGTCGCCGACCCAGGGTGCGACGAGCGGCGCGACCGCGGGCGTCGTCACGACGAGCCGGGCCGACTCGAGCCGCCCGCCGGCGGCCGTGCGCACGACCCACGCGCCGTCGTCGGCCCGCTCGACGCCCACGACCTCCTGGCGCAGCCGGACCGCGGTGTGGATCGGGCCGGTCTGGTCGACGCGGGGCGAGTCGACCCACTCCTCGGCGCTCGCGGCGATCTCCCCGGCGAGCGCCTCGACGAGCGCATGGATACCGCCGTCGACGCCCCGCACGGCGGACCCCGCGGGCGCCGCGGCACGCAGCGACTCGACCCCCTTGGACAGCGACGCCTCGAGGTGGAACGCCTCGAGGAGCCCGGGCGCGACCGTCGCGACGTCGAGCCGGTCGAGCGGCGCCGAGTGCACGCCCGCGGCCACGGGCGCCACGAGGCGCTCGGCCACGCGCCGGCCGAGGCGCGAGCGGGTGAGCGTCCCGAGGTCGGTGGTGTCGGCGACGAACCGCGGCAGCACCCGGTCGAGGGAGGCCCGCGCGACGCCCGGCCACCCGATCGCCCGGCGCACGTCGCGCGCCCACGGCACCGACGGGATGCCGAGCACGCCCGCCGCCGGCAGGGGGAACGCCCGGCCCGCGGCGTAGCCCCACGCCGGCCGCGGGGCGGGCTCGACGACGCGCAGCCCCAGCTCGGCCGCGAGGTCCGCGACGGCCGTGCCGCGTGCGGCGAACGACTCGGCGCCGAGGTCGACCGGGACGCGGGGGAGCGCGGCGAAGGACCCGCCGCGCACCGGCCCGCCGACGCGGTCGGACGCTTCGAGCAGCACCACGCGCAGGCCCCGCCCGACGAGGGTGTACCCGGCGACGAGCCCGCCGATCCCGCCGCCGACGACGACCGCGTCGACGTCCTCCGACGGGCGCTCGGGCGGGCGCTCGGCCGGGCGGCCGGGCGGGTGCCGGGGGAGGGTCACAGCGAGTGCACCAGCTCGACGACGCGGGTCAGGACGGTCGGGTCGGTCTCGGGCGGGACCCCGTGGCCGAGGTTGAGCACGTGCCCCGGGGCGGACCTCCCCCGGGCGACGACGTCGCGCACGTGCGCCTCGAGCACGCGCCACGGGGCCGCGAGCAGGGCGGGGTCGACGTTGCCCTGCACGGGCACGTCGCCGCCGAGCACCGCGGTCGCCTCGTCGAGCGGGGTCCGGTAGTCGACGCCGACAGCGGTGTGCGTCAGGCCGGCGTCGCCCAGCACGTCGCGCATCGCGGGCAGCAGGTGGCCGGTGCCCGTGCCGAAGTGGATGCCGGGGACGCCGGCCTCGCCGTCGGGCACGCGCAGGTCCGCCACGTGGGCCAGCGCGCGGGTCGACGACGGCGCGACGTGCGCGGCGTAGTCGGCGAGCGAGAGCGACCCGGCCCACGAGTCGAAGAGCTGCACGGCCGACGCGCCGGCGAGCACCTGCGCGCGCAGGAAGCGGCCGGTGAGGTCGGCGGTCCACTCGGTGAGGCGGCGCCACGTCTCGGGGTCGGCGTGCATCAGCGTGCGCGCGGCGAGGTGGTCGCGCGACGGACGGCCCTCGACGAGGTACGCGGCGAGCGTGAAGGGCGCCCCGCCGAACCCGATGAGCGGCACGGTGCCGGGGTGCGCGGGCAGCTCGTCGAGACCGGCGACGGTCAGCGCGACGGCCTCGCGGATCGGGTCGAGCGCGTCGTCGGTCAGCTCGCGCTCGACGAGCCGCGCGACGTCGTCGGCCGTCCGGTAGGGCTGGTCCATGACCGGTCCGACGCCGGGCTTGATGTCCACGCCGACGCCGGCGAGCCGCAGCGGCACGACGATGTCGCTGAAGAAGATCGCCGCGTCGACGCCGTGGCGGCGCACCGGCTGCAGCGTGATCTCGGCCGCCAGGGGCGGGCGCAGGCACGACTCGAGCATCGGCACGCCCTGCCGCACCTCGCGGTACTCGGGCAGCGAGCGCCCCGCCTGGCGCATGAACCACACCGGCGTCGTCCCGGGACGATCACCCCGCAGCGCCCGCACGAGCCGGGAGCCGGCGGTCCGCCCGTCGACCAGAGGGTGGTCGGCCGGCAGCGGGTGAACATGGGCAGGCGTGGGGGACGTCACGGTCCACGATTCTGCCCGTACCCCGTACGGCTCTTAAAGTGGGAGCACTGTGGTTCTCCTCTCCCTCACCGCCTCCCACCGCGAGCTCGACCTCGACGCCCTCGAGCGGCTGTCGACGGGCTCCGCGTCGGTGGGTCGTACCGTCGTCGGCACGTGCCGGCCGGTGCAGGGCGCCGTGGTGATCTCCACGTGCAACCGCTTCGAGCTCTACCTCGACGTCGAGGCGCCGCTCGACGGCGACTCGGTCCGCCACGCGACCCGCCACGTCGCCGAGCTCGTCGCGGAGAGCTCGGGCGTGACGCCGGAGGCCGCGGCCGAGTCGTTCACCGTCCGCACCGGGCCCGAGGTCACCGAGCACCTCTTCGCCGTGGCCGCCGGGCTCGACTCGATGGTCGTCGGCGAGCGGGAGATCGCGGGCCAGGTCAAGCGCGCCCTCGAGGTCGCGCGCGAGGACGAGACGACGTCGAAGACCCTCGAGCTGCTGTTCCAGACGGCGTCGCGCACGTCCAAGAAGGTCGGCACGCACACCGCGCTCGGCGCGGCGGGCCGTTCGGTCGTCGCGCTGGGCCTCGACCTCGCGGGCGAGCAGCTGCCGCCCTACCGCACGACGCGCGCGGTCCTCATCGGCACGGGCTCGTACGCGGGCGCGTCGGTCGCGGCCCTGCGGTCGCGCGGGTGCGACGACGTCCGCGTCTACTCGCAGTCCGGCCGCGCCGAGTCGTTCGCGGCGTCGCACGGGGTCGAGCCGGTCCAGGATCTCGTCGCGGCGCTCGCGGACGCCGACCTCGTCGTCTCGTGCTCGGGCGCCCGCGGCCGGCGCGCCGTCGCGGGCGAGGTGCCCGACGCCGGCCCGACGACGGGCGGTCTGCGCCCGGAGGCGTCGCTCGAGTACGTGCTCGACGCCGCGGCGGTCGTCCGCGCGCGGGAGCGTGCCGCCGCGCGCGCCGGCGACGAGCCCGAGGCTGCCCCGCTCGTCATCCTCGACCTCGCGCTGCACCGCGACGTGGACCCGAGCGTCGCCGACGTCGAGGGCGTGCTGCTCCTCGACCTCGCGACGCTGAAGGCGCACGCGCCGACGATGGCGCGCGACGTCGTCGGGCACGCGCGCCGCATCGTGGACGACGCCGCACGCCGGTTCGAGGAGACGCGGCTCGGCCGCGCCGCAGACGCGGCCGTCGTTGCGCTGCTCGACGAGGCCGAGGTGCAGGTGCGCGCCGAGGTCGAGGCGGCCGTCGACCGCCTGACCGCCGAGCTCGCCCCGCGCGGCGAGACCCCCGACGAGTCCGACGTCGACGCGATCGCCCGCGACGTGCGCCGCCGGGTCCACGCACGCCTCCACGACAAGATCGTCGCCGTGCGTGCCGACGCCCTCGAGCGGGCACGCGCCGCCGAGGCCGAGGTCGTGGCGGGGGCCGAGCGGCTCGTCGTCGACCGCGTCTCCGTGCGCGGCTGACCCGCGTCTCACCGGTCGGGCGGCGCCCGGCTCGTTCCGCGTCCGTGGGTCTACGGTGACCCCGTGCGGCTCGGCGTGATCGACATCGGCTCCAACACGGTGCACCTGCTCGTCATGGACGCCCGGCACGGGGTCCGCCCCGTGGCGCAGGCCTCGGACAAGACGACGGTGCGCCTCATGCGCTACCTGCAACCCGACGGGTCGATCTCCGCCGAGGGCGTCACCGCCCTGACCCAGGCGGTCGCGCGCGCGGCCGAGGTGGGCCGCACGCACCGGACCGAGGCCACCATGGCGCTCGCTACCTCCGCCCTGCGCGAGGCGGCGAACGGTCCGGAGGTGCTCGCGGCCCTCGAGGAGCGGGCCGGTGTGCCGATCGAGGTGCTCTCCGGCAACGACGAGGCACGCCTCACGTTCCTCGCCGCGCGGCGCTGGTACGGCTGGGGCGCGGGCCGCCTGCTGCTGCTCGACATCGGCGGCGGCTCGCTCGAGATCGCCACCGGCGTCGACGAGGTGCCCGACGTCGCGCTCTCGGTCCCGCTCGGCGCGGGGCGCATGACGCGCGAGTTCCTGTTCGACGACGACCCGCCCAAGGCCGACGACGTCGAGCGGCTCCGTGCGCACGCGCGCGAGGTCCTCCGCCCGGCCGTCGGACCGGTGCTGGACGCGCCGGCGCCGGACCACGTCGTCGCGACGTCGAAGACGTTCCGCTCGCTCGCGCGCCTGGCCGGGATGCCGCGCGACGTCCTCGGGGCGGACCAGCGGTGGCGGATGCTCCGCGCGCACCTGGAGGACTGGGAGCCGCGTCTCGCGCGGCTCTCGTCGGTGGACCGCACCGTGCTGCCGGGCATCGGGCCCGGTCGCGCCCTGCAGATCGTGGCGGGCGCCGTCGTCGCCGAGGAGGCGATGCGAGCGCTCGACGTCGACGAGGTCGAGATCTGCCCGTGGGCGCTGCGCGAAGGGGCCATCCTGCAGCACCTCGACCGACTGTAGCCCCGGGCGATATCGCCTCTTCTGCCCGGGTCTGAGGCCCGGGCCTGGGTGTTTTCACCCGTCCTTCCGAGCACTTCACCCGGTTGCCCGGGTGCTGGGTGCGCTCTGTTGCTGCGAACCTCCAGACACACGGGGGCGTGTTTGCACTGCCGCGGAACACCGCGGCAGGGGGCAGAGCATGCTACCGGAGGACAGCGATGCGACACGCGCGCAGCGTCAGCAGGGGACCACGAGCGAAGGCGTTCCACCGTCGAGACCGACGAGCAGGACAGGCAGGACGCAGGATCGTCGGCGCCGCACTGGCCGCGGTGCTGGCCACCAGCGGCCTGGCGGCCGCCGGGCCGGCGTCGGCCGACGACGAGGCGGTCGCCGAGACGACCGCCGCGTCGTCGCAGACCGAGGAGGCCGCGCTGCTCGGCGCGGACGCCACGAGCGACGAGGCGGTCGAGCCCGAGGAGACCGCGCCGG
>JAPSLQ010000356.1 GCA_031180595.1 Isoptericola sp. | reverse complement strand
CGTTCGAGTCAGCGCTCGGGCGCGACGCCGCGACCGACGACCCGGCCCTCGCGGACTTCGACCGCACGATTGTCGCGCGCGCCTACCGCTCGCTCCCGGAGCGCTGGCAGGCGGTGCTCTGGTACACCGAGATCGAGAACCTCGCGCCCGCGGAGATCGCGCCGATCCTCGGCCTCACGGCCAACGGCGTGTCGGCCCTGGCCTACCGCGCCCGCGAGGGCCTGCGCGTCGAGTACCTCCAGCAGCACCTCACGCAGGACCCGGACGACTCCTGCCGCGTGGTCAACCCGCTCCTCGGGGCGTACGTGCGCGGCGGGCTCGCACGCCGCGAGGCCACGAAGGTGGAAGACCACCTCAAGGGCTGCGGCGGCTGCCGCACGCTCGTGCTCGAGCTCTCCGACGTCGCGAACGGCATGCGGTCCGTCATCGCGCCGCTCGTGCTCGGCATGGCCGGGCTCGCGGTGCTCGGTTCGCTGCCGCTCGGCAGCGCGACGGCGGGCGCGGTCGCCGGCGCCGCGTCGGCTGCCGGCGGGACGACGGCCGGGGCGGGCACGGCTGCCGCGACGACCACGGGCACGGCGACGGCGGGCGCGACGGCGGGCACGGCCTCGGCCGGCGCGGCGGGCGCCGGTGCCGCCACGGCGACGGGCGCCGGGGCCGGCGGCGTGAGCACGGCCGCCCTCGCCGGCTCGACGGCGACGGGTATCGAGTCGCTCGTCGGTGCAGGTGCGGCGGGCCTCGCGACCGGCGCCGGTGCCGCGGCCGCCGGCGTGACCGGTGCGGGCGTCGCGGCCGCGGCGGGGGCTCTCGCGGTGGCTGCGGTAGGGGTCGTGACGGGGCTCAACGCCCTCGAGCCGTACCGGGAGTCTGCCGCGGGTGAGCCGACCGTCGCGGAGGCACCGCTCGACCGGCTCGGGCGGTCCCTCGGCGGCACCGCCGACGGTGACCCGACGGACGACGCGACGTCCCCGACGAGCCTGAGCCCTGCGGTCTCCTCCTCGGCGATCTCGGCGCCGGCGGAGCTGGTCCTCACGACCGCCGACCCGCAGGTGCTGCTCGAGCCCCGGGTGGCGTCCCCTGTCCGTGTCTCGGTCACCAACGACGGCGGGCGCACCGCCGAGGGCACGCTCGTGCAGCTCGACCTGCCGGAGGGCATGCGCCCCGGCGCCCCCGTGTCCCCGCAGGGCGCCGCCGCCGGCGCCGGCGACCTGACGGCCGAGACCCTCGCGTGCACGCCGAGCGCGACCGACGACCGCCGGGTGCTGTGCATCGTCGGGACGCTCGAGCCCGGCGACGCCAGCACGGTCGCGTTCCCCGTCGTCGCCCGCCACGGCGGCACCTACACGATCGACGCCCGCGTGTGGGCCGAGGGCCCCGGTGCCGTGACCACGACGACGGTGTCCGCGACGGTGGGCATGTACGGCCCCGAGCTGACCGCGGCCAGCCACGACCCGGTGGTCGTCGAGAACCCGGGCGAGGCGTGGGTGCCGGTCGACGTGACCAACA
>JAPSLQ010000084.1 GCA_031180595.1 Isoptericola sp. | reverse complement strand
CCGCTCGTCGATCGCGAGCTGTGGTTCGGCATGACGTCGCCCGTGCCGACGGCGGTCGCCGACGTCGAGGCCTGGATCGACACGGCGCGGCGAGCGGAGGGGACGCTCGCGTTCGCCGTCGTCGGCGACGACGGCGCGGTCCGCGGCTCGACGCGCTTCTACGACCTCTCGACCGGTCAGCGGCGCGTGGAGATCGGCACGACGTTCTACGGCCGCGCCTGGTGGGGCGGCATCACCAACCCGGCGTGCAAGCTCCTGCTCCTGCGGCACGCGTTCGAGACCTGGGGGCTGCAGCGCGTCGCGCTGCGGGCCGACGCGCGCAACACCCGGTCGTGCGCCGCTATCGAGCGGCTCGGGGCCCGGCGCGAGGGCGTGCTGCGCAAGCACCGCGTCGCCTCCGACGGGTCGGTCGGTGACACCGCCTACTTCTCGGTCCTCGACGACGAGTGGCCCGCCGTCCGCGCGGGGCTCGAGCAGCGCCTGGCCGCGTTCGCCTGACGGCGCTCGCGGCGTCCGCCCGGCCGGCTCAGCGCAGGAGCGGGGCCACCTCCTCGCCGAGGAACGCGGCGAACCCGTCGAGGTCAGGGTCGTCGAGCGTCGGCTGCACGGCGAGCGAGTGCACGCCCAGGTCGGAGAACCGCCGCAGCCCGTCGGCGACCTGCTCGGCGCTGCCCCACGAGCAGTACTCGGCGAGCGCCGCGTCGTCATCCACGTGCAGGTTCCAGCTCTTGCAGGCGCGGCGCAGCCGCTCGACCGCGTCCGGCCCCGTCGCGGCCGCGAGGTTCGTCACGAGGCGGAACGGGTGCTCGCTCCCCGGCCCCGACTCCGCGAGCGGCGGCAGGCCGGCGGCGGCGCGCCCCTCGTCGAGCAGGCCGACCGCCCGGCGCACGCCCCCGAGCCCGGTGTCGGCGACGAGCACCGCACCGTCGGCGACCTCGCCGACGAGCCGCAGGGTCTTCGGCCCCTGCGCGGCCGACAGCACGGGGGGCGGGGAGGCGGGCGGCCAGTCGAGCGCGACGTCGTCGAGCGTCACGTAGCGGCCCGACGTCGTGACCCGCTCGCCGGCGAGCAGCGCGCGCAGCGCCGTCAGGTGCTCGCGCAGCAGCGTGAGCGGCGACGCGACGCGTGCGCCGACCTGGCCCATCCAGTCCTGGACGCCGTGGCCCATGCCCGGCAGGAAGCGGTCGGGGAACGCGCCCGCGAGCGTGGCGACCTCCATCGCCGTGAGCGCGACGTTGCGCAGGGGCACCGGCATGACGCCGATCCCCACCTGCACGCGCTCGGTCGCGCCGAGGATCGCGGCGGCGCTCGCGATGCCGGACTCGAGGAAGCAGTCCTCCCACAGCCAGACCTCGTCGAGGCCGGCGGCCTCCGCGGTGCGGGCGAACGGGACGAGCCGCGAGGGCGGGTTCTCGTAGGGCGTGAAGATGCAGCCGACGGAGGTCATGGGCCCGATCCTGCCGTATCCGGCCGCGTCAGCGGCGCCGGACGCGCAGCACGGCGGAGTCGACCCGTGGCGGCGGGTCGAACGCCTTCCGCGGTACCGGCGCGCCGACGTCGAGCACGTAGCGGCGCGCGTGCCGGGCACCGGGCGGGTCGAGCGCGAGCCGCCGGGCCGCGGCCCGCTGCAGCACGAGGTCGGCCGAGAGGAGCCGGTCGGTGCCGAGCAGCCGCCGCACGACCTCGGTCGACAGCGTGTACGGCGGGCTGGCGACCACGCGGAAGGGCCGTCGCGGCAGCCGGAGGTCGGCCAGGTCGCACGCGACGACCCGCACCGGGGCGTCGGCGAACCGGCGACGCAGCGCGGCGGCCCGCCCGGGGTGCAGCTCGACCGCCACCACGTGCACGCCCGCGGCGACCAGCGGCGCCGTCAGCGCGCCGGTGCCGGCACCGAGGTCCAGCACGAGGTCGCCGGCGCGCACGGGCGCCTCGGCGACGACGCGTGCCGCCCAGTCATCGCGGAGCGGGTGCCATCCCCACGAGCGTCGGGACCCGCCCGGCCGCTGCCCGGACGCGGGCACGGCGCACCATCACCATGAACATGCTCATGGCCGACGACGGTAGGCCGTGCCGCGCGCCCCGGTCACGCGTTTTACGGCTCGAGCGGGACGACCTCGCCCTCGAAGTGCAGCTGACCGTGCCGGGCGTTCCACCCGACGTACCGGAAGCCCGTACCGGGCTCGGGGGCCGGGGTCACCGCGACGTCGACCGTCCCGGGCAGGAGCACCGGCCTGCCGAACTCGACCGTCCACCGGTAGGCGTCACCGCGCGCGTTGCCGACGTCGGCCAGGGCACGGGCCGCGGTGTACATGCCGTGCGCGATCGCGCGCGGGAACCCGAACGCCTTGGCCGCCAGCGCGGACATGTGGATCGGGTTCCGGTCGCCCGACACCGCGCCGTAGGCGCGGCCGGTCCCCGGCCCGAGCGCCCACCGGCCCGTCGGCAGGGGAGGCGTCCAGGTGCCCGACGGCGCCCGGTCGGGCTGCTCCGGCTCCGCGGGCTCGCCGTCGGTGAGGTGGAAGCCCTTGGCCAGGTACGTCGAGACCCCGCGCCACACGGGACGGTCCGCACCGCCGTCGGGCCAGACCTCGGCGACCAGGTCGACCTGGACGCCGCGCTTGTGCGCGCGCAGGTTCTCGGCCCAGGCCCGCACGTCGAGCCGGTCGCCGACCCGCACCGGTCCGCGGTGCTCGACCTCGTTGGCCAGGTGCACCATGCCCAGCAGCGGGAGCGGGAAGTCGCCGCGCACCATCACGGCCGTCGCCAGCGGGAACGCCAGCACGTGCAGGTAGCCGGCGGGCATGACGTCCGACGCCGGCTCGTGCAGCAGGCGCTCGTAGTCCCGCAGGTGCGTGGCCAGGCCGCCGGTCTCCACCCCCGTCACGCGGTACGCGACGCCGGGCAGCGCGGGCGGGCCGTCGTCCGGCTCGCGCGCCTGGCCGATGACGGGCAGGTTCGGCAGCGCGCGCCCGGCCGCGATGCGACCCGACGAGGCGGCGCCACGCGCGTAGAGCCCGCCGAGCGCCGGCAGCGACGGCAGCGACTCGACGCCCAGCGGCTCCCCGGCGGACGTCGTGGGCCCGGTGGCGGTCATCGGCCCAGCCAGCTCTGGCCGCACACGCGCAGCACCTCGCCGTTGACGCCGACCGTGGCCGGCGAGGCGAGGAAGGCGACGGCCTCGGCGACGTCGACGGGCAGCCCGCCCTGCTGCAGCGACGACGCGCGCCGCCCCATCTCGCGCGTGACCGCGGGGATCGTCCTGGTCATCTCGGTCTCGATGAAGCCGGGCGCGACCGCGTTGGCCGTGCCGCCGAGCCGCGCCACGAGCGGTGCCGTGGCCCGCGTGTGCCCGATGACCCCGGCCTTGGAGAAGCCGTAGTTGGTCTGCCCCCGGTTCCCGGCGATGCCGGCGATGGACGCGAGCGAGACGATCCGCAGGCCCTGGACCCCGGCCTCGAGCAGCTGCGCGTTGATGCGCAGCTGGGACGCGAGGTTGACCGCGGTCACCGCGTCCCACTGCTCGGGCTTCATGTTGGCCAGGAGCTTGTCGCGCAGGATGCCCGCGTTGTGCACGACGACGTCGAGGCGGCCGTGCCGTGAGCGCGCGTGCTCGAGGATGCGCGTGCCGGCGTCGTCGGCCGTGACGTCGAGCTGCAGGGCGGTGCCGCCGACCGCGTTGGCCGTGCGGGCCAGGCCCTCGCCCGCGGCCGGGACGTCGACACAGATGACCGACGCGCCGTCGCGCGCCAGGGTCTTCGCGATGGCGACGCCGATGCCGCGTGCCGCGCCCGTCACGACGGCGACCCGGCCGGCGAGCGGCCGGTCGTCGTCCACCGGGGCGTCCTCGGCGCCCGCAGGCGCGGGCCCCACGGGAAGCAGCTGGCCGTCGACGAACGCCGACCGTGCGGACAGGAAGAACCGCAGCGTCGCCAGGGCCGACGTCGAGTCGGCCGCGGCGCCGCCGGTCAGCACGATCCCGTTGCCGGTCGCACCGGCGCGCAGCTCCTTGGCGAGCGAGCGCAGGAAGCCGTCCACGCCCGCACGGGTCGCGGCGAGCTCGGGGGAGTCCCCGTCGGTCGCGGCTCGCGACACGGTCACCACGCGCCCGTTCGGCGCGAGCCGGCGCAGCACGGACCCGACCGCGAGCACGGCGTCCGAGACGTCCGCGGGCCGGGCCGCCTCGGTGACGACGAGGACGACGGCGCCCCAGCGGGCGTCGTCGCTCGGCTCGCGCCGGACGTCGGTCCCCCACCCCAGGAGCGTCTGCGCGACGGCGTCCGCGTCCGGCTTCGACGCGGCGTCGGACACCACGAGGACCGGCCCGACCGTGAGCGGCTCGCCCGGCCGGTGCCGCCGGAGCACGGCGGGCCGGGGCAGCCCGAGCTTCTTGGAGAGCGTCTTGGTGATGCCCGTGTTGACGAGCCGGGTGTAGCTGTCGGTCATGTCTCTCCCTCGGCTCAGACGGACTCGATGATCGCGGTCGCCCCGAGGCCGCCCGCGGCGCACACCGACACCAGGGCACGCGCCGTCTCGCCGGTCTCGGCGGCGCGCTGCGACACGAGCTTGGCGGCGGTGGCCACGATGCGCCCGCCGGTCGCGGCGAAGGGGTGCCCGGCCGCGAGCGAGGAGCCGTTGACGTTGATCTTGGCGCGGTCGACGCTGCCGAACGCGCCGGGCAGCCCCAGCTCGTTCTTGCAGTAGTCCGCGTCCTCCCACGCCGCGAGCGTCGTCAGGACGGTCGAGGCGAAGGCCTCGTGGATCTCGAAGAAGTCGAAGTCCGCGAGCGTCATGCCGTTGCGGGCGAGCAGCCTGGGCACCGCGTGCACGGGCGCCATGAGGAGGCCCTCGTGGCCGTGCACGAAGTCCACGGCCGCCGTCTCGGCGTCGACGAACCGGGCGAGGACGGGCAGGTCGTGAGCCTCCGCCCACTCGGTCGAGGCCAGCAGGACCGTCGACGCGCCGTCGGTCAGCGGGGTCGAGTTGCCCGCGGTCATCGTGGGGCCGACGGGGGACTCCGACGACGACGCGAGGCTCTTGCCGAACACGGGCTTGAGCGAGGCGAGCTTCTCGAGCGACGTGTCGGGACGCAGGTTGTCGTCGCGCGTCAGGCCGCGGAACGGCGTGACGAGGTCGTCGAAGAAGCCCGCGTCCCAGGCCTGGGCGAGGTTCTGGTGGCTCGCGAGGGCGACCTCGTCCTGCGCCTCGCGCGTGATGCCCCAGCGCGCGGTCGTGATCGCCTGGTGCTCGCCCATCGACAGGCCGGTGCGGGGCTCGTCCGTGGCGGGCGTCAGCGGCTTGAGGTCGGCGGGCCGGATCCGCGCGAACGCCTTGAGCCGGCCCTGCAGGGTCTTGGCGTGCGACGCCGCGAGCAGCGCGCGGCGCAGCCCCTCGCTCACGGCCACGGGTGCGTCGGAGATCGTGTCCGTGCCGCCCGCGACGCCCGAGTCGATCTGGCCGAGGCGGATCTTGTTGGCGACGTTGATCGTCGCCTCGAGACCCGTGGCGCACGCCTGCTGGAGGTCGAACGCGGGGGTCTGCGGCGACAGGGAGGAGCCGAGCACGGCCTCGCGGACGAGGTTGAAGTCGCGGGAGTGCTTGAGCACGGCGCCGCCGACGACCTCGCCGAGGCGCTCGCCCTGCAGGCCGAAGCGGGCCACGAGGCCCTCGAGCGCGGCGGTGAACATCTCCTGGTTGGAGGCGTCGGCGTACTTCTTGCCGGCCCGCGAGAACGGGATGCGGTTGCCGCCGACGATGACGGCGTCCCGCACGCCGGCCGCCGGTGCCGAGCCGGTCGACCCGGACGAGGCACCCCTGGCGGTGCCGGTGGTGGTCTTGCGTGTAGCCACGGTGAGTCCTTCGCTCCGTCGGTCAGGTAGGACTCACAGTACCTGATACTCTCGGTCTCGTGAGGCTGATCACATGACGGATCGCGCGACACGGCCGACGGCGACCGTGGACGGACGCTCGACGCGCTGGGACGACCACCGCGCCGCACGGCGCGCGGAGCTCGTGCGCGCCGCACGCAAGGCGGTGCACCGGGCCGGCCCCGCGGTGTCGATGGACGAGATCGCCGCCGAGGCGGGCACGTCCAAGTCCATCGTGTACCGCTACTTCGAGGACAAGGCCGGGCTGCGCCTGGCCGTGGCCGCGAACGTCGTGGCCACGATGCACGACGCGCTGCGCGAGGCCGCGCAGTCGGCGCCGACGCCGCTCGCGGCGCTGCGGGCCATGGTCCGGGTCTACCTCGAGATGATCGAGCACTCCCCGAACGTCTACTGGTTCGTCACCCGCACCGCGCTCGGGGGCAACGGCCCCGCGACCGACGGGCCCGAGCCCGAGGCACCGCTCGGGGCGTACCTCGAGTCGGTCATCGAGCTCGTCGCCGAGCCGTTCGCGAGGGCCGTCCACGTCCCGCCGTCGACGGCGGCCGCCTGGGCGGCCGGTGCCGTCGGCTTCGTCCGCGGGGCGGGCGAGTGGTGGCTGGCGCACCCGGGCCCCGGACGCCTCACGCGCGAGGAGCTCACCGAGCAGGTGACGCTCTGGCTCTGGAACGGCCCCGTCGGCGTCCTCCACCACGACGAGCACGAGCACCTCACGACCTCCACGACCGCACGCACGCAGGAGAACCGATGACCACCATGTCCGACCAGCGGACCGGCCGCCCGGTGGGCGAGCACGAGGCCTGGCTCGACGCCGACCACGCGTCGGGCAAGCCGGCGCCCCGCGTCGACGTCGACGGCCTCGCGACCCACCTCCTCGGGCGCTGGCCCGAGGAGCGCCGCACCGCCCGTGAGCGGGCCGCCGACCCGCGGTTCTGGAAGGACGAGTCCCTGACCATGGAGGAGCACCGGGAGCGGGTGCTCTCGCAGCTTCGGCTCATGGTGGCCGGCGAGCACAAGCAGGTCTGGCTCGCCTACCCGGAGCGGCTCGGCGGCAAGGACGCGCACGGCGCCAACCTCGCGGGGTTCGAGGAGATGGTCGCGGCCGACCCGTCGCTGCAGATCAAGGCGGGCGTGCAGTGGGGCCTCTTCGGCGCCGCGATCCTCCACCTCGGCACGCCCGAGCAGCAGGACCGCCTGCTGCCCGGGGCGATGGACCTGTCCGTCCCCGGCGCGTTCGCCATGACCGAGACCGGGCACGGGTCCGACGTCGCGTCGATCGCGACGACCGCGACGTACGACCCCGAGACCGAGGAGTTCGTCATCCACACGCCGTTCCGCGCGGCGTGGAAGGACTACCTCGGGAACGCGGCCGTGCACGCGACCGCCGCGACGGTGTTCGCCCAGCTCGTCACCCAGGGCGTCAACCACGGTGTCCACTGCTTCTACGTGCCGATCCGGGACCCGCAGACCATGGAGTTCCTCCCGGGCGTCGGCGGCGAGGACGACGGTCTCAAGGGCGGCCTGCGCGGCGTCGACAACGGGCGCCTGCACTTCGACCAGGTGCGCGTCCCGCGTACCGACCTGCTCGCCCGGTACGGCTCCGTCGCGCCCGACGGCACCTACTCCTCGCCCATCGAGAGCCCGGGCCGGCGCTTCTTCACGATGCTCGGCTCGCTCGTGCAGGGCCGCGTCTCGCTCGACGGCGCGGCGATCGCGGCGTCGAAGATCGGCCTCGCGATCGCCACGCGGTACGGCGCCGAGCGCCGGCAGTTCACGAGCGCCTCGCCCGTCGAGGAGACGGTGCTGCTCGACTACGCGACCCACCGGCGCCGGCTCCTGCCGCGCATCGCGGAGGTCTACGCCGCGCACTTCTCGCACGACCGCCTCCTCGACCTGTTCGACGACGTCTTCTCGGGCGTGAAGGACACGCCCGAGCAGCGCGAGGACCTCGAGACGACGGCGGCCGCGCTCAAGGCGACGTCGACCCGGTTCGCGCTCGACACGCTGCAGGAGTGCCGCGAGGCGTGCGGCGGTGCCGGCTTCCTCACGGAGAACCGCATCACCAGCCTGCACGCCGACCTCGACGTGTACGCCACGTTCGAGGGCGACAACACGGTGCTGCTGCAGCTCGTGGCCAAGCGCCTGGTGAGCGACTACGGCAAGCACCTGGCGGGTGCGACGAAGACGCCCGCGGGCGTCGCGCGGTTCGTCGTCGACCAGGCCACGGACGCCGCGCTGCACCGCACGGGGCTGCGCCGGTTCGGCCAGGCGATCGCCGACGTCGGCGACCCGCGTCGCGCGGCCGGCCACCTGCGCGACCCCGAGACCCAGCGCGAGCTGCTCGCGGACCGCGTGGCCGAGATGGTGGAGCAGGCCGCGCTCGCGCTGCGCCCCGCGGCCAAGGCCGACCCCGAGACGGCGGCACGGCTCTTCGACGAGAACCAGGTCGCGCTCGTCGAGGCGGCCAAGGCCCACGCGGACCTGCTGCGCTGGTCGGCGTTCACGGAGGCGCTCGACGAGATCGAGGACCCGGGCACGCGGCGCGTCCTGACGTGGGTGCGCGACGTCTTCGGCCTCACGGTCATCGAGCGCAACATGGCCTGGTACCTGCTCAACGGGCGCCTCTCCGCGCAGCGGGCACGCACCGTGACGAGCTACGTCGACCGGCTCCTGCTGCGCCTGCGGCCCTACGCCGTCGACCTCGTCGACGCCTGGGGCTACGGGCAGGACCACCTGCGGGCCGCGATCGCCTCGGGCGCCGAGGCACAGCGGCAGGAGGAGGCGCGCGCCTACTACGCGCAGCAGCGCGCCTCCGGCGACGCGCCGGTGTCCGAGAAGGCGCTGCGGAGGACGGCGACGCGCCTGCGTCCCTGAGGCCGGGCGCGGTCTGCGGGCGTCGGCTACGCCGCGACGGGTGACGGGGTCGTGCCGACGGGCGTCGGTGCGTCCTCGTCCCCGGCGGAGGCCGCCTCGGGCTGCGTCTCGGGCTCCCGCACGGGCAGCCCGAGCGTCACGGTCGCCGGCCGCGCCGCGGCGGCGCGCCGGGGCGGCGTGAGCATCGCGACGACGAACGCCCCGACGATCCCCACGACCGCGGCGACGATCGCCGTCGTCGTCGCCCCGAGGGCCAGCGCCGTGCCGAGCACGATCCCGTCGCCCAGTGCGACGACGGCGCCGGCGACGAGCACGCGCTTCATGTCCTGCCTCCCGACGGCGACCGCTGGTCCTTCTGCGTACCTCTCCCAGGAGACGACAGGTCGTTGTCCGACGCATCCGCACACGCCGGAACGTGACCTCAACGTGACCAGAAATCGCCCGGCGGACGAGACGCCCGCCGTGCGCCCGGGGTCACGGGCGCACGGCGCCCCGCGCGACCTGGCGGCGAAGCCTGACGACACCGCTGGTCACCGCCACGCCGAGCAGGAGCAGGACGCCGCCCGCCGCCTCGGCGACGTTGGGGCGCTCCTCGAGGACGAGCCACGCCGCGAGCATCCCGACCACCGGCACGAGCATCGTGAACGGCACGACCGCCGACGCCGGGTGGCGCGCCAGCAGCATGTTCCAGACGCCGTAGCCGAAGAGGCTCGCCAGCCACGCCGTGTACAGCGTCGAGCCGATCGCCGCGGGCGTCAGGTGCGTCAGCGCCTGCGCGACGGCGGCCGGCCCGTCGAGCGCGACGGCGAGCCCGAGCATCGGCACCGGGACGACGAGCGCCGACCACACCGTCATCGACAGCCCCGCCGTCGCGGGCGAGCGGCGCCAGCCGGCTCGCTCGACCCTCGCGAGGTGGGGCCGCGTCGTCGCACGGCGCGCGACGACGTTGCCCGTGGCCCACGACGCCGCGGCGGCGACCGTGAGCAGGAGCGCGCCGGCCGGGGTGGCCTCGCTGCGTCCCAGCCCGACGACGACGAGGCCCGCCGCGCCGAGCAGGACGCCCACGAGCTGGGCGCGCGTCGGCACCTCGTGCAGCGCCGCGACGGCGAACAGCACGGTGAACGCCACCTGCGCCTGCAGGACGAGCGAGGCGAGGCCCGGCGGCATCCCGAGCGCGAGCGCCGTGTACAGCAGGCCGAACTGGCCCAGGCCCATGAAGAGCCCGACGCCCAGGACGTCGCGCAGGCGGGCCGCGGGACGCGGGACGACGAAGATCGCCGGCACCAGCACCACGACGAACCGGATCGCGACGAAGAGGGCCGGCGGGACGTCGGCCACGCCCAGGTCGATCGCGAGGAAGTTGAGGCCCCACACGACCGTGACGGCGACGGCGAGGAGGGCGTGGCGCAGCGGCATGGGGTCCATGCTCGGTCCGCCGGGGAGCGCCGTCCATCGAGTTCTCCTGACGGTGCGTGCAGCGCGGCTGAAGCGTCCGGCGTCGGGCGGCGGGACGCGGACCGGGGGACCGGGGCGCGCCGGTAGGATGGGCCACGCGCCCTGGCCCGGACCGACGCCGGATGCCGCCCGCCACCGCCGGGCGGTGATCACCCGGTCCGAGCACCCCGTGCGACCCGAGGGAACCTATGACCGCCGCTGCCGAGAAGGCCGTGCCCGCCCCCCGCCCCGTCCTCGACACGGTCGAGAACGCCGCCGCGACCCCCGACGAGACCCAGCCGTACGCCGAGCTCGGCCTCAAGCCCGACGAGTACGAGCGCATCCGTACGATCCTCGGGCGCCGCCCCACGGCCGCCGAGCTCGCCATGTACTCCGTCATGTGGTCCGAGCACTGCTCGTACAAGTCCTCGAAGGTGCACCTGCGCAAGTTCGGCGAGAAGGTCACCGACGAGATGAAGGAGCACCTCCTCGTCGGCATCGGCGAGAACGCGGGCGTCGTCGACATCGGCGACGGCTGGGCGGTCACCTTCAAGGTCGAGTCGCACAACCACCCGTCGTTCGTGGAGCCGTACCAGGGCGCGGCGACCGGCGTCGGCGGCATCGTGCGCGACATCATCTCCATGGGCGCGCGCCCCGTGGCGGTCATGGACCAGCTGCGGTTCGGCGACGTGAACCACCCCGACACCGCTCGCGTCGTGCACGGCGTCGTGTCCGGAGTGGGCGGCTACGGCAACTCGCTCGGTCTGCCGAACATCGGCGGCGAGCTCGTCTTCGACCCCTCGTACCAGGGCAACCCGCTCGTCAACGCCCTGTGCGTCGGCGTGCTGCGCCACGAGGACATCCACCTCGCCAACGCGTCGGGCGTGGGGAACAAGGTCGTGCTCTTCGGCGCGCGCACCGGAGGCGACGGCATCGGCGGGGCGTCGATCCTCGCCTCCGAGACGTTCGAGGACGGCGTGCCCGCGAAGCGCCCGAGCGTCCAGGTCGGCGACCCCTTCATGGAGAAGGTCCTCATCGAGTGCTGCCTCGAGCTGTACTCGGCCGAGGTCGTCGAGGGCATCCAGGACCTGGGTGCCGCGGGGATCAGCTGCGCGACGTCGGAGCTCGCGTCGAACGGCGACGGCGGCATGCACGTCGACCTCGACGACGTCCTCCTGCGCGACCCGACGCTCAACGCCGGCGAGATCCTCATGTCGGAGTCCCAGGAGCGCATGATGGCCGTCGTCCGGCCCGAGAAGCTCGACGAGTTCCTCGCGATCACGCGCAAGTGGGACGTCGAGACGTCGGTCATCGGCGAGGTCAACGACTCCGGCCGCCTCACGATCGACCACCACGGCCAGCGGATCGTCGACGTCGACCCGCGGACCGTGGCCCACGAGGGCCCCGTCTACGAGCGCCCGTACGCGCGGCCCGCGTGGCAGGACGCGCTCCAGGCCGACTCGACGACCGCCGCGGGGCTGGCCCGTCCGTCGTCGGGCGACGAGCTGCGGGGCACCGCGCTCCGGCTGCTCGCCTCGCCCAACCTCTGCTCCAAGTCCTGGGTCACCGACCAGTACGACCGGTTCGTGCAGGGCAACACCGCGCTCGCCCAGCCCGACGACGGCGGTGTGGTCCGCGTGGACGAGTCGACCAACCTGGGCGTCGCCCTGGCCACGGACGCGAACGGCCGCTACGGCAAGCTGGACCCGCGCACCGGCGCGGCGCTCGCGCTCGCCGAGGCGTACCGCAACGTCGCGACGACGGGCGCCACGCCGCTCGCCGTCACCGACTGCCTCAACTTCGGCTCGCCCGAGCACCCCGACTCGATGTGGCAGCTCGTCG
>JAPSLQ010000083.1 GCA_031180595.1 Isoptericola sp. | reverse complement strand
CCTCAATGCAGGCGCCGTGCCGTTCCGCACGGCTCAGGAGCGCTCGGCCGGCGGCGCGACGTCCCGGCCGGGGTCGTGCACCCCCGCCTCCGTCCACGCCCGGCGCACCTGCTCGAACCGCGTGGGCAGCGGCGGGCGCAGCGCCCCGTACCGCGCGTTGGTGCGGTGCACGAACCGGCGCCACGAGAGCACGAGCCCCTGGCGGGTGATGGGCAGACCGCTCGAGACCGTGACGCCGTTGTCGTGCGTGTGGTGGACGGTGAGCAGCAGGGCGCGCGGCACCGAGCCTTCCAGCTCCGCGGCGAGCTCCTCGCGCACGGTCATCCAGTGCCGCAGGACGATCACCACCTCCGCGGGCAGGCGGTGCTCCCGCGGAGTGCGGTGCTTGCCGTGCCGCACGAGCACGCTCCCCTCCCCCGGCCGCGGGCCCGGCGCCGGTAGGCGGACGTCCTCGGCCCGCACGCGCAGCAGGTCGCCGTAACGGGCGCCCGTCGCCCGGGTGAGCCCCGCGATCACGGCGAGCCGCACGGTCTCCGGCTTTCCGTCGGGACGGAGCGCCTCGACGGAAAGCTCCCGCCAGACCCAGTCCGCCTCCTCCAGGGACACGGGCGGGCGCGGGTACCGGTTCGTCGGGGCGGCGCCGTCTGCTGCGTCGGTGACCATGGTTTCATTCTCCCGGCTTGGCACACTTTTTCGCTGAACGACCGACGGCGTGTCCCGTAGGCTCGCCGGGTGACCGTGCCGGACCCGACGACCCGCCCCGCCCCTCGCCTGCCGTCGACGATCGCCGCCCCGGTCGACCACGAGCTCGTCGTCCGCAGGTCGCGCTTCCTGGCCCACGTCGCCCCCGTGCGCGACGCGGCCGAGGCGGACGCCGTCGTCGCGCGGCTCCGCAAGGAGCTGTGGGACGCGCGCCACCACTGCGTCGCGACGGTGCTCGGCACGCACGCCGACCAGCAGCGCTCCACCGACGACGGCGAACCCTCGGGCACGGCGGGCGTGCCCATGCTCGAGGTGCTCCGCCACCGCCGACTGACCGACGTCGTCGCCGTCGTCACCCGGTACTTCGGCGGCGTGCTCCTGGGCGCGGGCGGGCTGGTGCGCGCCTACTCGGGCGCCGTCGCCGAGGCGCTCGACCGTGCCACGATCCTGCGGCGCGAGGTGCTCGCCGAGGTGACGCTCGACGTGCCGCACGCCGACGCCGGCCGCATCGACAACGTGCTGCGCGAGTGGTGCGCCGCCCACGGCGCCGTCCTCGACGGCACGCAGTACCTGGAGGAAGCGCGGTTCACGCTCCTGGTCCCGCCCGAGGCGCTCGGCCGCCTGCACGACGACGTCGCCGCCGCCTCGGCGGGGACGCTCGTCCCCGCCGTGGGCGGCTCACGCGTCGTCGACGTGCCGGCGAAGGCCTGACCGGCCCGGCGTCTCAGGACCGCGCGCCCTCGGCGGTCACGAGCGCACCGTCCGGGACGCGCTGCGGCGAGCCGGCGTCGGCCAGCCGGGCCTCCCCCACGACCCGCACGCCCGACCCGAACGTCCAGTCCCCCTCGACGGTGAGCGAGGTCGCCTCACGCAGGGACGGGGCGCCGCCCGGGAACCGCTCGTCGAAGCGCGCGATCGTCTTGTAGACGCCCGAGAGCCTGACCAGCGGCGCGTCGGTCCGCGCCACGAGCCGGAAGTCGTCGGTCAGCTCGTACACGTCGGAGCGCAGCACGAGGAGGTCGTTGGTCGTCTTGACCGGCAGGAACCGCTCGCGGCCGACCTCGATCGCCGTGGCCCCCTCGAAGACCGCGACCGCCGCGCCCATGGCCGACTCGATCTGCACCACCTTGGGCGACGAGGCGTCGGTCGGGTCGACCGTCTTCTCGTTGCGGATGAGCGGCAGCTCGAGCACGCCGCCCGTGCGGTCGAGCTCGGCGGCCAGGGCCTCGAGGTCGAACCAGAGGGTGTTCACGTGGAAGTACGGGTGCCGCTCGGCGTCGAGCGAGACCTCGAGGTCGTCGGGGTGCGTCTGGGCGGTCTCCCGCTGGATGGTCCGGCCGTCGGACCTGCGCACCACGAGCTGGCCGCCCTTGACGTCGGCCGGCGTCTTGCGGCACATCTCGGCCGCGTACGGGGCGCCGGAGGCGGCGAACCACGCGGCGATCTCGCCGTCGGGCGCGGCCCCGAGGTTGTCGGAGTTCGACACGCACGCGTACCGGAAGCCCGCGTCGAGCAGGGCGTGCACCAGGCCCGAGGCGTGCAGCGCCGGGTAGAGGTCGCCGTGCCCGGGCGGGCACCACTCGAGCGACGGGTCGGCGGGCCACTCGACCGGCTCGAGCGTGTCCGCGAGGAGCTTGGGCTCGCGGTTCTGCAGGAAGTCCAGCGGCAGGCCGTCGACGGCCAGGTCGTCGTACCGGGCGAGCGCCGCGAGCGAGTCGTCCTGCGTGCGGAACGAGTTCATGAGGATCAGGGGCAGGCGGGCACCGGTCCGCTCGCGCGCCGTACGGACCTGCCCGACGATCACGTCGAGGAAGGTCAGCGGCTCGCCGTCCGCCGACTCCCGCACCGTGAGCAGCGACTTGGCCCGGTCCATGCCCATCGACGTGCCCAGGCCGCCGTTGAGCTTGACGATCGCCGTGCGCGAGAGCGCCTCGGCGGCGTCGTGCTCGGAGATCTCGAGGTCGGCGTGCCGGGTCAGCCCGGTCAGCGGCTCGACGTCCTCCTCGCGCACGAGGCCGGTCGCGCCCGACTCCAGGAGCCGGTAGAAGCGCGTGAACGTCTCGATCGCAGCGGGTGCGACACCCGCCGCCGTCATCTTGTCTCGGGCAAGGTCGAGTCCGCGATCGCTCATGGGCGGCACCCTATCTGTCCCTGCTGCCGGCGGCGTGGCGGGTCCGTGACGCCGCGGCGGCACTCACTCGAAGCGCGAGGGGTCGCCGGCGCCTACCCGCACGACCTCGGGGTAACCCTCCGACCAGTCGACGACGGTCGTCGGTTCCGCGACGACCTCGCCGGAGTCGACGACGACGTCGACGACGTGGTCGAGCTCTTCCTTGACCTGCCAGCCGTCGGTCATGGGTGCGTCCTCGCCCGGGAGGATCAGCGTCGAGCTGAGGAGCGGCTCGCCGAGCTCGCCCAGGACCGCCTGCACGAGCCCCGAGTCGGGGATGCGCACCCCCACGGTCTTCTTCTTGGGGTGGGCCAGCCGCCGCGGCACCTCCTGCGTCGCGGGCAGGATGAAGGTGTACGGGCCGGGCGTGGCGGACTTGATCGCGCGGAAGGCGCTGTTGTCGAGCCGCACGAGCTGGCCGAGCTGGGCGAAGTCCGCGCACACGAGCGTGAAGTGGTGCTTGGCGTCCAGGCGGCGGATCTGCCGGATGCGCTCGGTGCCGTCGTGCTGTCCGAGCCGGCACCCCAGGGCGTAGCCCGAGTCGGTCGGGTACGCGACGAGGGCGCCCTCGCGCAGCGCGGACACGACCTGCGAGACGAGCCGGGGCTGCGGGTCCACGGGGTGGATGTCGACGTAGCGGGCCATGCGTCGAGCGTAGCCAGGGGCGGCGGTCACGCCGACCGGAGCGCGCAGGCGGCCGTCACGCCGACCCGAGGGCGCGCACGAGCTCGGCCTCGCTCGCGTTGCCGCCCGAGCACACGACGCCGACCCGGCGCCCGGCGAACCGCTGCGGGTGCGCGAGCACGGCCGCGAGCGCCGCCGCCCCGGCGCCCTCGGCGACGGTGCGCGCCGCGGTGAGGTAGAGCCGCTGGGCGCGCGTGATGTCGTCGTCGGTCACGAGGAGGAAGTCGGCCAGGTGGTCGCGCAGGACCTGCTGGGTGAGCCCGAAGCCGCACCCGACGGCGAGTCCCTCGGCGCGGGTGCGGTTGGGGCGGCTCAGGAGCTCGCCGGCGCGCCAGGAGTCGTGCGCGGCCGGGGAGGCGTCGGACTGCACGGCGACGACCTGGACGTCGGGCGCGACCGCGGCTGCCACGAGGCAGGCGCCCGTGGCGCCGGA
Source organism: Isoptericola sp. (assembly GCA_031180595.1). Lineage (GTDB taxonomy): Bacteria > Actinomycetota > Actinomycetes > Actinomycetales > Cellulomonadaceae > Isoptericola. Next base: position 8,120 of record JAPSLQ010000083.1, on the reverse strand, counting down.
GCCGCCGCCGACCGGGACGACGAGCACGTCGAGGTCGGGGTCCTGCTCGAGGAGCTCGAGCGTGGCGGTGGCGACGCCGGCGACGAGCGCGGGCTCGTTCGCGGCGCCGACGAGCCGGGCGCCCGTCCCGGCGGCGACGTGCTCGGCGTGGGTGCGCGCGTCGTCGAACGTGGCGCCGCGCAGCACGACCTCGGCGCCGAGGGCGCGCACGGCACGCTCCTTGACGGGGTTGGGGTCCAGCGGCATGACGACGGTGCAGCGCGTCCCGGTGCGGCGCGCGGCGTACGCGAGCGCCTGGGCGTGGTTGCCGGTCGAGTAGGCGACGATCCCCCGCCCGCGCGCGGCCGCGTCGAGACCCAGGAGGAGGTTCAGGGCACCGCGGACCTTGAAGGCGCCCGTGTGCTGGATGTTCTCGTGCTTGACGACGACGCTCGTCCCGGCGGCGCCGGCGTCGCGCACGGCGGCGTCGAGCTCGGCGTACGCGGTGGCGGGCGTGCGGACGACGAGCCCGTCGATGCGGCGGCGGGCGGCGAGGACGTCGTGGATGCCGGGTGGTCTCACCCGTCCAGGATCGCCACCCGGTCATCCATAGGTCCAATGCGTGTCGTCGAGCGGTTCCATCGCCTTGGTCGATCGGTCCGTCGTACCCTGGCCGTGTGCCTGCGAACCTGGACCTGACCCGCCTGCGCGTCCTGGCCGCCGTCGCGCGCACCGGCTCGGTGACGGCGGCCGCCCGCGAGCTGCACTACGCGCAGCCGTCGGTGAGCCACCACCTGGCCCGGCTCGAGTCCGAGGCGGGGATCCCGCTGCTGGAACGCGTCGGGCGCGGGGTCCGCCTGACGGAGGCCGGCCGACTGCTTGCCGCGCGGGCCGAGGAGATCCTCGGCCGCGTCGAGGGGGCGCAGCGCGAGCTCGACGCGCTGGCCGGTCTGCGCGCGGGCCGGGCGCGGCTCGCGGCGTTCCCGTCGGCGCTCGCCACGCTCGTGCCCGACGCCGTCGCCCGGCTCGCCGTCGAGCACCCGGGCGTGAGCGTGGGCCTGCTCGAGGCGGAGCCGCCCGAGGCCGTCGCCGCCCTCGCGTCGGGCGAGGTGGACGTCGCGCTGGTCTTCGAGCACCCCGACGTCCGGCACGCGCGGACGGTCGACGACCTGGGACGCTTCGAGGCGACCGACGTGCTCGACGAGCCGGTGCACCTGGTCCGCCCGGCCGGGACGGACGCGCCCGCCGGCGCACCGGGCGTCGGGTCGCTGCGGGAGGCCACGTGGATCGCGGGGTGCGAACGCTGCCGCGCGGACCTGGTGGCGCGGTGCGCCGCGGCAGGGTTCGCCCCGCGCATCGCGTTCGAGACGGACGACTACGTCGCGGTGCAGGCGCTCGTGGCCGCAGGCGTCGGGGTCAGCCTCCTGCCGGCGCTCGCGCTGCGGGCGCACCAGAACCCGGGCGTCGAGGCGGTACGCCTCCCCGGCGCGCACCGCCGGGTGGTCGCGCTCACCGTCGGGGCGCCCGCTCCCCCGGCCCGGGCGCTCGTCGAACGCCTCGTCGCGGCGGGGTCGGGCACCTGAGCGCGGTGGGGTCGGCCGCCTGAGCGCGGCCCGGGGCCTGCGTCTCGGCGCCTGCGTCCCGGCGCCTGCTCCCCGCGCCGGCGTTAGCGTGGCGGCATGCCGCAGTGGCTGACCTGGCTCGAGGGCTGGTGGGCGACCGACGACTACGACGTCGCGCGCCAGGTGCTGCAGCGCGGCGTCGGGGCGCTGCTGTGCCTCGCGTTCGTCCAGGCGCTGGGCCAGTTCCGGCCGCTGCTCGGTGAGCACGGCCTGACGCCGGTGCCCGAGTTCACGGCGCGCGTGCGGTTCCGGGACGCGCCCTCGCTGTTCCACTGGCGCTACAGCGACCGGCTCCTCGGGGTCGTCGGCTGGGTGGGCGTCGTCGGTGCGGCGAGCCTCGTCGTCGGGCTGCCCCAGGCGGGACCGTGGTGGGCGCCGACCGTCGTCCTGCTCGTCCTGTGGTGGCTGTACCTGTCGATCGTCGACGTGGGCCAGCGCTTCTACGGCTTCGGCTGGGAGATGCTGCTGTGCGAGATGGCGTTCCTCGTGGCGTGGCTCGGCTCGGACGCCGTGCCCGTGCCGTTCCTCGTGGTGCTCGCGGCCCGGTGGCTCCTGTTCCGCCTCGAGCTCGGCGCGGGCCTGATCAAGTGGCGCGGCGGGCGCGAGTGGCGCGACCTCACGGCGCTCGACTACCACCACGAGACCCAGCCCATGCCGGGGCCGCTCAGCTGGCACGCCCATCACCTGCCCCGGTGGTGGCACCGCGTCGAGGTGGTCGGCAACCACGTCACGCAGCTCGGCGTGCCGTGGCTGCTGTGGCTGCCCCAGCCGATGCCCAGCATCGCCGGCGTCGTCGTGGTCCTCACGCAGGGATGGCTCGTGGTCACGGGCAACTTCGCCTGGCTCAACTGGGCCGCGCTCGTCCTCGGGGCGGCGATGATCTCCGACGACGTGTGGGCGTTCCTGCTGGGCTGGCTCCCGTTCGCGCCCGACGCCGGCACCCCGGCCGCCGCGGGCACCGGGCTGCCGGTCGCGTACGTCGCGGTCGTGACCGCCGTCGTCGCCGTCCTGGCCGTGCTGTCGGTGCAGCCGGCCCTCAACCTCGCGTCGAGGCACCAGCGCATGAACGCGAGCTTCGACCCGTTGCGGCTCGTCAACGCGTACGGGGCGTTCGGGACGGTCACGCGCCGCCGCGACGAGGTCGTCGTCGAGGGCTCGCTCGCCGAGCGCCCGGGCCCCGACGACTGGCGCGAGTACGAGTTCCGCGGCAAGCCGGGCGACGTGCACCGGCGCCCCCCGCAGGTCGCGCCCTACCACCTGCGCCTCGACTGGCTCATGTGGTTCCTGCCGCTCGGCTCGGGCGGGACGCTGTGGTTCGAGCGCCTCCTGCTGCGCCTGCTCGAGGCCGACCGGCCGACGCTGCGCCTGCTGCGCCGCGACCCGTTCGACGGCGAGTGCCCGCGCTGGGTGCGCGCGCGGATGTACCGCTACCGGTTCTCGACCCCGCAGGAGCGGCGGCGCACCGGCGCGTGGTGGGTGCGGCGCGAGATCGGCGTCGTCGTCGACCCGGTCAGCCTGCCGATGCTGCGCCGGTGAGCCTCACACGAGCGAGTCGCGCCACGCCGTGTGCAGCGCGGCGAACCGCCCGTCGCCGGACGCGAGGTCTCGCGGGGTGCCGTCCTCGACGACGCGGCCGTGCTCCATGACGAGCACCCGGTCGGCGATCGCCACGGTCGACAGCCGGTGCGCGATGATGATCGCGGTCCGGTCCGCGAGCAGCGTCTGCAGCCCACGCTGGACCAGCCGCTCGCCGGGGATGTCGAGCGAGCTCGTCGCCTCGTCGAGCACGAGCACCGCGGGGTCGGCGAGGAACGCGCGGGCGAAGCTGAGCAGCTGGCGCTGGCCCGAGGACACGCGTCCGCCGCGCTTGTTCACCTCGGTCTCGTAGCCCTCGGGCAGGCTCGCGACGAACTCGTGCACCCCGACCGCGCGGGCGGCCGCCTCGACCTCCTCCTGGCTCGCGTCCGGACGCCCGAGCGCGATGTTCTCGCGCACCGTCCCGCTGAACAGGTACGCCTCCTGCGTGACCATGACGACGGCGCGCCGCAGGTCGGGGGTGGACAGGTCCCGCACGTCCACGCCGTCGAGCAGGACGCGCCCCTCGGTCGCGTCGTAGAAGCGCGTGACGAGCTTGGCGAGCGTCGACTTGCCGGCGCCGGTGGTGCCGACGAGCGCGACCGTCTGCCCCGCCGGGATCGTCAGGTCCAGGTCCGGCAGCACGACCGGGCCGTCGCCGTACCGGAACGTCACGTGGTCGAGCCGCAGCTCGCCGCGCGCCCGCGGCAGCGGGACGGGGTCCTTGGGCTCGACGACGGTCGGCTCCTCGGCGAGCAGGCCCGAGACCTTCTCGAGCGCCGCGACGGCCGACTGCAGCGCGTTGTAGAACATGCCCAGCTGCTGGATCGGCTGGAAGAACCGCTTGACGTAGAGCAGCGCCGCGGCGAGCACGCCGACCTCGAGCTCCCCCTCCAGGGCGCGCCACCCGCCGACCGCGAGCGCCACGGCGACGGTGACGTTGCCGATGAGCACGAGCCCCGGCTGGTAGCGGCCGTTGACGCCGAAGATGCGCAGGTTGGCGTCGCGGTACTGCTCGCCGAGACGCTCGTACTCGGCCTCGGTCGTGCCCTCGCGGCGGAACGCCTGCACCGCCCGCATGCCGGTCATGGTCTCGACGAACTTCACGATCAGCCGCGCTGAGGCGGTGCGCTGCTCGCGGTAGTACAGCTGCGAGCGCCGCTGGAACCACCGGGTGAGCAGCCAGGCAGGCACGAGCGCGCCGGCGAGGATCAGGCCGGAGCGCCAGTCGGCGATGAACAGCGCCACGCCCGTGAAGAGCATGAGCAGCAACGAGGAGACGACGCCCGTGAGCCCGCCGTCGAGCAGCTCGCGCAGAGCCTCGAGGTCGGAGGTCTGCCGACTGATGATGCGCCCGGACGTGTACGACTCGTGGAACTCGAGCGACAGCCGCTGCGTGTGGCGGAAGACGCGGCGGCGCAGCTCGAGCAGGACGCCCTGGGCGATGCGGGCGGCGGCGCGCACGTACGCGCCGGCGCACAGCCCGCCGAGGACCGCGGCGACGAGGTAGGCGGCGCCGACCGTCACGAGCGGGCCCGGGTCGCCGTCGGCGAGCGCCGGCACGGCCGAGTCGATCGCGATCGCCACCAGCGCCGGGCCGGCGACCTGGCCGAGCGTGGCGACGACCACGAGCACGCCGGCGAGCGCGAGCGCGCGGGTGCGGGGTCGCAGCAGGTCGCCGAGCAGGTGCAGGGAACGGGCGCGCACGGCGGCCGACGTGGCGACGTCGAGGCGGGTGGCGTCGTCGGCGGTGGCGTCGGTGGGGCGGCGGCGCGGCTGGTCGCCGCCGGTGTCGGTGGTGCTCACAGCGCGGCCTCCTGCGTGGACGGACGGTCGGTGCCGGGCTCGGCGGGATCGGCTCCGGGCCGGTCGGGGTCGCGCGCGTCGGTGCGGTCGGCGTCGTCCGCGCCGTCCGAGCGGTCGGAGCCGTCGGAGCCGTCGGAGCCGTCAGGGCCGCCGGGCTCGGCGGCGTGCTCGGACCGTTCCCAGTCCGCCTCGAGGCTCGAGATCACGTACCGGTAGTGCGCGTCGGTCGCCAGCAGCTCGCCGTGCGTCCCGACGGCGGTGATGCGCCCCTCCTGCAGCACGGCGACGCGGTCGGCGAGCGCCACGGTCGAGGGGCGGTGCGCGATGATCAGGCTCGTCGTGCCGGCCAGGACGTCGCGCAGGCGGGCCGTGACGGCCTCCTCGGTCGCCACGTCGAGGGCGGACAGCGGGTCGTCGAGCACGAGCACGGGCGGGCGGGCCGCGATCGCGCGCGCGAGAGCGAGGCGCTGCCGCTGCCCGCCGGACAGGGACAGACCCTCCTCGCCGATGCGGGTCTCGACGCCGTCGGGCAGGTCGTAGGCGAACCGGGCCTGGGCGACCTCGAGCGCCTCGTGCAGGCGGGCCTCGCGCTCCGCGGCGGGCACCGAGTCGGGGACGCCGAGGAGCACGTTGTCGCGCACGGACGCCGAGAAGAGGGTGGGGTCCTCGAACGCCACCGCGACGCGGGCGCGCACGTCGGCGCGGCGCATGCGCCGCACGTCGACGCCGTCGATCTCGACCGTGCCGGCCGTGACGTCGAGCACGCGCGGGACGAGCAGCGCGAGGGTCGACTTGCCCGAGCCCGTGAGCCCGACGAGCGCCGTCGTCGTGCCCGCGGGCAGGTCGAGGTCGACGTGCTCGAGCACCGGCCGCTCGGCGTCCTGGTGGCGGAAGGCCACGCCGCGCAGGGCGACGTGCCCGCGCGGCTCGGGCGGGGTGACGGGCTCGGCCGGGTCCGCGAGCGCGTTCGGCGTCTCCATCACCTCGAAGTAGCGGTCGACGGCGGTGCGCGCGTTGAGCGTCATGGACAGCGTCATGCCCAGGTCCACCACCGGCCCGTTGATGACGGCCGCCGTCATGAAGAACGCGACGAGCGAGCCGACCGACATCTGGCCGTCCGCGGCGAGCAGCACGCCGAGCACCAGGCACACCGCGATGGTGAGCTCGGGGATGAGCTGCAGCGACATCGTCACGGTCGCCTGGTTGCCCGCCTTGCGCATCTCGGTGCGGCGCAGCTGCTCGGCCTGCCCGGTGAAGGACTCGAGCGCGTCGCGGCCGCGACCGAACGCCTTGAGCACGCGGATCCCGTGCACCGACTCCTCGACCGTGGTGGCCAGGTCGCCCGACTGGTCCTGGGACAGGCGGGCGATGACGCGGTACCGGCGGGAGAACCGGAACGCGATGATCGTCACCGGGATCGCGCCCGCGAGGTAGACGAGGCCCAGCCAGCCGGCGGTGGCGAGCAGGATGCCGATGCCCACGACGATCGTGATGGCGCTGACGACGAGCTGGAGCAGCCCGAAGATCAGCCACCGGCGCAGCAGGCCCAGGTCGCCCATGATCCGGCTGAGCAGCTGGCCGCCGGGCCACCGGTCGTGGAACGCCACCGGCAGGTCCTGCAGATGGCGGAACAGCGCCATGCGCATCTCGGCCTCGACGCGCGTGCCCGGGTACATCACGAGGCTGCGGCGCAGCAGGATGAGGCCGGCCTCCAGGACGCCGAGCCCGAGGACGAGCAGCACGGGCCCCACGAGAGCGCCGGCGTCGCGCGCGCCGACCCCCTCGGCGAGCGGGCCCTCGACGAGGGTCTGCAGCACGCGCGGGATCGCGAGCGCGGCGAGGCTCGCGCCGAGCGCCGACAGGAAGCCCGCGAGCAGGCGCGGCACGGCGGGGCGCACGAACGGGTACAGGCGCCGCACCGAGGCGAAGGTCGACAGCTGCGATCCCACGGGGTGCGAGGTGCCGGACGACGGGGCGGGTCTGGAGGGGCGCGATCTGTCGCGGGGTGTGTCGGACATCACCCCCATTCTCGCACCGGGCCCCGACACGTTTGCCCCAGGCACGCCATGTGGACCGGTTCAGCCCGCCGCCGTGCACGGACCCCGGGCAGATCAGCCCTCGTGCGGCCGCAGTCCGGCGAAGTGGTCGACGGGTCCGTGGCCGCGGCCGACCTCGAGCGCGGCGCCCGCGCGGATCGCCGCGGTGAGCCACGTCTTGGCCTCGCGCAAGGCCCGCGCCCAGTCGTGGTGGCGCGCGAACCGCGTGGCCAGCGCGCTCGACAGAGAGCATCCCGTGCCGTGCGTGCTGCGCGTGGCGACGCGCTCGCCGTCGAGCTCGGCGACGACCCCGTCCGGCCCGACGAGAGCGTCGGGCGCCGAGCCGTCCGCGGCCAGGTGTCCGCCCTTGACCACGACGAGCACGCCGTGGCGGGTCGCGACCCGGCGCCCCTGCTCGAGGGCGAGCGCCCAGGTCGGTGCCCGCTCCTCCCCCGCGAGCACCGCGAGCTCCGGGAGGTTGGGGGTGACGACGTCGGCCAGCGGCAGCATGGCGCGCAGGGCGTGCTCGTCGTCCGGGTCCAGCAGCCGGTCCCCGCTCGTGGCGACCATGACCGGGTCGAGCACGACGGCAGGGCGTGCGCCGTGCTCGCGCAGCGCCGCGAGCCAGTCCGCGACGACGGCGACGACGCACGCGTCGCCGAGCATGCCGATCTTGACCGCGTCGATCTCGACGTCGTCGGCCACGGCGTCGAGCTGGGCGCGCAGGAACCCGGGCGGTGGCACGTGGACGTCGCGCACCCCGCGGGTGTTCTGCGCCGTCAGGGCCGTCAGCGCGGCCATGCCGTAGCCGCCGTTGGCCGCGACGGCCTTGAGGTCGGCCTGGACACCGGCCCCGCCGCTCGGGTCCGAGCCGGCGACCGCCAGGACGCGCGGCACCGCGCGCGGCGGTCTCAGTCCGGGGGCGGTGGGTGCTGGTGCGGCCGCGGGTGCGGGTGCGCGCAGGCTCATGGGCGACATTCCCTCCGTCAGTGCGAGCTGAGTCAGGTTCGACGGGTGTGATCTCAGCGCCCGGGCGGGCGCACCCCGTGTCGTGGGCCACACGGTACCGCGCTCGGTACGGTGGGCGGATGCCCCCGACCCT
>JAPSLQ010000082.1:7413-12115 GCA_031180595.1 Isoptericola sp. | reverse complement strand
CGCCGTCGAGGAGATCGCCGCGAAGCCGACGCCGACGGCGACGCCGCAGGAGGCGTCGCCGCCGGTCGAGGACGCCGGCGCGGGCGAGGACGGCGCCACGGACGCCGGGGTCGTGGCGCGCGAGGTCAAGGAGGGCGTCGAGCCGGGGCCCGGGACGACGCTCGGGGCCGCGCCGGCGGCTCCGAGCCTCGCGCTCACCGGCGCCCAGGTCGCGACGCTCGCCGTCGCGGCGCTCGTCCTGGTGGCCGCCGGCGCGACCGCGCTCGTGGTGCGGCGCCGGGCGTCGGCGGAGTAGCCGCCCAGGGAGCCGCTCAGGAGGGCAGGGCGCCGAGCGACCGGATCGTGTCGATCGTGTCGGCCTCGTCGGGGGTCTTGTCGTCGCGGTAGCGCAGGACGCGCGCGAACCGCAGCGCGAGGCCGCCCGGGTAGCGGGTCGAGCGCTGCACGCCGTCGAACGCGATCTCGACCACCTGCTCGGGCCGGACGTGCACCACGTACCCGCCCTGCGACCGGTGGGTCTCGAGCTCGGTGAACCTCCGGGTCTGCCACTCGAGCATCTCGTCGGTCATGCCCTTGAACGTCTTGCCGAGCATGACGAACCCGCCCGTGGCCGGGTCGCGCGCGCCGAGGTGGATGTTGGAGAGCCAGCCCTGCCGGCGGCCCGAGCCCTCCTCCACGGCGAGCACCACGAGGTCGAGCGTGTGCCGCGGCTTGACCTTGACCCAGGCGGCGCCGCGGCGCCCGGCCTCGTAGGGCGCGTCGAGGTCCTTGATCACGAGCCCCTCGTGCCCCTGCGCGACGGTCTCGGCGAAGAAGTCCCCGATCTCGCCCGGGTTCACGCTCACCAGGCGGGGCACGACGGCGGCGGGGGGCACCGCGCGCTCGAGCGCCTCGAGGCGCTCGCGGGCCGGGGCGTCGATCAGGTCCCTGCCGTCGAGGTGCAGCAGGTCGAAGAAGTACGCCGTCAGGGGGGTCGTGCCCGCGTGCGCGTCGGCGTCGTGGCTGCCCGTGCGCGCGGCCGTCTCCTGGAACGGTCGCGGCCTGCCGGCGTCGTCGAGGGCGATCGCCTCGCCGTCGAGCACCGCGGTGACCGCGTCGAGCGATCGGGCGAGGTCGACGACCTCCGGGAGCCGCTCGGTGATGTCGTCGAGCGAGCGGGTGAAGACCGTGACCTCGCCGCCGGACTTGTGGACCTGCACCCGGATGCCGTCGAGCTTGACGTCGGCGGCGACCGGCGTGCCCTCGAACCGCTCGAGCGCCGTCGCCACGTCTGGCGCGGACGAGGCGAGCATGGGCCGCACGGGGCGTCCGACCTCGAGCCGGAAGTCCTCGAGGGCGGCCGCGCCGCCCGTGAGGGCCGCCCGCGCGATCGGGCCGGTCAGCGCGCTGAACATGGCCGCGCGGCGGACCGTCGGCAGCGGGACGTCGGCGGCCGCGGCGATCGCGTCGAGCAGCAGCGAGTCCAGCGCGCCCTGGCGCAGCTCGCCGAGCACGAGACGGCGCAGGAACTCCTGCTCCTCGGCCGTCGCGAGGGTGAACAGCTCGGCGACGGCGGACGCGCGGGCGGCCTGCGACCCGGCGCCCGCCAGCGCGCTCAGGTCCTCCAGGGCGTCGTCGACGTCGAGCGGTGTCAGCGCCGGCTCGACGGCGTGCGGCGGCAGGTCGGTGAGCGACCGCCAGCCGACGCCGGTGCGGCGCTGCCGCGGGCGCCCCGACAGGAACGACGCGACGACCTCGACCTCGACGCCCGGCTCGGCCGCGCGCAGGGCCTCGGCGAGCAGCTCGCGCTTGCGCAGGCGCGATCGCGTCGCCGCGACGGCGGCGTGGGTGCGGACGACCTCGGCGAGGAGCACGAACCGATCGTCGCAGCCACGGCCGACACCCGCTCGCCGCAGGTCCGGTGCCGGTACGGCCTCAGTGACGCGCGTCGTACGCCTCGCGCGCGGCGAGCACCTCGCTCGCGTGGTCGAGCGTCCAGCGCTCGAGCGCGCGCAGCGGCTCGAGCGCGGCCCGGCCCGCGCCGGTCAGCTCGTACTCCACGCGCGGCGGTACCTCTGCGTGCACCGTGCGCGTCACCAGCCCGTCGCGCTCGAGGCCCCGGAGCGTCTGCGTGAGCATCTTCTGCGAGACGCCGTCGACGCGCTGCGCGAGCTGCGAGAACCGCAGGGGCCCGGCGTCCAGCGCTCCCACGACCAGCACCGTCCAGCGGTCCGCGAGCCGGTCGAGCACCGTCCGGCTCGGGCAGTCGCGCTGGTACGGGTCGAACGGGATCGCGGCCACGGCTCCTCCTCGCGAGCTTGCTCCCTCCGATCGTAGCCCCTATAGTCCCCGACGGGAAGCCACTCTCCATTGGAGAGTAACGACGAACGAGGGAGCACAGCATGGCTCGCATCACCGTGATCGGCGGCACCGGGTACGCCGGTGGCCACATCGTCCGGCAGGCCGCGGCACGCGGCCACGAGGTCACGTCCGTCAGCCGGTCGGTCCCGGCCGAGCCGGCCGGGGGCGTCCGGTACGTGACCGGGTCGCTGCTCGACGACGGCACGCTGGCCGCGGCCGCGAGCGAGTCCGACGTCGTGGTCGCCGCGGTCTCGCCCCGCGGTGACATGGCGGGCAAGGTGGCACCGGCGTACGCGGAGCTCGCCGAGGCGGCGCGGGCCAAGGGAGCACGGCTCGGCGTCGTGGGCGGTGCCGGGTCGCTGCTCGTGGCCGAGGGCGGGCCGCGGCTCGTGGACACCGCCGAGTTCCCCGAGCCGTACAAGCCCGAGGCGCTCGAGTTCGCCGGCATCCTCGACGCCCTGCGCGAGGCCCCCGAGGACCTCGACTGGTTCTACCTGAGCCCGGCGGCCGGCTTCGGCGCGCACGCACCCGGCGAGGCGACGGGCCGCTACCGCGTCGGCGGAGACGTGCTGCTCACCGACGACGAGGGGAGCTCCTTCGTCTCGGGTGCCGACCTGGCCACGGCGCTCGTCGACGAGATCGAGCGCCCGGCCCACCGGCGCGCCCGCTTCACCGTCGCCTACTGATCACCCTGGCGGCCGTCGACGCCGCCGGAGTCAGGCGTGGTGGGGGCGGCGCCGGCGTCGGCGACCGATCCGGGCGGTACCGGCGGTCAGGACGAGGACGGCGCCGCCGACGCCCGCGATGAGGAGCGCGAGCGGCACCGAGCCCTCCACGGCCAGGAACGAGACGGGGACCGGCTGGGTGTTCTGCAGCAGAAGGACGCACAGCGCCACGAGGACGAGGACTGCGGCGCACGCCGCGACCCAGGTGCCCGGGCGCGGTCGGCGCGGCGGCACGTGGTTCGACCGGTCGTCGGGGACCGCGGGCTGAGAGCCGGGCCGGGTCCGGCTGGGGTGGCCGTTGGTGGCGGACCTCAGGGGAGGGGTGGCCATGAAGGCCTCCTAGCGGTTCCGGGCCCGCGCACCTCAGGTGGGGCACGTTCGCCGCGGTTGCCCTCACCGTACGCCCCCCGGGCGAGGTGGCGGGTCGTCTCCCGGTCGTGCGAGGGCGCCGGGTCGCCCGCCTAGCGGCCGAGGCTCGACGCCACCGGGCACGAGAACGGGTCGCGGGCGCTGTGCTCCACGTCGTTCAGGTAGCCGATCACGATCCGGTAGGACGTGAAGAACCCGACCTCCGTGTAGGTCACGCCCAGCTGCGAGCAGTGCTCGCGGACGAGCGGCTGGACCTGCTTGAGGTTGGGCCGCGGCATGCTGGGGAACAGGTGGTGCTCGACCTGCCGGTTGAGCCCGCCCATCAGGAAGTCCACGGCCGCGTTGCCGCGGATGTTCCGGGACATGAGGACCTGCCGGCGCAGGAAGTCGACGTCCGCGGTCGCCGGCACGATCGGCATGCCCTTGTGGTTGGGCGCGAAGGCACCGCCCAGCAGGACGCCGAAGACGGCGAGCTGCACCGCGAGGAAAGCGCCGGCGATCGTGGGGGGCAGCAGGACCGCCAGGACGGCCACGTACGCCACCAGCCGCGTCACGAGGAGCGGCGCCTCGACCCACCGGTGCGGCACGCGTCCTGGGCCGAGCACGGTCCGCACGCTCTTGACGTGGAGGTTGAGCCCCTCGAGCGTGAGGAGGGGCAGGAAGAACCAGCCCTGCCGCCGGGCGAACCACCGGCGCCAGCCGCGCCGGGTCGCCATGACGGCGGGCGTGAAGGCGATGACGCCCGGGGAGATGTCCGGGTCGTGGCCCTCCTGGTTGGGCGCGGTGTGGTGGGCGTCGTGCTTGGCCGTCCACCAGGCGTGGCTGAGCCCGACGAAGGCGTTCGCGAGGACGCGCGCCGTCCAGTCGTTCCAGGCCCGCGAGCGGAAGATCTGCCGGTGGGCGCTGTCGTGCCCGAGGAAGGCCAGCTGGGCGAGGACGACCGCCATCGCCGCGGCGAGGGCGAGCTGCCACCAGGTGGGACCGACCAGGACGACCCCCGCCCAGACGGCGGCGAACGCCGCGACCGTGAGAAGCAGGCGCGTCCAGTAGTAGCCGTACCGGCGGCGCAGCAGGCCCGACTCGCGGACGACCCGCGCCAGGACCGAGTAGTCGTTCGTCACCCGGCGCGCGGCCGTCCGCACGCGCCGGGCGTCCGCCGGCGCGGTCAGGCGGTCATTCGAAGCGGACACGATCGGCCTCGGTCTTGACCGTGGCCGCGCGCTCGACCTCCGCGGCCCGCCACGCGTCGAGCTCGTGCGCCTTGCGCG
>JAPSLQ010000082.1:0-7313 GCA_031180595.1 Isoptericola sp. | reverse complement strand
CGCGCCGGGCGTCCGCCGGCGCGGTCAGGCGGTCATTCGAAGCGGACACGATCGGCCTCGGTCTTGACCGTGGCCGCGCGCTCGACCTCCGCGGCCCGCCACGCGTCGAGCTCGTGCGCCTTGCGCGTGCGCTCCGTGGCGAGGCGCTCGTGGACGCCGCGCAGGAGCTCGGAGATCTCGCGCGCGAGCCCGTGCTCGAGCGTCGCCAGGTTCGTGCCGCTGATCAGCAGGCGGCGGTCGGCGACGGCGAGCCCGACGCCGGGGTACCCGCGCTCGGCGAGCTGCCGTGCCGCGTCCGGGTCCTCGATCAGCTCGTGCTCCTCGCGCGAGACCCGCCGGGAGAAGACGGCGGCCACGGTGTACGTCTCGGGAGCCGCGTCGGTGCCGAGCTCGCGGGGGAGGGCGGTGTCCAGCACGCCCAGGAGATGCAGTGCGGTCTCCTGAGCGGTGCCGGCGGTGGTGAGGCTCATGGCGTGTCCTGTCGTCGGAGCCGGATCGAGCCGGCTCGCGTCCGCCGCCCGTCCAGGCTGGCGGGAAAGGCGCCGCCACGCGCCCCAACCGAGGAAGCGGGGTGCCGCACTTCTCGCCGGGCCCGAGGCCGCCGGCGTCGAGCAGGTGCGCCCGACGTGGCGGTCAACCACACCTCGACAGTACACCCGTGGCCTGGACCCGCCCCCGGAGCGGGGGCGGGTCCGGGCGGGTCAGCCGGCGTCGGCGGGGTACGGGACGCCCGTGGTGGCGTGGCAGCGGTAGCCGTGGGGGTTCTTGTCGAGGTACTGCTGGTGGTAGTCCTCGGCGTAGTAGAACGGGCCGGCCTCGGCCGCGGGGCGCAGCTCGGTGGTGACGGGGTCGTAGCCCTTGTCCTCGAGCACCTTCCCGTAGACCTCCGCGGTCTCGCGGACCACCTTCTCCTGCTCCGGCGTCGTCCAGTAGACGGCCGAGCGGTACTGCGTGCCGACGTCGTTGCCCTGGCGGAAGCCCTGGGTGGGGTCGTGGCGCTCCCAGAAGAGGCGGAGCAGCTCGGCCTCGCTCACCCGCGACGGGTCGTACGCGACGAGCGTGGCCTCCGCGTGCCCGGTGCGCGCGCTGCACACCTCCTCGTACGTCGGGTTCGGCGTCGTGCCGCCCATGTAGCCGACGGCGGTGCTGACGACGCCCGGGACCTGCCAGTAGATCTCCTCGGCGCCCCAGAAGCAGCCCATCGCCAGGTAGAGCACGCGGGTTCCCTCCGGCCAGGGGCCGGTGATCGAGGTGCCGAGCACCGTGTGAGGGCGGGGCACCGGCAGGACGGGCGCCTCGCGGCCCGGCAGGGCCTCCTCGGGCGCGACCATCGTCGTCTTGGCCGACGAGCCGAACAGGTTCTCGAAGATCATCGCGTTACCTCCTTTGCGCGGGACGCCGGTTGAGAGTCCCCGCAGGTGCCAACCACACCCGGAGCGCGGGTGTTCCGGGTGCGCGGCTCGCGACGCGCTCCCGCGCCGGGCGTGTCGGACCCCGGGCGTACCGTCGGGGCCATGGCATCGCAGCCCACGGACCCGCTGGTGCTTCCCGACGTCGCCGCGTGGCGCGCGTGGCTCGACGAGCACGAGGACGACACGCCCGACGGCGTCTGGCTCCTGCTCGGGAAGAAGGGCCGGGACGGGCCGACGACCCTGACGCACGCCACGGCGCTCGAGGAGGCCCTGTGCAGCGGCTGGATCGACGCACAGGGCAAGGGGCGCGACGACGCCACCACGCTGCAGCGGTTCTGCCCCCGCAGGCCGCGCAGCAGGTGGTCGGCGCGCAACCGGGAGATCGTCGACCGGCTGATCGCGGAGGGGCGCATGCGGCCGCGCGGCCAGGCGGAGATCGACAGGGCCAAGGCGGACGGGCGCTGGGACGCCGCGTACGACGGCCCGGCGCGCATGGAGGTGCCGCCCGAGCTCGCGGCCGCGCTCGCCGGGAGCCCGCGCGCCCAGGCGATGTGGGACATCCTGACGTCCCAGAACCGGTTCGCGATCTACTACCGGATCGCCACCGCCAAGCGCGCCGAGACCCGGGAGCGCAACGCGGCGCGGTTCGTCGAGATGCTCGAGCGCGGCGAGACGCCGTACCCGCAGAAGGCCGTGCTCGACGACGCTCCGTAGTCTGGACCCGTGACCCACCACCACGACTGGTCCACGACCGGCTTCTCCACCCGCGCCATCCACGCGGGACAAGATCCCGACCCCGCGACGGGCGCCGTCGTGCCCCCCATCCACCAGGTGTCCACCTACAAGCAGGACGGCGTGGGCGGGCTGCGCGGCGGCTACGAGTACTCGCGGTCCGCGAACCCCACCCGCACCGCGCTCGAGACGGCGATCGCCGTCGCCGAGACGCCCCCGGGCGTGGAGCCGGCCCGCGGCTTCGCGTTCTCCTCCGGGCTCGCGGCCGAGGACACGCTGCTGCGCGCCGTGCTGCGTCCGGGCGACCACGTCGTCATCCCCGACGACGCGTACGGCGGCTCCTACCGCCTCGTCGCCCGGGTCTTCGGCCCGTGGGGGATCGAGCACACGGCCGTCGACCTCATGGACCTCGACGCGGTCCAGGCCGCCGTCGTCCACGGCCGCACGCGCCTGCTGTGGGTGGAGACGCCGACCAACCCGCTGCTCGGCGTGAGCGACATCGCGGCGCTCGCGGACGTGGCCCACGCCGCCGGCGCGCTGCTCCTGGTCGACAACACCTTCGCCACCCCGTACCTGCAGCAACCGATCGCCCTCGGTGCCGACGTCGTCGTGCACTCCACGACCAAGTACGTCGGCGGGCACTCCGACGTCGTGGGCGGTGCCCTCGTGGTCGCCGACGGCGCCACGATGCCCGGTGGCCTCGAGGCTCCCGACGGCGGCACCTCGGTCGCCGACGCCGTCGCGTTCCACCAGAACTCCTCCGGTGCGGTCGCCGGCCCGTTCGACGCCTGGCTCACGCTCCGCGGCCTCAAGACGCTCGGCGTGCGCATGGACCGGCACTGCGCCAACGCGCACGCCGTCGCGGGGTACCTCGAGCAGCACCCGCGCGTGACGCAGGTGATCTACCCGGGTCTCGCGTCGCACCCGGGGCACGAGCTCGCGGACCGCCAGATGCGCGACTTCGGCGGCATGGTGTCGTTCCGCACGGGCAGCGAGGAGACGGCGCTCGAGGTGTGCTCGCGCACCCGCGTGTTCACGCTCGCGGAGTCGCTCGGCGGCGTCGAGTCGCTCGTCGAGCACCCGGGCCGGATGACGCACGCGTCCGTGGCCGGCTCGCCGCTCGAGGTCCCGTCGGACCTCGTGCGGCTCTCCGTCGGCATCGAGGACGTCGAGGACCTGCTGGCCGACCTCGACCAGGCGCTCGCGTGACGGCGACGTGACCGGACCGTCGACGCCGCGCGGTGCGCTGACCTGCACCCTAGGGTGATGCCGTGAGTGCCGAACCGACCCCCGTCCGGGGTTCCGACACCGTCCCCCTCAGCGTGCGCGCGGCAGCGTCGTGGTCGTGGCGTCTCCTCCTCGTCGCGGCCGCGATCGCGGTGCTCCTGTGGCTGCTCGGCACGCTGAAGACGATCGTGGTGCCGGTCGCCGTGGCGCTGCTCCTGACGATCCTGCTGAGCCCGCTGCGGGCCGCGCTCCAGCGTGCCGGCCTGCCGCGCGGGCTCGCGGTCGCCCTGTCGATCGTCGGCCTCATCGCGTTCGTGTCCGCGCTCGTGACGATGGCGGGCCGGTCGCTCGTCGCGGGCTTCACCGACCTGCGGGACCAGGCGGTCGCGGGCTTCCAGGAGCTCGTGCGCTGGCTGTCGGACGGCCCGCTGGGCCTGGACTCGGCGCGCCTCTCCGAGCTCGGCGACCAGATCCAGGGCTCCGTCACGGGGGCGAGCTCGAGCCTGATCGCGGGCGCCCTGGGCGCCGCCACCACGGTGGGGCACGTCCTGGTCGGCATGCTCATCGCGATCTTCTGCACGATCTTCTTCCTGCTCGACGGCCGCACGATCTGGGCGTGGCTGGTCAACCTGCTGCCCATCGGTGCCCGCGAGAAGGTCCACCAGGCCGGCCGGCGCGGCCTGGTCACCCTGTCCGCGTACGTGCGCACCCAGATCCTCGTGGCGCTCGTGGACGGCGTCGGCATCGGGATCGGCTCGGCGTTCTTCGTCCCGTCGCTCGCGCTGCCGATCGGCATCCTCGTGTTCGTCGGCTCGTTCGTGCCGATCATCGGCGCGATCATGACCGGGGCCGTCGCGGTCGTCGTGGTGCTCGTCGCGGAGGGCTGGGTCGCCGCGCTCATCATGCTCGGCATCGTGCTGCTCGTGCAGCAGGCCGAGAGTCACATCCTGCAGCCCCTCCTCATGGGCCACGCGGTCTCGCTGCACCCGGTCGCCGTGGTGCTCGTCGTGGCCGCGGGCAGCCTCGCCGCGGGCATCGTCGGCGCCCTGTTCGCCGTCCCGCTCGCGGCGGTGCTCAACACCGTCCTGCTGTACCTGCACGGGCACGACAAGTTCCCCGAGCTCGGCACGGAGGACCACGTGCCCCTCCTGCGTCGGCGACCCACGCTGCCCGGTACGCTGCTCTGGCCCGGCCGGACCTCGGCCGGCACCGAGAGCGGCGACGGCGCCGACGCGCCGGCGGCACCATCCCGGCCGGCGGGCACCGTCGCGGGTGAGGCAGCAGGAGAGAACAGGCAGTGACGACCGGCTCCACCGACGGCCTCGCGGACGGCCCCGCGGCACACGTGACCCTCGAGGACGTCCGCGAGGCGGCACGGCTCCTCGAGGGCGTCGTGACCCGCACCCCGGTCCAGCCCTTCCGGGCACTGTCCGAGGTGTCGGGCGCGAGCGTCGTGCTCAAGTGCGAGAACCTGCAGCGCGCCGGGTCGTTCAAGGTCCGCGGCGCGTACACGCGCATGAGCCGGTTGACCGACGCCCAGAAGGCGGCCGGCGTCGTCGCGGCGAGCGCGGGCAACCACGCCCAGGGCGTGGCGCTGGCAGCGCAGATGCTCGGGATCCACGCCGTCGTCTACATGCCGACCGACGCGTCCGTCCCCAAGCTCGTCGCCACGCGCGGGTACGGCGCCGAGGTGCGCCAGGTCGGCACGAGCGTCGACGAGGCCCTCGTCGCGGCGCGCGCGGAGGCGGCGCGCTCGGGCCGCGTGCTCATCCACCCGTTCGACCACCGCGACGTCGTCGCCGGGCAGGGCACCGTCGCGCTCGAGATCCTCGAGCAGGTGCCAGACGTCGGGACGGTCGTCGTGCCCCTCGGCGGCGGCGGGCTCGTCGCGGGGATCGCGACGGTGCTCGCCGAGGCGGCGCCGCACGTGCGCGTGGTGGGCGTCCAGGCGGCCACGGCCGCCGCCTACCCGGCGTCGCTCGCGGCAGGACGGCCGACGCCCGGTCGCCTCGGGCCGACGATGGCCGACGGGATCGCGGTCGGGACCCCGGGAGAGGTGCCGTTCGAGGCCCTCCGTCGTCTCGGCGTCGAGGTCAGGACCGTCTCGGAGGCGCAGATCTCCCGGGCGCTGCTGCTGGTGGCCGAGCGGGCCAAGCTCATCGTCGAGCCGTCCGGGGCGGCCGCCGTCGCCGCGGTCATGGACGCGCCGGGGGAGTACCCGGGCACGGTCGTCCCGGTGCTCTCGGGAGGCAACATCGACCCGCTGCTCCTGCTGCGGGTCGTCCAGCACGGCCTCGTCGTGGCCGGCCGGTACCTGCAGCTGCGGTTGCGGATCGACGACCGGCCGGGCGCCCTCGCGGGGCTCCTCGGCACCATCGCGGACGCCGACGCGAACATCGTCCACGTCGAGCACACGCGCACCGACACGTCGCTCGGCGTCTCCGAGGTCTTCGTGACGCTGCAGCTCGAGACCAAGGGTCCCGAGCACTGCACCGCGGTCGCCAAGCGGCTGCGCGACGCGGGCTTCGACGTCGCGGCGCACTGAGCGCGGAAGCACCCGGGTGAAATCCGGGCCGCCGCCGGACACCGGGCTGCCCGCGCGCGCACGATGAGGCCGAGGCATCGATGCTGCGACCGGTACGGGTCGAGGGTGCGCCCGAGGGCGCGGAGGCACCTGGCGACGGCCTGACGCCCCCGCCCGCGCAGCTGCACGGGCCCGTCGACCCGGTGCTGTCCGCCCTGCGGTTCTGCTTCGCGGCGGGCGACGACGCGTGGGGCGAGCCTCCGGACGCGCCCGGCGTGGGAGAGCGGCGGGCGCACGCCGACGCGGCGGTCGTCCTCTGCCGGACGGTGGCGTCCCTTCGGTCCGACGAGCCCGAGGCGCGCGCGCTGCTCGCCCTCCTGCTGCTCCGGCACGCCCGTCGCGACGCGCGGGCCGACGGCGCACCCCGCACGCTCGCCGAGCACGACCGCTCGCTGTGGCGCCACGACGAGATCGCCGAGGGCCGCCGCATCCTCGAGGAGGCGCTCGCCGCCGGGCGACCCGGCCCGTACCTCGTCGAGGCGGCGATCGAGGCCCTGCACGACGAGGCGCCGACCGCGGCGGACACCGAGTGGGACGAGATCCTGGCGCTCTACGACGTGCTCGCGACGATGGCGCCGTCGCCGCGCGTGGCGCTCGAGCGGGCCGTCGCGCGCGGCATGGCGCACGGGGTGCAGGTGGGGCTCGTCGCCCTCGACGAGCTGACGGGGAGCCCGGGCCTCGACGCGCAGCTCGCCGCCGCGCGCGCCGAGCTGCTCCGGGCCGGTCCGGGCGAGACGCCGCGGGCGTGATCCCGCCCCGCCCGCCCGGCGAACCGGGCGGGACGGGTCGTGGACCACGCCCGCAGGGGTCGGCGGCTCAGCCCGAGAAGGGCTTGGCCTCCTTGATCTCCACGGAGATCTCGCGACCGTTCGGCGCCGTGTAGGTCGTCGAGTCGCCCACCTTCTTGCGGTCGATCGCGGCGCCCAGCGGCGAGGTCGGCGAGTAGACGTCGAGGTCCGTCGTGCCCGCGATCTCGCGCGAGCCGAGCAGGAACGTCATCTCGTCCCCGGCGACGACCGCGGTCACGACCATGCCGGCCTCGACCATGCCGTCGTCGGCCGGCCGGCTGATCTGCACGTTGCGCAGCTTCTCGGTGAGCTCGCGGATGCGGGCCTCGTTCTTCGCCTGCTCCTCGCGTGCGGCGTGGTAACCGCCGTTCTCCTTGAGGTCACCCTCGTCGCGGGCTGCAGCGATGCGCTCGGCGATCTCGGTGCGGGCGGGGCCGGAAAGGTGCTCCAGCTCGGCCTTCAGCCGGTCGTGAGCCTCCTGGGTGAGCCAGGTGACGGTGGACTCGGTCACGAGGGCTCTCCTTTCGTGGTGCTCGTGGGCCTGTTCCCGGCCGCGCTCGTACGGCCGAC
>JAPSLQ010000355.1 GCA_031180595.1 Isoptericola sp. | reverse complement strand
CCTGTCGGTGCCGTCTCGTAGGGTGGCGCCGCCGGACCGCAGGACACGACGGGAGGTGGACGCGTGCTGCACGTGCACCGTTCGGAGCGCGCCGACGCGCTCGTGCCGCCGCTGGCCGCCGTCCTGGGCCCGCCGCCGGCCGACCCGTTCACGCCGGACGTCGTCGCCGTGCCCACGCGCGGGGTCGAGCGGTGGCTCGCCCAGCGGCTCTCGCACCACCTCGGCGCCGGGACCATGGGGGAGGCGGGCGTGTGCGCCAACGTCGTGTTCGGCTCGCCGGCCCGGCTCGTGGGCGACGTCGTCGCGCAGGTCGCGGACCGCGACCCCGACTCCGACCCGTGGCAGCCCGAGCGCCTGACCTGGACGGTGCTCGAGGTCGTCGACGACGCGGTCCGCGAGGCGTGGGCCGCGCCGCTCGCCCGGTACCTCGGCGACGGTGACGACGACGCCCGGCGCGGACGCCGGCTCGGCGTCGCCCGGCGCCTCACGCGCCTGTTCGCGTCGTACGCGGCCCAGCGCCCGGACATGGTGGCCGCGTGGGCAGGGTCGACCCGTGGCGCCGACGCGCCGCCCGCCGACGTCCCGCCCGACCTCGCGTGGCAGGTGGAGGTCTGGCGGCGCGTGCGCGAGCGCGTCGGCGAGCCGAGCCCGGCCGAGCTGCTCGCCGAGGTGGTGCGCGACGTCGTCGACCGGCCCGCCGCCGTCGGGCTGCCCGAGCGGCTGTCGGTCTTCGGCCCGACGCGCCTGCCGGAGGACCAGCTGCGCGTCCTGCACGCGCTCAGCGCGCACCGCGACGTCCACCTCTGGTTGCCGCACCCGTCGCCCGGCCTGTGGGACCGGGTCGCGCGACAGCCGCAGGCCTCGCTCCGGCGGGCCGACCAGCGCACGCCCGCGCAGCACCCGGCGCTCGCGTCGATGGCGCGGGACGCGACCGAGCTCCAGGTCCGGCTCGCACGCCTCGCCGAGCGGCCGGGCGCGCACCGGCATCTCCACCACCCGGCGCCCGAGCCGCCGTCGACCGTCCTCGGCGAGCTCCAGCGCAGGCTCCGCGCGGACGACGGCGGGAGCCCGCCGGCGGAGCTCGGACCGCAGGACCGGTCGGTCGAGGTCCACGCCTGCCATGGCCTGGCCCGCCAGGTCGAGGTCCTGCGCGACGTCCTCGCCGGCCTCCTCGCGGACGACCCCACGCTCGAGCCGCGCGACGTCATCGTCATGTGCCCCGACATCGAGGTCGTGGCCCCGCTCGTCGCCGCCACGTTCGGCCTCGTCGACGGCGACGGCGGCGAGGCGGTCGCGGCGGCCCACCCCGGCCAGGCGCTGCGGGTGCGGCTCGCCGACCGCTCGCCGCGGTACGTCAACCCGGTGCTCATGCTGCTGGGGACGCTGCTCGACCTCGCCGACGGACGCGTCACCGCGTCGGAGGTGCTCGACCTCGCCGCGTCCGAGCCCGTGCGCCGGCGGTTCCGCCTCTCCGACGACGACCTCGCCCGGGTGCGCGAGTGGGCGGTCGAGGCCGGCGTGCACTGGGGCGAGGG
>JAPSLQ010000354.1 GCA_031180595.1 Isoptericola sp. | reverse complement strand
GGAGAGCGCGTGGCATCTGCGGACGACCGTCGACGGGGCGGCGGGACCTCGCGCGGCCGCTCGGCGGCCCGCCAGCCCGGCTCCGGCACGGGGACCCCGCGCACGCCGTCCGCCAGGAAGGCGACACTCGCGAGGAGTGCGCCCACGAATGCCGCGGCGAAGAAGCCTTCACCCAAGCAGGCCGATCCCAAGAAGCTTGCGCCACGCTCCGGGTCGTCCCGCTCGACGACGCCGTCTCGCTCGACGACGTCCTCCCGCTCGACGACGTCCTCCCGTACCACGCCCACCCGGCGCGGTGAGCGTCAGGTCGCCACGGCGTCCTACCTCCAGGCCCCGGGTGCGGCGACGCGCGCCACGGCGTCGACGCGGCGCACGCGCTCCGCCGGTGGCGGCAGTCGTCCACCGCGGCGGCGCCCGCAGACCTCGCGACGTCGCTCGCCGAGCCTCGTGCTCGTCGTGGCGGCGGCGCTGGTGGCGGCCGGGACGTTCGGCGGGTACGGGATCGGCCGCGCCGTCGAGGCCGTCCGGGAGGCGTGGCCGGACCCCGGTCCGCAGCTGCTGGCGGAGAAGGACGCGCCGCCCGAGCCGATCGACGTCTCGGGGCCCGCCGACACCTGCCTGCCCGAGGAGCTCGACGTCACGCTCGCGGCGAGCGCGACGAAGGTCACCGAGGGCGACCCGGTGACGTTCACCGTCCAGGTCGAGAACGTCGGGCGCGCCCCGTGCCTCGTCGACGGCGGCGACGCCAGCCGGGCCGTGACGATCACGGACGCGTCGGGCAAGGACCGGGTGTGGTCGTCGGCCGACTGCGCCAGCGGCTCGCAGCCGCTCATGCTCGGGCCGGGCGACGTCGCGCCGGCGCGCGAGCTGCGCTGGTCCGCGGTGCGCACCGTGCCGGGCTGCGAGGGCGGGCAGCCCCCGGTCGGACCGGGGGAGTACCGCGCCGAGGTGACGCTCGCCGACGTGCCGGGCGCCGCGAGCAACGTCGTCGAGGTCACCGTGGCCGGGCGCCCCACGCCGACCCCCGCGGCGAAGCCCACCCCCACGCCCACGACCGCCGCCTCCGAGGAGCCGGCGGCCGGGGACCCGGCCGAGGACGAGGGCGGCAGGCCCGACGACGCGGGGCGGCCCGACGACGCGGGCGACAAGGCGCAGAAGGACAAGGACAAGAGGAAGCCGAGCCCGAGGCCGACGCCGGAGGGCTGACCGCCCGGGCGCCCCGGGCGGGGGCTCGTCAGACGTAGCGCTCGAGGATGCTCGACTCGGCGAGGCGCGACAGGCCCTCGCGGATCGCGCGGGCCCGCTGCTCGCCCACGCCGTCGACGGCCATGAGGTCGTCGACGCTCGCGGCGAGCAGCTTCTGCAGGCCGCCGAAGTGGCCCACGAGCCGGTCGATGATGGTCGAGGGCAGACGCGGCACCTTGGACAGCAGGCGGAAGCCGTGCGGCGCGACCGCCGCGTCGAGCGCCACGCCGCCGCCCGGGAGCCCGAGCACGCGACCGATGTGGCCGAAGTCGAGGAGCTGCGCCGAGTCGAGCG
>JAPSLQ010000353.1 GCA_031180595.1 Isoptericola sp. | reverse complement strand
AGCGCCTCGCCGAGCGGTGTGCGCACGTGGACGACGCGCGGGCCCTCCCGCCGCGAGTCGACGAGCCGCGACGACCGCAGCACCGACAGGTGGTGGGACGCCGTCGACACGGCGAGCCCGCACGCCGCCCCGACCTCGCTCGTCGACATCGGGCCGCGCAGCGCGAGCAGCACGCCGGCCCGACCGGACCCGAGCAGGTCCGCGAGCGCCCGTCCGGGGTCCGCACCGCCGTCGGCCCACCGTTCCGACACCCCGAGCGCCGGGTAGAACAGCGTGGGCTGGGCGGGCCGCTCCGTGACCACCGAGCAGCGGGGAGCCATGACCGACGGCGCCAGGACGAGCCCGCTGCCCGCGCAGTCGAGCACCTCGGCGTGCATCCGCAGCCGGACCTGGACGGCGTTCGGCGCCCAGCTCACGGCCTCGTGCAGGCTGCCCACCATCTCGCCGACGCCGTGGATCAAGGTGCGGCGTGAGCGCGCCCCGACGTCGGCGCGCAGGATCCGCTCGAGCTGCGGCCAGTACGGCGCCATGACGGCGTCCCAGAGCTCCCACCACGCGTCCGCGACCGCGGAGCGAGTCCGTGCCGGGTCCTCGGCCATCGCCTGGAGCCGCCGCCGGTCGTCACCGCTCGTGCGCTCGACGCGCTTGCGCAGGTCGACGCGCAGGGGTCCGAGGTCCGCCCGGCGCAGGCGCTCGAGCTCCTCCTCGGGACCGAGGTCCCATCTCGGCGTCGAGGTCAAGAAGTCCGGCATGTAGCCGTCCGGCCCGACGAGCACGCGCATGAGCTCGAACGCCCTCGCCGGCACGTGCCGGCGCGCGCTGCGCAGCCAGCCCCACTGGAGCGGGTGGTACGCGGGGTGCTGGAGCACCCGCACCGCGTGCGCGAGCTCGTGCCCGGGAGAGACGCCGAACCGGATCGCCGAGACGTCGTCCGGGGCGAGGCGGAACTCCACCACGTTTCGATCCACGTCGAAACACTAGAGCCGCCGTCCCGTCGGCACGAGGCTGGGAGGACACCGACCGCCAGGAGGACACCGTGGCCGCAGTCATCCCCGCCCAGACCATCCGCATGCCCGGCTCGCGCACCCTCCGCTTCGAGGGCCGCGACCACGGCTCGGGCGTCTCGTTCTTCCTCGTCACCAACGACCCGGGCCAGGGTCCGGGCCTGCACCGCCACCCCTACACCGAGACCTGGTCCGTGCTCGAGGGCGAGGCGACGATCGCGATCGGCGACGAGACCGTCGTCGCACGGGCGGGCGACACGGCCGTGGTCCAGCCGCACGTCTGGCACGGCTTCACCAACACCGGCACGGGGACCCTGCGCATGGTGTGCATCCACGCGTCCGACACGATGATCCAGGAGAACCGCTGATGTCCTTCCAGGCCTATCTCGACAACGTCGAGACGAAGACCGGGCTCACCCCGCGCCAGCTCGTCGAGCTCGCCCAGGAGCAGGGCTTCGGCCCGGGCAGCAAGGCCACGCCCGTCGCGACGTGGCTCAAGGAGACGTACGGCCTCGGGCACGGGCACGCCATGGCG
>JAPSLQ010000352.1 GCA_031180595.1 Isoptericola sp. | reverse complement strand
TGACGTCCGGCACCTTGGCGCGGATCTCGGCGACGTTGCGCTCGGAGAACCGTCCGTGCACCGAGCAGTGCCCGCGCCACAGGATCATGCGCGCGTCGCGCAGCTGCTGCTCGGTCAGGCCGCCCATGGGCTTGCGCGGGTCGTAGACGACGCAGTCGTCGAGGCCCATGCCGAGCCGCATGACGGCGGTGTTGCGCCCGAGGTGCTGGTCGGGCAGGAACAGCACCTTGCCCGAACCGGAGGCACCGGCCGCCTCGCCCGCCCTGTCGAACGCCCACCGGAGCGCGACCTGGGCGTTCGACGACGTGCACACCGTGCCGCCGTGCCGGCCCGTGAACGCCTTGATCGCCGCCGAGGAGTTCATGTACGTCACGGGGACCGTGTCGCCGGCGACCCCGACGTCCTCGAGGACGGCCCACGCCTCCTCGACCTGGGCGATGGCGGCCATGTCGGCCATCGAGCATCCCGCCGCCAGGTCGGGCAGCACGACCTGCTGCGCGTCGGACGTGAGGATGTCCGCGCTCTCGGCCATGAAGTGGACGCCGCAGAAGATCACGTACTCCGCCTCGGGGCGGGCCGCGGCCTCGCGCGCGAGCTTGAAGGAGTCACCGGTGACGTCGGCGAAGTCGATGACCTCGTCGCGCTGGTAGTGGTGGCCGAGCACGAACGCCCGCTCGCCGAGCGCCGCACGGGCCGCCCGCGCGCGGTCCACGAGGTCCGGGTCGGACGGCGACGGGAGGGTGCCGGTGCACTCGACGCCCCGCTCCGACGCGAGGTCGCGGCCCTGGCCGAGCAGCAGCAGCGCCGACGGCGCAGGCTCGGCGAACGCGGTGTCGTTCAGCAGCGTGGTCACCAGCACATGCTGTCACAGGGCGCCGGGTGTGCCACGATCGCGTCCGTGCACGTGCTCCTGCTGGCCGGCTCCGAGACCGACGCGCGGGCGCTCGCCGACGCGTGGTCGGCGGCCGCGCCGCGGTGCTCGGTCGTGCCGTTCGCGCTGGTCGTGCCCGGTCTCGGGCCCGGCGGGCACGAGGCCGGGCCGGGGGAGCGCCCCACGCCGCCCGCGGGGGTGTTCGTCCCGACGACGGCGCTCGGCCTGTCGAGCGTCACCCCGCCCCCCGTGCCGCCCGACGTCGCACGGCTGCGCGCGGAGGTGGCGGACGTCGACCTCGTCGTCGTGCTCGCCGACGTGCTCGACGCCCGCGAGCTGCACGAGGGCCTCGTGGCCGAGGCGGCCCGGGCCGCCGAGCCGCACGCCGTGCCCGTCGTCGTCCTCGCCGGGCGGGACGAGTCGACGCGGCGCGCGTGGTCCGCCGCGGGAGTGAGCGGGGTGCACGAGGTCGGCGACACGCCTCTGGACGTCGTCCCGCGCGTCGCGCGCACGTGGGCGCCGTCGTGGGCGTGAGCGGCCCGCCGTGTGAGCCACGTCATCGACGTCCGCGATTTCCCGCGTAGGATCGGGAACAGCGTCTCCGTCCCCCCTGTTGGAGGAAGCATGACCGACACCACCGAGATCGCCACGCACGGCGTGACCCTCACCGAG
>JAPSLQ010000351.1 GCA_031180595.1 Isoptericola sp. | reverse complement strand
CTGCGTGGCGTTCGATTCTACGAGTTCGGGTGAGGTCCACCTAACCTCCGCCCGGTCGAGCATGCAGGCTCGGGCCCCAGGTTCTCACATCCGTCTCGGGGCGTGAACAGACCGTCTCATCACATGGAACCTGCGACGGCGTCCTGGGGATGACCCTGTGGACAACATGGTCGCACGCGCCGTCGACGCCCTAGCATCCGGCTCGTGCCCTCACACGATCCGCACCCGCCGGCGCCCTCGCTCCCGCGGCCTTGGCTCGCCCGGCTCCGCGCCCGCGCGGCGCACGAGGTCGCACCGTTCCGGCGCGAGGTCGTCGTCGCGGCGGTGGCGGCGGCGGTCTGGGCGCTGTGGGCGGGCGGGGCCGAGCCGTCGACGGCGGCCCTCGCGGTCGCCGCCGTGGGGGGCGCCGCTCTCGCGGTCGTCGATGCGCGCACGCACCGCCTGCCGAACGCGATCCTCTTCCCGACGGCCGCGCTCGTCGGCCTGCTGCTGGTCGTCGCCGCGGTCGTGGGCGAGGCCCCGGGCGCGCTCGTGCGCGCGATGGCGGGTGGCGGTGCGCTCGGCGCCGCCTACCTCGCCCTGCACCTCGTGAACCGGGCGGGGCTCGGGCTCGGTGACGTCAAGCTGGCCGTCCTCACCGGCGGGGTCGCTGCCTGGTACGGGTGGGACGCGCTCGCCGGCGCCGCGGTCCTGCCGTTCCTGCTCGGCGGCCTGGTCGCGCTCGCGCTCCTGGTGCGCCGGCGCGCGACCCGGAGCACGGCCATCGCGTTCGGCCCTTTCATGCTGCTGGGCGCGGCCGTCGCGATCACCTGGGCGCGGTCGGTCGGCGCCTGACTACGGCGTGGCGGCGATCTCCGCGACGGCCCGCGCGACGTCGTCGCCCACCCTGCCGCCCGTCGCGCGCAGCGGGCGGTAGGCCGGCACGACGGTGACCGCCGCGGCGCCGTCGGACACGTGCAGGGCACGCGTCTCGCGGGACCCGTAGACGGCCCGCACCTCGCCGGCGGCGCCGGGCAGGCGCCGGACCACCCAGCGCGGCAGGTCCTCCGCCCGCGCCCAGACCTCGACCCGGTCGCCGAGCACCGCGAGCGCCACGGGGCTGCCACCCATGGGCATCCAGCCGCGTGCGCTCGCGCCGAGCGCGTGGGCCTGGTCGACGGTCTGGGCCGTCGTGAACGCCGGGATCACGCGCGCGCCGGGCCGGCGTCGCGCGGCGTGCGCCGCGACCGCACCCGCGCGTCGCACCACCACCCAGAGCGTCACCGCCACGACGGCGACCACGACCAGCAGGGCGATCCAGAGCGCGGCGTCGTCGATCCCGTCGCGCCGGACGGTGACGACGAGGCGCGCCACCGACGCGACGGCGAGCACGACGAGCGCGGCGACGAAGGCCGTGCGGCGCGAGCGGGCGTCCACTCAGCCCTCCTCGCGCACGACGGGGTGGAGCGAGAGGACGACGGCGTCGAACAGCTCGACCATGCCGTCGCGCAGCGGCACGAACGGGGTGGTGAACGACACCTGCAGGATCCTGCCGAGCCCCGTC
>JAPSLQ010000350.1 GCA_031180595.1 Isoptericola sp. | reverse complement strand
TTCTCCACCACGCCCGCGGTGCGCAGCGAGCGGTAGATGCGCAGCGCCTGGCGGACGTGGGTCGCCTGCTGCGCCTCGGTGTCGTGGTTGGCGGTCAGCAGGTGCCGCATCGCGTCGATCGGGTCGACGGCGCCCACAGTGCCCACAGTGCCCACAGTGCCGTCGGCGTCGCGCGGCCCGGTCTCGCGCGTACGGGCGAGCACGTTGAGCACCATCGCGTGGTTGACGCGGAACTGGCTCGTGAGCGGCTCGGGCGCGGCGTCACGCAGGCGCTCGAACGTCGAGTCGGTCCAGTTGACCGCACCCGCCGGCGCCTTCTTGCGGACGATCTTCTTGCGCTTCTTCGGGTCGTCGCCCGCCTTGGCGAGCACCTTGCGGTTCTCGATCACGTGGTCGGGTGCCATCACGAGCACCTCGCCGACGGTGTCGAACCCGGCCCGGCCGGCGCGCCCGGAGATCTGGTGGAACTCGCGCGCGCTCAGGTGGCGCATGCGCTCGCCGTCGAACTTCACCAGGGACGTCAGGAGCACCGTGCGGATCGGCACGTTGATGCCCACCCCGAGCGTGTCGGTGCCGCACACGACCTTGAGCAGGCCGCGCTGGGTGAGGCGCTCGACGAGCCGCCGGTACTTGGGCAGCATGCCCGCGTGGTGCACGCCGACGCCGGAGCGGAGGAACTTGCTCAGCGTCTTGCCGAAGCCCGTGCCGAACCGGAAGGCGCCGATCTCGGCGGCGATCGCCGCCTTCTCGTCCTTGGAGGCGAGGTTCGTGCTCAGCAGCGCCTGCGCCCGCTCGACGGCGTCCTTCTGCGTGAAGTGCACGACGTAGACGGGGGCGCGGTGGGTCGTGACGAGCTCCTCGATGACCTCGCCCAGGGGCTCCTCGACGTAGGAGAACGTCAACGGCACGGGGCGCTCGGCACCGGCCACCTCGGCCACGGGCCGGCCGGAGCGCTCCTCGAGGTCCTCGCGCAGCCGGGTCGTGTCCCCGAGCGTGGCCGACATGAGCAGGAACTGCGTGTCGGGCAGCTCGAGCAGCGGCACCTGCCACGCCCAGCCGCGCTGCGGGTCGCCGTAGAAGTGGAACTCGTCCATGACGACCTGCGCGATCCGGTCGTCGTCGTCCGGGCTGCCGCCGCCGCGGCGCAGCGCCAGGTTGGCCAGGATCTCGGCCGTGCAGCAGATGATCGGCGCGTCCGGGTTCACCGCCGAGTCGCCCGTCATCATGCCGACGTTGCGCGACCCGAACGCCGCGACCAGGTCGAAGAACTTCTCGCTGACCAGCGCCTTGAGCGGCGCGGTGTAGAACGTGCGGCCGCCCATGCCGGAGCGCCGGGCGGCGAGCGCGGCGAACTGCGCACCCATCGCCACCATCGACTTCCCCGAGCCCGTCGGCGTCGCGAGGATGACGTGCGAGCCCGTCACGAGCTCGAGCAGCGCCTCCTGCTGGTGGGCGTACAGGTCGCGGCCGGTCGACGACGCCCACTCGCCGAAGCTCTCGAACAGCGCGTCCGGGTCCGGGGCCTTGCCCGTCGGCGCGGGCAGGTA
>JAPSLQ010000081.1 GCA_031180595.1 Isoptericola sp. | reverse complement strand
ACAACACAGGGCACGAGGTTCAAACAAACTTGGCATTGACTATCAAGCACACTGTTGAGTTCTCAAACAACCGACGCACACCATCCGACCGAAACCACTCACGGCTCCGACCCGTCCGGGGCAACCCCTCAAACTTACCAGATCCGTTCCGACTTCCCAAACCGGTCGAATCTCGCGATCTTCGCAGTCTGGTCTCGGAACATCACCGGCCCATCGTCTCCAGGGCGCACGAAGTGCCCTGGACCTGAGGGTGATGGTTCCAGCCCCGGCGCGGCCACCGGTACCCAGCCGTTCGGCTGTCTCCTCGGTGTCCGTCGGCCCGTCGGGCTGACGTCAGAGAACATTACTCAGACGTCCGGGCCGCGTCAACGCGCCGGGACGTGGCGAGCGCCACGTTCGTGGCCGGTGCCTCAACCCCGTAGGGCTCGGGCCGGTTTCTCTCGTGACTGTCGGTGCAACGCGCCTCTCCGGCGGCCGTATTCCGTCGGCACGGGGCGCTACCTCGGCGCGGCCGGCGCTACCTCGGCGCGGCCGGCGCTACCTCGGCCCAGCCGGCGCTACCTCGGCCCGGCCGGCGCTACCTCGGCGGGCGCCGCGCTACCTCGGCGGGCGCCGCGCTTCCTCGTGAAGCACGGAGGCCCGCCCCCGAGCGGGGACGGGCCTCCGTGCGCGGCCGGACGTGCGAGGCCGCTCTGTGCCGAGCCGTCAGGCGACGGTCGCCGGCTCCTCGGCCTCGCCGGTGGTCGTGTACCGGCGGGCGCTGTCGAACTCCGCCCCGATCCCGGCGACGGGCGCCGGGGTGAGCAGGCTGACGATGATCGCGACGAGACCGCCCAGGACGAAGCCGGGCACGATCTCGTACAGCACGTCGCCGAGGGCCGACTGTCCCCACGTGAACGCGACGACCGCGCCCACGACCATGCCGGCCAGGGCGCCCCAACGCGTGAGACGACGCCAGTAGAGGCTGAGCAGCACGATCGGACCGAACGCGGCCCCGAAGCCCGCCCAGGCGAAGCCGACGAGGTCGAGGATGGTGGTCGTGCGGTCGAGCGCGATCAGGGCCGCCACGACCGCCACCAGGAGCACCGCCGCCCGGCCGAGCATGACCTGGGTGCGAGTGCTCATCTCCTTGCCCGTCATCTTGACGAGGTCCTCGACGAGGGCCGATGAGGAGACGATGAGCTGCGAGGAGATCGTCGACATGATGGCTGCCAGCACGGCGGCCAGGACGACGCCGGCCACGAACGGGTGGAAGAGCACCTGCGACAGGAAGAGGAACACCGTCTCGGGGTTCTCGAGGGTGCCTCCGGTGCTGTTGACGTACGCGACGCCGATGAGGCCCGTGACGATCGCGCCCACCGCCGTGATGACCATCCACGTGATGCCGACGCGGCGGCCGGCCTTCGCGTCCTCGGGCGACCGGATCGCCATGAACCGCACGATGATGTGCGGCTGGCCGAAGTAGCCGAGGCCCCACGCCACGGCGGACAGGATCCCGGTGGCGGTCGCGCCGGCGACGAACGACAGGTGGTCCGCGGCCGCGCTGGTGTCGGCCGCGAGGATGCCCTCGCGGATCGGCCCCCAGCCGCCGAGCTCGATGAACGCCACGACCGGTACCACCACGAGCGCGAGGAGCATGAGCAGACCCTGCGCGACGTCCGTCCAGGTCGCGCCGAGGAAGCCGCCGAAGAGCGTGTAGGCGAGGGTCACGCCGCCGACGACGAGCAGCCCCGTCATGTAGTCGAGCCCGAACGAGCTCTCGAAGAACGTGCCACCGGCGACGATGCCGGACGAGACGTAGAACGTGAAGAACACCAGCACGATGACGCCCGCAGCGATGCGGATCAGGTGGGAGGTGTCGCGCAGGCGGTTCTCGAAGAAGCTCGGGATGGTGATCGAGTTGTTCGAGACCTGCGTGTAGGCCCGCAGCCGCGGGGCGACGAAGGTCCAGTTGAGCCACGCCCCGATGGTGAGCCCGATGGCGATCCACGCCTCGACGAGCCCCGACACGTAGATGGCGCCCGGGAGACCCATGAGGAGCCATCCCGACATGTCGGAGGCGCCGGCGCTCAGCGCCGCGACGCTGGGGGGCAGGCGGCGGCCGCCCAGCATGTAGTCGTCCAGATCCTTGGTGTTGCGGAAGGCCGCGTAGCCGATCGCCAGCATCGCGCCCATGTAGAGCACGATCGCCAACGTCTTCCAGGTCTCATCGCTCATGCGATCGATTCCCTCTCTGGGTCCTGCAGCGTCGGACGGCTCCGCGGGAGCGCGTCGACCGCCGCGCCAGAGCACGACGGACCGGGGCCAGGTCAGTTCGAACCGACGTCGGGATCGCCGTCGTCGGCGGACCTCGCTGCTGTGCCACCCCGTTGGGGCTGAAAACGCGAAACGGCCCGACCCTGGATGTGGATCGAGCCGCCCGCTCAGCGTGCGCCCGGAGGGATTCGAACCCCCAACCTTCTGATCCGTAGTCAGATGCTCTATCCGTTGAGCTACGGGCGCAGGCGGTGCTTTCCGCACCGGCCGACGAGAACATTACCTCCCCGTCGGCCGTTCCCCAAACCGTGCGGGCCGATCGTGACCGACGCCACCGACGGCGCTCTCGGGCGGGCGGTCCGGGCAACAGAAAAGGCCCCGGGCGTCGACGCAGCCGGAGCCTTCCTGGCGGAGACGGCGGGATTTGAACCCGCGAACGGCTTGCGCCGTTACCACCTTAGCAGGGTGGCGCACTAGACCAGACTATGCGACGTCTCCTCGCGACCGACGATGGTGAGCCTGCCGCGGCGCCCAGACTAGCCGTCCGGGTGCCCCCGCGGCAAAGCGGCTCCCTGCCTCCCGCTCCGGCCACGACGAAGGCCCGGACCCGGCGCCTGCCGGGTCCGGGCCTCGGACGTCGTACGGTGCGACGCACGATGCGGAGGGCGAGGGATTCGAACCCCCGGTGGGTCGCCCCACAACGGTTTTCAAGACCGTCACATTCGGCCGCTCTGTCAGCCCTCCTCGCGGGCCGACGGCCGGCCGTCCCGCGCGGCTCCCCAGTGTAGTGGTGGGGCGATCAGGAGCCGGCGCCCGAGCGGAGCTGCCGCATCGCGAGCTGGACGAGCGCGATGAGGGTCTGCTTCGTCGCGGCGCGCGAGCGCGCGTCCGTGTAGAGCATCGGCACGTGGGCGGGGATCTGCAGCGCCTCCCGCACGTCCTCGAGGCGGTGCTTGGCGACACCGTCGAAGCAGTTCACGCCGACGACGAACGGCACCTTGCGCGACTCGAAGTAGTCGATCGCGGGGAAGCACTGCTCGAGGCGGTCCGTGTCGACGAGCACGACGGCGCCGATCGCGCCGCGGACGAGGTCGTCCCACATGAACAGGAAGCGGTCCTGGCCAGGGGTGCCGAACAGGTAGAGCCACAGGTTGCCCGGCAGCGCGACACGGCCGAAGTCCATCGCGACCGTCGTGGTGGTCTTGCGGTCCGAGACGCCGCCGGCGTCGTCGACGCCGACCGAGTGCTCGGTCATCGCGGCCTCGGTGTTGAGCGGCTCGACGTCGGAGATGGAGCCGATGAAGGTCGTCTTGCCCACGGCGAAGCCACCGGCCACGACGATCTTCGTCACCGTCGGAGCCGCACCG
This sequence comes from Isoptericola sp., assembly GCA_031180595.1. GTDB lineage: Bacteria > Actinomycetota > Actinomycetes > Actinomycetales > Cellulomonadaceae > Isoptericola. The sequence continues at coordinate 8,708 of JAPSLQ010000081.1, read as the reverse complement.
CCGGGCTTGCCGGCCGGACGTGCCGACGGGGCCGCGGCCCCCGAGGCGGCCGGCTGCGGCGCGTGGTGCGCAGGCTGGCTGTACTGGGCCGGCTGACCGGGCTGCGCGGGCTGTGCCGGCTGCGCGTCCTGACCCGGCCGCGCGACCCGGTCCGGCGTCTCGGGCCGCTGTGCGGGCGGCGCCGAGGGGGTCGCGGCGGACGCCGCCGCGGCCTGGTCCGCACGGGGCCGCTGCCCACCGCCGAGGACGCTCTGGCGCGCGGGTGCACCGCCCGAGGCAGCCGGCGCGGCGCCGGCCGCGGGCGCGCTGGGTGCGCCCGCGGGCTGCGAGACGGGTGCCCACGCGGGGGCGAACCCCCCGGCGGCGGCACCGCGCGTCGCGCTGTCAGAGGGCGGAAATGCCATTGAGAACACTCTCCAAGACGCTCAGGGACAGGCCGGAGTTGGTGCTGCCGTGACCCGTGTGGACGTTGACCGGGGTCGAGGTGTGCACGGTGACGTGCCCCTCCTCCTGCATGTCCGCGACGAGGACGCGGACCACGCCGATCGGGAGGCGCAGCAGGGCCGACAGCTCGGCGATCGAGACGTAGGTGTGCGCGGCGTGCTGGAGGATCGCGCGCTTCTCCGGCGTCAGGCCGTAGCTGCTCACCGCCCCGGGCAGGACCTCGACCAGGGCCTCGAGCGGAAAGTCCGACATCGCGGATCGGACGCGGCCACCCGTCACCGCATAGGGACGCACCGTGGCAGCCTCGTAGCCGTCCGCGGAGTGCGCGCCCAGGGATCCGAACGGTGCGTGCGTCATCGTCTCGACCTCATCCCATCGACGCGGCGGCGCGCGTCTGACCGTCGATCGGCAGGCTGCCGCGCATCTCGGAGATGAGCTGCGGCGTCAGCGTCGCCTCGGTGCGCGAGACGAGCATCGCCATCTCGTAGCCGATGAGCCCGATGTCGCAGGTGGACTCGGCGACGACGGCGAGCACCGACCCGTTCGAGACGTTCATCAGGAACAGGAACCCGTTGTCCATCTCGACGATCGCCTGGCGCACGTTGCCGCCCTTGAGCTGACGCGACGCACCGCGCGTGAGGCTCGACATGCCGGACACGATCGCGGCGAGCTGGTCGCCGCTCGTGCGGTCGAGCTGGTCGGACATCGCCATGAGCAGGCCGTCGGCCGACACCACGAGCGTGTGCCGGGTGCCCGGCACGGTCCGGACGAAGTTGTCGAGAAGCCACCCGAAGTTGGTCGCTTCAGTACTGAGGGTCACGCTTCCTCCTCGTCAGGTACGCCGTAGGCGCAGGTCACCGCGACTGCGGCGCCGATCCAGGGACATCATTCACGGTCGACCCCGTCGCCGTCGAGACCGTCTCGGTGGACGCCTCGCTGCGGCCGCGCAGGGTCGCGGACTGGAACGCCGACAGGCGTGCCCGGAGCTGCTCCGGGTCGCGCTCGATCCGGGCGGTGAACCGGTCGGACGGCGCGGCGGTCTCGTCGCCGCGGCTGCGGCGCGCGAGGCCGTTGCCCGCGTCGCTGACCACGGTCGGGCGGTAGGTCTGCTCGTCGTTCCTCGCGCTCACGTTCTCTTCCTCGAAGACGCCCCGTCGCAGCAGGGTCGACATCTCCTCGTACAGGACGGCGGACGCCATCCACTCCGAGCGCGCCTCGACGGTGTCGGGCACGTGCTGCGGGTCGAACGGGTCCGCGCCGCCGTCCGACGTCGCGCGCAGCGGCAGCACCGACTCGCCGTACGAGGTCGCCGTGGGACGAGGCGCGCCCGCGCCGCCGCCAGCAGGCTCCGCCGGGGAGTACGACGCCGGCGCGAGCGACTCCTGCAGGGCAGGAGGCTCCTGCGCGGCCCCATCGAGGGCGCGGGGCTGGTACGGCGCCGGCTCGGGAGCCGCGGGCACCGGGTCCGACGACGGCGCCTGCGGCGGCACGTACGCCGCAGGGGGGACGTACGCCGCGGGGGGCGTCGCGAAGGGTGCCTGAACCTCACCGGGCGGCGGCAGCACCGGGTGCGCCGGCGAGGCGGCGACGCCACCCAGCACCGAGACGCGCGACGGCTCGGCGGCTCGCGTGGGGCTGAGGGGCGCGGCTGGCGCCGGGGACGCCACGGACCCCGTGTCCGGTGCGGACGGGCTCGTGGCGGAGGCCGGCTCCGACTCCGTCGCCGGCTTGCGGCCGAAGAGGCCCCGCTTGCGGCCCGCGTTGGCGGCCTCGCGGGCCGCGCGGCGGGTCGGCAGGTCCGACATGAGCTCCTCGAAGGCGGGGAGCTGCTCGTACGCCGACGACGCCGGGGACCCGGCCCGCTCGGCGGGCGCGGGCTCGGTGGGCTCGGCGGGCGCCGGCTCGGCAGGCGCCGGCTCCGCAGGATCCGGCTCGGCGGGGGCCGCCGACGTCCTCGGCGCCCATGCGGACTCGGCGGGAGCCCACGCGGACTCCGCCGGGGCCCAGGCCGCCTCGGTCGGCGCCGCGGCGGGCGCCCACGCCGACTCGGCGGGGGCCGGGGCCGGGGTCCAGGCCGACTCGCTCGGTGCCGGGGCCGGCTCCGACGGTGCCGGCTCGGGCGCCCAGGACGACTCGGCGGGCACGGGCAGGGAGCGGTCCGACGGGGAGGCGGCGTCGACCGGTGCGGGCACCGGCTCGACGGGCGCGGACGCCGTCTGGGTCTGGACGTCGCGCGACTCGTCGAGCTCGCCCGGCAGTGCGGCGGGGTCCTCGGTCACGGCGTCGAGCTGGAGCGTCGTCTCGTTGTCGCCGTCGAGCGCGTCCATGGTGCGGAAGCTCGAGAACAGGGCGGTGCGCTGGTCGACGTCGACGCGCGGCGCCGGGGCGGGCTCCGGCTCGGGCTCGACCGGCAGCGCCTCGGGCGCGGTGCGGCTCCTGCTCGGCAGGGACGAGCCCGACGCCGGGACCGCGCTCGGCGGCGTCCAGGCCTCGTCGACCGGAGCGTCCGACAGGTCGGGAAGCTGCGGCGTCTCGATCGGGGGCAGCACGATCGGCCCCGAGTCCGCGGTCGGCTCGGTGCGACGCCGGCGCGGCATGCCGGCCGACGTCGTGCCGTCGGTGAGCGCGTCGAGGTCGACCGGCACCGCGGCGGGCGGCTCGGGCTCCGACACGGCGGGCGCCGCGGCCACCGGCATCGCGGCCGTGGTCGGCCCGGACGGCGCCTCGATGGCGGGCACGGGCTGCGAGACGCCGCTCGCGGGCGTCGCGGGCCGGCCGGGCGCCGACGGGGTCGCACCGGGCTCGGCCGGGCGCTGCACGAGGCTCGCGGCGGCGGCCTGCGTCGAGGCCTCGAGCGGGTCGGTCGGCTGGGGCAGGGGCACGGCGTCGTCGGGGACGAACAGCACGGCCGGGAACACGACGGTCGCGACCGTGCCCTCGCCGTCCTCGCCCACCGCGAAGTGGACCGACGCACCGAGCCGGTCGGCGAGACGCCCGACCACGAAGAGCCCGAGGCGCTGGGCGCCGACGGCGTCGGACGCCGCACGGCTGGCGACCCGGGTGTTCGCCTCGGCGAGCTCCTCGGCCGTCATGCCGAGGCCGTGGTCGCGGACCGTGACGACGACGCCGCGCTCGTCCTGACCGGTCGTGACCTCGACCGGCGTGTGCGGCTCGGAGAACATCGTCGCGTTCTCGAGGAGCTCGGCGAGCAGGTGGGCGGAGCTGAGGGCGTTGTGCCCGAGCATGAGCGGGTCGACGCGCAGGTCGAGACGGATGCGGTCGTACAGCTCGATCTCGGACGATGCCGTACGGATCACGTCGGAGACCGGCATGGGCTGGCGCACCCGACGTCCCGAGTCGATGCCCGCCAGGACGAGCAGGGACTCCGCGTTGCGGCGCATGCGGGTGGCGAGGTGGTCGAGCCGGAACAGGTTCGACAGCGTGGTCGGGTCCTCCTCCGACCGCTCGAGCTCGTCCAGGAAGGCGAGCTGGCGGTTGAGCAGGACCTGGTCGCGCCGCGCGACGTTGACGAACATCTCCGCGATCGAGCCGCGCAGCGCGGCCTGCTCGCGGGCGACCTCCATGGTCGTCGCGTTGACGTCGTTGAACGCCGCGGCGAGTCGACCGACCTCGTCGGTCGACTCGACCGGGATCTGCACGAGCTCGATGGACGGCGCGTGGCCCGGGACCGCCATCTGCTCGACCATCTGGGGCAGGCGCTCGCGCACCTGCGCGGTCGCGTGCGTCAGGCGGCGCAGCGGGACGACGATGCGCCGGGCGATGACGATCGCGAGCAGGAACGACAGCACGACGACGCCGAACGCGACGCCCGCGGTGACGAGCAGCCGCTCCCAGGACGCGGTCGCGAGGTCGGCGGCGAACGTCCCGGTGTCCGCGCGCACCTCGTCACGCTCGGGCCTGTTCGCGTCGACCCAGTCCTGGGAGAGCTCCGACCACTGCGCGACCACCGCCGGGTCGAGCTGCTGGAACTGGCTCGTGAAGACCGCGTTGCGGATGTAACCGAGGTCGCCCGAGAAGGACGTGACGACGTGGTGGCCGGGAAGTCGGTTGAGCGCGGCCTGCGCGTCGGCGCGCGCGCTGTCCGTCTGGCTGATGAGCGACAACGCGCGCAGCAGCACCTCCGTGTCCGGTTCCTCTCCGGCGGCGAGCTGACCGAGGACGTGGCCGACGTACGGGCGCTCCTCGGTGTTGGCGAGGAGGACCTCGTCCATGGCGACGTACGCGTCGATGCGCTGGGCGAGGGCACGGTCCGTCGTCGTCGCCGCGAGGACGCGGGGAACCTCGAGCGCGTTGTCGATGATCTGGTTGTACTTGGCCGTCGCGTCGGCCTCGGCGATGGTGCCCTCCATCACCTGGTTCTGCAGCAGGTCGACGGCGCCGCGGTCGTTGACGGTGCGTCGGACGGCCTCGCCGACCTGGGGGTCGAGCGCGTCCGTCTCCACCGTGCTCAGGATCGCGTCGCGGGCGGCGACGGCCGCGTCGGTCTCCTCCTGCGCCGCCTCGAGCTGCGCCCGCGCGCCCGGGATGCCGAGGGAGACGGCGATGTTGAGGGCGCGCTCGGCGGCGAACGCGGTACCCGCGCGGTCCTGCGCCTCGAGGCTCGCGATGAGGTCGGACGTCTGCTGTGCCTGACGCATCTCCTGGAACGAGCCGCCGGAGATCCACACCGCCACCATGGCAAGGACGAAGATCGGCACGGCGAGTGTCGCAAGGATCTTCCCGCGAACGCCCAACCTGCGGAGCATCGGTACCTCTCTCCATCACTGTTCGGTCGGGGACTTCGCCGAACGGCTGCTCGGCTCGGCCCTCGAAGGTGCCGGGCACCCTGGGCGGAACCGTCACGCCGCTCGGAGTGCCGCGAGGGCGCACGGGTAGGCTCCACCGGTGTGCGAGCGGTCACGATATCGGCAGCAGGGGCTCCGAGGAAACTCGCCCTATCCCAGGTGAACCTACGCGAACCGGGCGCAGGAGAGGTCGTGATCGACGTCGTCGCGGCCGGCGTGAACCGCGCTGACCTGCTGCAACGAGCCGGTCAGTACCCTCCTCCGCCAGGAGCGCCCGACTGGCCGGGTCTGGAGGTCTCCGGTGTGGTGTCGGTCGCCGGACCCGGCGTGTCGTCCCCGCGTGTCGGGGATCCGGTCGTCGCGCTGCTCGAGGGCGGCGGGTACGCCGAACAGGTTGTCGTCCGCGCGAGCCAGGTGCTTCCGGCGCCCGACGGCGTCGACCTGGTCGACGCCGCAGCGCTCCCGGAGGCGGTGTGCACGGCGTGGACCAACCTCGTCGACACGGCGCACCTGACGGCCGGCGAGTGGGTCCTCGTCCACGGCGGTTCCGGCGGGGTCGGCTCGATCGCGATCCAGCTCGCGACGGCGCTCGGCGCGCACGTCGTGGCGACCGCCGGCGGGCCCGGGCGCGCCGCACGGTGCACCGAGCTGGGCGCCGTCGCGGGCCTCGACCACCGGCGCGACGACTTCGTCGCCGGCGTCCGCTCGGCGTCGGCGGGTCACGGGGCCGACGTCGTGCTCGACGTCGTCGGCGCCAAGTACCTGCCCGACAACGTGCGCGTGCTGGCACCCGGCGGACGCCTCGTCGTCATCGGTCTGCAGAAGGGCCGGCGTGGGGAGCTCGACCTCGGCGCGCTCATGACCAAGCGAGCGCAGGTCACGGGCACCACGCTGCGGTCCCGCACGCCCGAGGAGAAGGCCGCGATCGTCACGGCCGTGGGCGAACGCGTCTGGCCCTTGGTCGCCGCGGGACAGGTGCGGCCCGTGGTGCACGCTCGTCTGCCCCTCGCGGAGGCCGAGACGGCCCACGAGCTGCTGTCCTCCGGTGAGGCGTTCGGCAAGGTCCTGCTCCTCCCCTGACGCGCGTGGGCGGCCTGGGACACACTGGTGCCATGACCGACCGAGACGTGAGCAGCACCGACCCGACGTCCGACGCCGCCACCGCGGCCGCGCAGGACGCGTCGACCGGACCGTCGGCCGACGGCCCCGGACACGACGAGCACCGCCGCGTGGTGACGCCCGACGGCACCGAGGTGGCGCCGGCCGGGGGCGGCGAGGACGCCGACGACGACGAGAGCTCGCGCATCGAGGAACCCGCGAAGGTGATGCGCATCGGCGGCATGATCAAGCGACTCCTCGACGAGGTGCGCGACGCACCGCTCGACGACGCCGCCCGGACCCGCCTCGCGGAGATCCACGAGCGCTCGATCAGCGAGCTGGAGGACGGCCTCTCCCCCGACCTCGTCGAGGAGCTGCGCCGGATCACGCTGCCGTTCACCGACGAAGCCGTCCCGTCCGACGCCGAGCTGCGCGTCGCCCAGGCCCAGCTCGTCGGGTGGCTCGAGGGCCTGTTCCACGGGATCCAGACGGCGCTCGTGGCGCAGCAGATGGCCGCGCAGGCGCAGCTGTCCCAGATGCGCCGGCAGCTCCCGCCCGGCACGCACCCGGCGCCGTTCGGCCCGGGCGGGCCCGGGCACGGCCAGCACCCCGAGGACGGACGCCCCTCGCCCGGCCAGTACCTTTGAGTCCCGGCGCCGCTACCGGGCGGTCGCCGTCATCGCGATCGCACCGGAGACGAGGGCGAGCCCGACCAGCTCGGGCCAGCTCGGCACCTGCGCGAGCACGACGGCGCCGACCACGACGGCCGTGGCCGGCAGCAGGGCGAGCAGCACCGAGAACGCCGCGGTGCCGACGCGGCGCAGCACGACCTGGTCGAGCACGTAGGGGACGACCGACGAGCACACGGCGACGGCGAGCAGGAACGCGAGCAGCCGGACGTCGGGCACGACCGTCGTCACGGACGCCCCGAAGAACGGGGCGAACGCCAGGGCGCCGGCGAGCATGCCGACGGCCAGGCCGTCGATGCCGGACCCGACGCCCGAGCCGGCTCCGGCCACGCGCTTGCCGAGCACGATGTAGCCCGCCCAGCAGGCCGCGGCGGCGAAGATCGCCGCGAGCCCGACGACGACGTCGGCGCGCGCCAGGTCGTCGGACTCGAGCGTGATGCCCGCGAGCAGCACGACGCCGGCGGCCGCGACGACGATCGCGCCGCGCTCGCGCCAGCCGCGGCCGGTGACGGCGGCGACCGCGACCGGGCCGCAGAACTCGATCGCGACCGCCACACCCAGCGGCAGGTGGTCGATGCCCACGTAGAACACGATGTTCATCGCCGCGAGCACGACGCCGAACAGTGCCGCCCACGCGAGGTCCCGGCGTCGCCACCTCCGGCGCCAGGGTCGGCGCCACGCCAGGAGCACGACCGCGGCGAGCACGATCCGCCACCAGCTCACCGTGGGAGCACCCAGCGACTCGAAGAGTCCGACCGCGACCGCGGCGCCCAGGTAGAGGGTCAGCCCCGAGACGACGAAGAGCGCCGGGGCCGGCACGCCGTCGAGCGTCCCGCGGGCGAGGGCGGGCGGGCTCGGCGGGGGCGGCGTGGCGGGAGCGGACGACACGGGGGGAGCCTACGTCGCCGCTCCGCGGGGACGGATATGAAGAAACGGTCGAGAGATGCTGGACGTGAGGTGAGTGGTCATCTACTGTCCGAGCGGTCGGGCGTCCCCGGCCGGTCATCACCACACAGCGAGGTCTCCGATGAGCTTTGTCGATGCCATCAAGTCCGTCTTCTCCAAGTACGCCACCTTCTCCGGCCGCGCCCGCCGCTCGGAGTTCTGGTACTGGGCCCTCTTCAACCTTCTCGTGGGGGCCGTGCTCGGCGCGCTCGCGGGTGCCACCGGTGGTATCCAGTTCGACCAGGTCACCGGGATGCCGAGCTACGGCGCCACGGGCGTGATCGCGAACCTCGTCTCCCTCGCGCTGGTCATCCCGAGCATCGCCGTCACGGTGCGCCGCCTGCACGACACCGACCGGAGCGGGTTCTGGTGGTTCATCGGCCTCGTGCCGTTCGTCGGCTGGATCGTCGTGGTCGTCTTCTGCGCGCTCGAGGGCACGCGGGGGCAGAACCGCTTCGGCGCGGACCCCAAGGCTGTCGAGCAGCCCGCGGCGGTCTGACGACCGACCACAGCACGACCGGCGGCCCGGGCACTCAGTGCCCGGGCCGCCGTCGTCCGTGCGGGTGCGGGCGTCAGCCCTTGACGGCACCCGCGAGCATGCCGCGCACGAAGTAGCGCTGCAGCGCGATGAACACCACGAGCGGGACGACCATCGCGATGAAGGCGCCCGCCGTGAGCAGGTGCCAGTCGCCGCCGCGCGAGCCCGCGAGCTCGGCGATGGCCACGG
>JAPSLQ010000349.1 GCA_031180595.1 Isoptericola sp. | reverse complement strand
GTCCTCTACGTCCGCGGCCGCCTCGCCACGCCGGAGCCGCTGGACGGCGTCCCGGCGTCGGAGGCCGTGTTCCTCGCCGGCGCCCGGCTCTACGCGGCCGTGGCGCGCGGGGACGAGGACGTCATCGCCCGGGCCGAGGCGATGCGTGACGACTGGGACACGGACGGCTTCATCGCGCTCACGTCCGGAGGGTGCCGGGTCGACGCCCTCACGTGGGCCGGTCGTTACGACGAGGCGGTCGCGCTCGCCGAGGAGGTCGCCGAGCACCTGGGTGCCGTGTGGAGCACCTACTTCCTCGGCCGCATCTGGATCTGCGCCCTCGCCCTGGCGGCGCTGGCCGGCGCCGCCGAGGACGCGGCCACGGGGCCGGACTCGCCCGAGCAGGCGGAACGCCGGGCCAAGGGCGAGACGCTGCTCGCCGTGGCCCACGAGACGGCCGAGCGAGGGCGCCCGCGCGGCGGGACCCTCGGGCCGGAGGGCCGCGCCTGGCTGCGGCGCGCCGAGGCGGAGCACGCCCGGCTCGTCGCGGCGACCGGCGGCGAGCCGGCCGACCCCGCCCTGTGGGAGGCCACGGTGCGGGAGTTCGGCTTCGGCTACCGGTACGAGGTCGCGCGCTCGAGGTTCCGGTGGGCGCAGGCGCTGCGCGCGGCGGGCGACCGCAACGCGGCCGAGCTCGAGGGCGCCGAAGCCCTGCGGGAGGCCGAAGCCATGGGTGCCCGTCCCCTGGCCGACGCGCTGCGCGCGTGGGCCCGCCGGGCACGCCTGCCGCTGCCGGGCGTGCGGCGGGAGACGACGTCGGCCCTGACCGAGCGCGAGGAGGAGGTGCTCACGCTCGTGGCCCAGGGGCTGTCCAACCGGCAGATCGGCGAACGGCTCTACATCTCGACCAAGACGGTGAGCGTCCACGTGTCCAACGTGCTGGCGAAGCTCGGCGTCTCCGGGCGGGCCGAGGCCGTCGCCGTCGCGACCCGCAGGGGGCTCCTGGAGGTCTGAGGTGGACTCCCCCATACTGGGCGGGTGACGGAGCCCCTCGTCGTCGGAGCCCTGGCGGGTCGTGGGCCCGGTACGGGCGTGGCGGACGAGGTCTTCGACCGGGTCGCGCGCCTCGTGCACCGGCACCTCGACGTCTCCGCCGCGGCGGTCGCGCTGCACGCGTCGGACGGCCTCGTGCTGCCCGGCGCCGTGGGGCTGCCGGTCGCCACGCAGGGCTCGCGGGTCCTCCGCGTCGCCGAGCCGCTGACCACCCTGATCACGCGGACCGGGGCACCGGTCGTCGTGCGCGACGCCGAGCACGACCCGCGCGTGGAGGACCTCGGGTCGATGCGCGACCTCGGGGCGGCCGCGTTCGCCGGGTTCCCCGTGCACGACGGGGCGGGCCACGCCGTGGGAGCGCTCTGGGCGCTCCACTCGGCGCCCCGCGTCTGGACCGACGTCGACCTGGCCACGCTGTCGGACCTGTCGGCCGCCTGCACGAGCGAGCTGCGGCTGCGCGCGGAGCGCGAGCGCGCACGGCTCGCCGAGGACGTGGCGTTCCGCGCCCACCGGCGCTCGCG
>JAPSLQ010000348.1 GCA_031180595.1 Isoptericola sp. | reverse complement strand
CGGAGCAGGCCGAGCGGGTCGGAGCGCACCGAGCGGACCGGACCCAGGGGGATGACGGCGCGGCGCTGCGTCGGGACGGCGAAGAGCTCCTCGTGCTCGGCGCCCGGGCGCAGGCGCGGCACCGGGAAGCTCGCCATGCCGCGGCCGACCTGGAGCTCCATCACGGCCGGCAGCATCGGACGCGGCGAGTCGTTGCGCACGAGCAGCCGACCGACGGCGCGGTCACCCACGACGACGCGGCGGGCCGCGACGTCGAGCACGACGGTGTAGCGCAGGCGCCCGAGGACGAACACGATCGCGGCGAGCAGCGCGACGGTGCCGGCGGTCGCGACGACGGCGGCCTCCTCCCACCGCAGGTCGAGCCCGGCCCACCACGCGACCGCCACGAGGGCGAGGACGCCCCACCCGAACGCGGAGATCACCCCGACCGCGGGCGCGAGGGCGGCCGCCGCGCGCGCGAGCCCACCCGCGACCGCCGCGGCGGCGTCGTCGAGCCGTCCGCGCAGGCCGGTGCCGTCGGCGTCGGGCTGCGCCGACGACGCGGCCCGCCCGCCGGCCGGCGCGGCAGGCGGCGTCTCGGGGGCGACCGTGGCCGGCGCGTCGGCACCGGGCGCGTCGGTGGCGGAGGTCTCCCGCTCGGAGGTGGTGGTCATGGCGTGCTCCGGCTCAGGCGGTCCGGCGTTCCTGCGGCGCGGGGACGTCGACGAGCAGGCGGTCGATCGCGCCCGCCGCCGTCGCACCCGCGAACTCCGCCTCGGGGTCGAGCACGATCCGGTGGGTCCACACGTGGTGGACGAGGTCCTTGACGTCGTCCGGCAGCACGTAGTTGCGCCCGTGGGCGGCGGCCCAGACCTTCATGCACCGCACGAGCGCGAGCGCGCCACGCACGGAGACGCCGACGTGCACGTCCGCGGCCGCGCGCGACTCCTCGGCGAGCCTCGAGACGTACTCGAGCACGGCAGGGTCGACGTGCGTCGTGGCGGCGAGCGCGGTCATCTCGACCACGGCCTGCCCGGTGATGACGGGCTGCAGCGCCGCGCTGCGGTCGCGCACCGACGCGCCGGCGAGGATCTCTACCGTCGAGGCGAGGTCGGGGTAGCCGATCGACGTCTTCATCAGGAAGCGGTCGAGCTGTGCCTCGGGCAGGCGGTACGTGCCGGCCTGCTCGATGGGGTTCTGCGTCGCGATGACCATGAACGGGCTGCCGACCGCGTGCGGCACGCCGTCGACCGTGACCCGCCCCTCCTCCATGACCTCGAGCAGCGCCGACTGCGTCTTGGGCGACGCGCGGTTGATCTCGTCGGCGAGCACGATGTTCGCGAACACCGGGCCCGGGTGGAAGTCGAACTTCCCGGTCTGCTGGTCGTAGATCGTCACGCCCGTGACGTCCGAGGGCAGCAGGTCGGGCGTGAACTGGATGCGGTGGTTCGTGCCCTGCACGCTCGCCGCCATGGCACGCGCGAGCGACGTCTTGCCCGTGCCCGGGGCGTCCTCGAGCAGGAGGTGCCCGTCGGCGAGCATGCACGTCAGCGCGAGGCGGATCTGGTCGTCCTTGCCGAGGACGGCGCG
>JAPSLQ010000080.1:8344-12498 GCA_031180595.1 Isoptericola sp. | reverse complement strand
CGGCGGGCCAGGCGCAGGTCTGCCCCGACCAGACGCAGCCGGGCTTCACGCACTGGGGCTCCGACGCCGAGCTCGTCGCGCTGCACGCGGCGGACACCAACCTCGTCGCCGTGCCCGACGGCGTCACGGACGCCGAGGCCGCGAGCCTCGGCTGCCGCTTCGCGACCGCCTACCGAGCGGTGACGGGCCGGGCCAGGGTGCGGCCCGGCGAGTGGGTCGTGGTGATCGGGGCCGGCGGCGTCGGGCTCAGCGCCGTCATGGTCGCCTCCGCTCTCGGCGCGCGCGTCGTCGCGGTCGACCGGCACGACGGCGCGCTCGACGCCGCGCGCAGGGCGGGGGCGGAGCGCACGGTCCTCGCCGGGGTGGGCGCCGACGTGGCCGACCAGGTGCACACCCTGACCGACGGCGGTGCGCACGTCGCGGTCGACGCCGTCGGGAGCCAGCAGACCTGCGCCGACGGCATCCTGAGCCTGCGGCGACAGGGCAGGCACGTGCAGGTGGGCCTGCTCCCGCCCGTCGACGGGCACCCGCGGGTGCCGATGAGCCGCGTCATCGGCTGGGAGCTCGACGTGCTCGGCAGCCACGGCATGGCCGCGGCCGACTATCCGGAGATGCTGGCGCTCGTCGCCGACGGGACGCTGCGCCCGCAGGACCTGGTCGAGCGCGTCGTCGGCCTCGAGGAGGGCGCGGCGCTGCTGCCCGGCCTGCACGACGCACCGCGCACCGGGATGGTGGTCGTCGACCCGCGGCGGTGACCGCCGTCGTACCCCGAGCGCGCGATCGAGCGTGCTGACTCTTTCCGCAAACCCGTGGTCTGCGGAAAGAGTCAGCACGCTCGTTGCTGCTGGTGGCGGTGGTCAGTGCGTGAGCTGGCCTCGGATCTCGCCGCCCGGGAACGTCGGCGTGTGCACGTTGACGTAGTAGTCCCGCGGGTTCTCGGCGATCTGGTCGAGGATCCCGGAGGTGTCCGTGATGCAGTCCGACACCGTGAACGAGGTGCCCGAGCCCACGCTCAGCGGCACCACGACCGGTCCGGCGACCTTCCGGTCCCCGACGTGGATGTGCGCCGCCACCGCCGGGACGGACAGCCGCCTCGCCTCGAGGGTGTAGCAGAGCGTGTCGCCCTCGATGGTGTAGGTGAAGAACCCGCTCGCGCCGGTGTTCGAGCCGGTGGTCTCCTGGCCGACGTTGAGCGGGACCTGGTTCGGCGCGCCGACGGCGGGCAGGCCCGCCCCGGCGGCCGCGAGACCGAGGGCCGCGACGAGCGCCCCACGGCGGACGAGAGAACGCGTGCTTCGTGACATGCCGATCCTCCTCGATCGAGATGTCCCCTTCGCCTCCGACGGTACGTCGCCGGGCGCTCCGGGGAAACCGGAAGGGATCGGACCGCGCAGCGTCAGACGGTCGCGCCGGCTCGGGCGTACGGGATGTCGTCCACCGACGTGTACACGGGCAGGCCGCGACGTCGCGCGATCGCGACGTCGTTGTCCGCGCCCCGCGACTCGCCGGGGAGCCGCAGGACGGCGTCGCAGTGCTGCAGCAGGCGCTCGGCCGTCGGGTAGAGGATCTCCTCGGCGCGGGGGTCGGTCGGCCCGTCCGCGCCCATGCTCTCGAGCACGGGGAGCGCGACCCACTCGCCGATCATCGGCACGTGCCCGCGCTCGAAGACCGGCCACGCGGCCTGCTCGAGCCGGCGGAGGTTGGCGGCCATGGCCGCGGGGTCGCCGTCGGTGCCGGACTTGTAGGGGCCGGCGATCAGGATCATCTGAGGTTTCATGGTGCCGACCATAGTACGGAAGAACGTGCAAGACTAGGCATTAGTACGGATCAACTCGGCAAGAACGTGGAGGGGCGAATGCTGCCGGCACAACGACGGGACGAGCTGCTGCGGGTGCTGCGCACTGAAGGGCGCGTGGTCGCCAAGGACTTCGCGACGCGGCACGGCCTGTCCGAGGACAGCGTCCGCCGCGACCTGCGCGAGCTCGCCGCCGCGGGCCTCGCGCAGCGCGTGTACGGCGGGGCGTTGCCCGTCTCCCCCGCGGTCGTCGACTACGCGGGGCGCCGACAGGTCGCGGTCGAGAACAAGGACCGCGTGGCCCGCGCGGCCGTGGAGCTCGTCCGGCCCGGGTGCACCGCGATCCTCGACGGGGGCACGACGGCGCTCGCCGTCGCACGCGCGCTCCCGCCCGACCTCGAGGCGACGATCGTGACGCACAGCCCCACGGTCGCCGCCGCGCTGGCCGAGCACCCGACCGTCGAGGTGCTCGTGCTCGGCGGACGGCTGTTCAAGCACTCGGTGGTCACCTCGGGCTCGATCACCGCGGAGGCCGCCGCCGGGGTCTGGGCCGACGTCTTCCTGCTGGGCGTGACGGGCGTGCACCCGGAGGCCGGCCTCACGACGGGCGACCCGGAGGAGGCCGCGATGAAGCGCACGCTCGCCGGCCGCGCGGGCGACACGTACGTCCTCGCAAGCGCCGAGAAGATCGGCGCTGCATCAGCGTTCCGCGTCCTCCCTCTTGAGCACGTGACCGGCATCGTCACCGACGTGCCGTTCGACGACCCCGCCGCGCGAGCGCTGCTCGACGTCGGCGCCCCGCTCATCCCTGCGACGTGACCCCACCGCACGCCGCTCGACGGAGAGGACCGCCATGACCACGACCGTTCCCCCCGACAGCCCCGCCGGCATCTCGTCCACCCGGCCGCGCACCCGGCGAAGACTCGGGCGACGGGCCCTGCTCGGTGCCGGCGCCGCGCTCCTCGCCGGGGTGGTGGCGGGCCTGGCGGCGCGCGGCCTCATGCGGCTCGCGACCCTGGCCGTCGACGGCGACACCGGGTTCTCCGTGGCGGGCACCGCGATGATCTGCGTGTTCTTCGGCGTCGCCGTGCTGCCGGGCGCGGTCGCACGTGCCACAGGTGCCCGGCGCACCGGGGCCGTGCTGGTCGTCCTCGGCGCGGCGTTCGTTGCCTTCCAGTGCGTGATGATCGGCGTCCAGGACCTGGGCCACGAGGAGATCGCCGGCCCCGCGCTCGCGGCCGTGGTCGCGATCGCCGCAGGCTTCGCCCTCGCGGTGGCGGGACTCGGACTGCTCGCGTGGCGGCTGTCGTCCGCGGTGGCTCGAAAAGTCGGGGGCCGGCCCACGGGCCCTCAGTAGCATCGCGGCATGACGACGACGCCAACACCCACGCACCCGGCCGTCGACAAGGTCCGCGCCGCACTCGACGCCGCCGGCGCCACGGGTCAGGTCCGCTGGCTCGACGACGCCGTCACCACGGCCGCGCTCGCCGCCGAGGCGCTCGGCGTCGACGTCGGCGCCATCGCCAACTCGCTCGTCTTCACGCTCGACGGCCAGCCGATCCTCGTCCTCACGAGCGGCGCGCACCGGGTCGACACGGCGTTCCTCGGCGACCGGCTCGGCGGCACGATCGGTCGCGCGAGCAAGGACGTCGTGTTCGAGGCGACCGGCCAGGTCATCGGCGGCGTCGCGCCCGTGGGGCACCCCGCGCCGGTGCGGACGTTCGTCGACACGGCGCTCGCCAGGTATGACGTCGTGTGGGCCGCGGCCGGTCACGCCAAGACCGTGTTCCCGACGTCGTACGACGAGCTGGTGCGCATCACCGGCGGCGAGCCGACACCCGTCGAACCCGCCGACGCGAGGTAGCGCACGCAGCGCCGAGGTAGCGCGCTCTCGCGCGAGGTAGCGCGCTCTTGCGCGAGGTAGCGCCTCAACCGCCGAGGTAGCGCGCTCTCGCGCGAGGTAGCGCGCTCTTGCGCGAGGTAGCGCCCGCCCGGCGAGCGACGGCGTCACCCGCCGAAGACGACCCTGCCGTCCGGGTCGTCCGACCGCCGTGGGCGCAGCCGCGCCGGCGCCGGCCACGGCAGCTCGATGCGCTCGACCGGCGCGTCGACGGCGCCGAAGTCGTCGGTCTGCACGACGACGCGGTCGGGTGTGACCTCGACGAGCCGGACGCGCAGCGGCTCGCCGCCGGGGCGCTCGAGCATCCAGACGTCGGCGAGCCAGGACAGGCCCGTCGCGTCGAGGGACGCCTCGGCCTCCAGCCAGTCCACAGGCCCGGTGAGCTCGCGACCGAGCAGCGACACCGCGACCCACGCGTCGCCGTCGGGCCGGATCCAGCCGACGTGGTGACGGTCGCCG
>JAPSLQ010000080.1:1712-8244 GCA_031180595.1 Isoptericola sp. | reverse complement strand
GGCGAAGTGCGCGCTACCTCGGCGGGTCGGGCGCTACCTCGCCGGAGAGCTCCGCGCGGGCGGCGGCGTAGCCGCGGGCGTAGGCCTCGGCGGACCCTTCGCGGAACAGGTCGTCGGCGCTCGGCCGCACGAGGGTCCGCGCGCCGGGCCCGTCGCCGGCCGGTCCATCCCCGCCCAGCACGAACCGGCCGACGCCCCGCACCACGGCGATCGCCCGCCCGGTCGCCTTGCCTCGCACGAGCTCGGACGCGGCGGCGATCTCGTCGGCGACGGACGTCACCGTCACGCTGAGCGGTCGACCGTGGGCGTCGACTCCCCCGCGCAGGTCGTCGACGACGGCCACGCCGGCCGCGCCGATCGCGATGTCGGTGAGCCCGTCGCGCCACGGCCGCCCGGCGGTGTCGGTGACGACGACGCCGAGCCGGTCGAGGCCAAATCGCGCGCGCCACGCGGCACGCAGGCGCCGCGCAGACGCGTCCGGGTCCTCCGGCAGAAGCAGCACCGTGCCCTCGGGCGTGTTCGACGCGTCGACGCCCGCGGCGGCCATGACGAGCCCGAGCCGGTTCTCCACGATCCGCAGCGGGGGCAGACCCCCCGGCCGGGCGCGCGTGGCCACCACGCGGACGGTCTCGTCGGTGATCGCCTGCTCGCGGTCGGCGGCCCGGACCACGCGACCCTCGGCCTTGGACACGACCTTGGAGGTCACGACGACGACGTCGCCCTCCGCGAGCGCCTCGCGCTCGAGCAGGTCACCGACGACGCCGGCGAGGTCGTCGCCCGGGCGCACCTCGCCGAGCCCCGGCGGTGCCCACACCTCGAGGCGCGCGTCCTGGGGAACCCGCGCCTCGCCGTCGGGCATGCTCACCGCACGAGCTTCGGCAGGACCTCGCGGCCGAAGACCTCGATCCACTCACGCTGGTTGCGGCCCACGTTGTGCAGGTAGATGCGGTCGAACCCGAGGTCGACGTACTTCTGGATGGCCTCGCGGTGCTCGTCCGGGTCGGCGCTGATGACCATGCGGCCCTCGAAGTCCTCGGGGCGCACCAGCTTGGCCATCTGGGCGAAGTCGTGCGGGGAGCGGATGTCCGCCTTGGGGAACTTCATGCCGCCGTTGGGCCACTCGGTCATCGCGTTCTCGAGCGCCTGCTCGTCGGTCTCCGCCCACGACATGTGGACCTGGAGCACCTTGGGCATCGTCTCCGGGTCGCGACCGGACTCGCGCGCGCCCGCGTCGAACCGGTCGAAGAGCATCGAGATCTTCTCGAGCGGAGCGCCCACGGTGATGAGGCCGTCGGCGTGCTTGCCCGCGCGCTTGGCGGTGACCGGGCCGGCGGTGGCGACGAGGATCTCGGGCGCCTGCTCCGGCATGGTCCACAGGCGCGTGGACTCCATCTTGTAGAACTGCCCGGAGTGCTTGACGTCCTTGCCGTCGATGCCGGACTGGAAGAGCTTCTTGATGATGTCGATGGCCTCGAACATGCGGTTGATGCGCTCCGGAGCCTCGGGCCAGTAGCCGGCCACGACGTGCTCGTTGAGCGCCTCGCCCGAGCCCAGCCCGAGCCAGTGCCGGCCGGGGTACATCGCGGCGAGCGTGGCCGACGCCTGCGCGACCATCGCGGGGTGCCAGCGGAACGTGGGCGCAGTCACGCCCGGGCCGATGTCGCCGCGCGTCCGCTCGCCCAGGGCGGTCAGCACGTTCCAGACGAACGCGGCCTCGCCCTGCTGCGGGACCCACGGCTGGAAGTGGTCGGCCGCCATGACGCCCGAGAAGCCGTGCTCCTCGGCGTAGGCGGAGTACTCGACGACGTCGGTGGGGTGGAACTGCTCGAGCATCGCGGCATAGCCGATGGTCAGGTCGGGTGAAGCAGCCATGGCCCTGACCTTACGCCCGCCGCGGCCGCGTCACGCCAGGTCCTTGGCGAAGAAGCGCTCGGCGTACGGGTTGTCGTTGTAGCGCTCGATCTCCAGGTAGCCCGCCCGCCGGTACATCGCGACCGCCTCGGTCAGGGTCCCGTTGGTGTCGAGGCGCACGGCCGTGTGGCCGAGCTCGCGGGCCACGCCCTCCAGGTGGCGCAGCAGCCGGGAGCCGAGCCCTGCGCCGCGCCAGTCGGCGTGCACCCACATGCGCTTGATCTCCCCCACCCCGTCGCCGATCGTCTGCACTCCCCCGCAGGCGACGGGCTCGCCGTCGCTCGTCGCGACGACGAACGCGCCCGACGGCGGGCCCAGCTTCTGTGCGTCGGCGGCGGACTGCTCGCCCGCGTCGAAGCCGCCCGGGAACCGCCTGTCGAGCTCGGCGAAGTACTCGCCGACGGCGGCGCGGGCGACCGGGCTCGAGGCGTCGACCCGCTCGAGCGTCACGGTCGCCGCCCGCACGAGCAGGTCGGCCTCGGCCAGCGCAGCGGCGAGACGTGCGCGCTGCCGCTCGGTGAGCGGGGCGAGCAGCTCGCGGGCGCGCTCTGCGGACCGGCGTTCGAGGTCGTCCCAGCGCGCACGACCGGCGTCGGTCAGGCCGACGACCCGACGACGACGGTCGTCCGGGTCCTCGGTGACCGTGACGAGGCCGTCGGCCTCGAGGCGGCGCAGCAGCCGGCTGAGGTAGCCGGAGTCGAGGCCGAGCCGGGCGCGCAGGTCGCGGGTGGTCGCGGGATCAGCGCCGACCTCGAACAGCAGCCGGGCCGTCCCGAGCGGCATGCCCGTGCCGAGGAACGAGTCGTCGAGCGCGCCGATGCGCTGGGTGTAGCTGCGGTTGAACCGGCGCACGACGCCGGCGTGGGCGTCGGTCTCCGGGACGGACGTGGTCATATCTCGGACCTTAGTCAGAGAACGCCCCCCGTGGCGAGGGTCGCGCTGTCCGCCCTGCGTGAACGGCCGAGCGTAGGACCGCCTGTCATGAGGAGGGTGGGTCCATGACGACCATCGGATTCATCGGCAGCGGGCACATCGGCAGCACGCTGGCCAGGCTCTCCGCGCACGCGGGGTACGACGTGGTGCTGAGCAACAGCCGCGGCCCGGAGACGCTCGCGGAGCTCGTCGAGGAGATCGGCACCCGTGCGAGCGCCGCGACGCCGGGCGAGGCCGCGCGCGCCGCCGACGTCGTGGTCGTAGCCGTCCCGCTCGCGGCGCTGAGCGACCTCCCGGTGGCGGACCTGACGGGCAAGACGGTGGTCGACACCTGCAACTACTACCCGCAGCGCGACGGCGACATCCCGGTGCTCGACGAGGAGACGACCACGACGTCGGAGCTCCTCGCGGCGCTCCTGCCCGGCGCCTACGTGGTCAAGGCCTTCAACAACATCGCGTACACGAACCTGCCCATGCTGGCCCGTGCGCCGGGCGACCCGGAGCGCACGGCGCTGCCCGTCGCCGGCGACGAGGACCCGCCCGAGGCTGCCGCCGCGAAGCGGACCGTCATCGAGATGGTCGAGCGCCTCGGCTTCCACGCGTACGACGTCGGACCGCTCGCCGAGGGCTGGCGCTTCCAGAGCGACATGCCCGCCTACGGCGCGCCGTACTCGCCCGACGGCCTGGACCCCTGGCCGCCGAAGCGCGGGCGGCAGGTGACCGCGGCGGAGCTGGCCGAGCTCCTCGCCGCGGCGAAGCGCGACCGCGACGTGTGAGCGCGCGGCGCGCCGCGCCGTCGGGCCCGCGCCCGGAGGGTGGAAAGCCGTGCGGACGAGGCCGGCGCTTCTGGGACAATGGGCGACCATGAGCGACTTCCCGACCCCCCAGGCGCAGACCGCGCCCGAGCAGGCCTCCGCAGCGACCCCCTCGACCGGCGCTCAGGTAGCCGGCGACGTCGTCCGCGCGGTGGTCCGGGAGGTACCGGACAAGGTCAGCCTCGACGGGCTCGAGCAGCGCTTCGACGAGCGCTGGAGCGCCGAGGGCACCTTCGCGTTCGACCGGACCCGTAGCCGCGACGAGGTGTACTCGATCGACACGCCGCCGCCCACCGTCTCCGGCTCCCTGCACGTCGGCCACGTCTTCAGCTACACGCACACCGACGTCGTCGCGCGCTTCTGGCGCATGCGCGGCAAGGAAGTCTTCTACCCGATGGGCTGGGACGACAACGGCCTGCCGACCGAGCGCCGCGTGCAGAACTACTTCGGCGTGCGCTGCGACCCGTCGCTGCCGTACGACCCGGACTTCACTCCCCCGCACACCGGCACCGAGGGGAAGGCCGTCAAGCCGGCCGACCAGGTGCCGATCAGCCGCCGCAACTTCATCGAGCTCTGCGAGCGGCTCACGGCCGACGACGAGCGCCAGTTCGAGGAGCTGTGGCGCCGGCTCGGGCTGAGCGTCGACTGGTCGCAGACGTACCAGACGATCGACGCGACGTCCCGCGCCGCGTCCCAGCGCGCGTTCCTGCGCAACCTCGAGCGCGGCGAGGCCTACCAGGCCGAGGCGCCGGGCCTCTGGGACGTCACGTTCCAGACGGCCGTCGCGCAGGCCGAGCTCGAGGCCCGCGAGTACCCGGGCTTCTTCCACCGGGTCGCCTTCCACCGTCCCGACGGCACGCCCCTGTACATCGAGACCACCCGCCCGGAGCTCATCCCGGCCGTGGTGGCCCTCGTCGCGCACCCGGACGACGAGCGGTACCAGCCGCTGTTCGGCACCACGGTCACCTCTCCCCTGTTCGGCGTGGAGGTGCCGGTGCTCGCGCACCCCGCCGCCGCGATGGACAAGGGCGCCGGCATCGCGATGTGCTGCACGTTCGGCGACCTGACCGACGTGCAGTGGTGGCGCGAGCTGCGGCTGCCGACGCGCTCGGTGGTCCAGCGCGACGGCCGCCTGTCCCGCGAGGTCCCCGAGTGGATCGCCGGCGGGCCGGGCGAGTCCCTGTACGCCGAGGAGCTCGCTGGCAAGACGGCGTTCTCGGCGCGCACCGCCGTCGTCGACGCGCTGCGCGCCTCCGGCGACCTGGACGGCGAGCCGACGCCCACCCAGCGCATGACGAACTTCTACGAGAAGGGCGACAAGCCCCTCGAGATCGTCACCTCCCGCCAGTGGTACATCCGCAACGGCGGGCGCGACTGGGAGGCCCGCGACCTCAAGTCCGAGCTGCTCCAGCGCGGCAAGGAGCTCGACTTCCACCCCGACTTCATGCGGGTGCGCTACGAGAACTGGGTGAACGGCCTCAACGGCGACTGGCTCATCAGCCGCCAGCGGTTCTTCGGCGTCGCGATCCCGCTGTGGTACCCGGTGCTGGAGTCGGGCGACGTCGACTACGACAACCCGATCGTGCCGACCGAGGCCGAGCTCCCCGTCGACCCGACGTCGCAGGCACCGGCCGGGTACACCGAGGACCAGCGCGGGGTGCCCGGCGGGTTCGTCGGCGACGCCGACGTCATGGACACGTGGGCGACGTCGTCGCTGTCGCCGCTCATCGTCTCCGGCTGGGAGCGAGACCCGGACCTGTTCGAGCGCGTGTACCCGATGGACCTGCGCCCTCAGGGCCAGGACATCATCCGCACCTGGCTGTTCTCCTCCGTGGTGCGCTCGCACCTGGAGCGCGACGTGCTGCCGTGGAAGAACGCGGCGGTCAGCGGCTGGATCCTCGACCCGGACCGCAAGAAGATGTCGAAGTCCAAGGGCAACGTCGTCACGCCCATGGGCCTGCTGGAGGAGCACGGGTCGGACGCGGTGCGGTACTGGGCGGCCTCGGCGCGCCTCGGCACGGACGCGGCGTTCGAGGTCGGCCAGATGAAGATCGGCCGCCGCCTGGCGATCAAGGTGCTCAACGCGTCGAAGTTCGCGCTGACGTTCGGCGTCGACCCCGAGACCGGCACCGGCGAGATCGTCCTGGACCCGGCGAAGGTGATCGTCGACCTCGACCGCGCGATGCTCGCCGGGCTGGCGTCCGTCGTCGAGCAGGCGACCGCGGCGTTCGAGGCCTACGACCACACGCGCGCGCTCGAGGTGACCGAGACGTTCTTCTGGACGTTCTGCGACGACTACCTCGAGCTGGTCAAGGACCGCGCGTACGGGGCCGGCGCGTCGGCGACGGGGGTCTCGGCCGAGACCGTCTCGGCGCGCACCGCCCTCGCCCTGGCGCTGGACACCATGCTGCGCCTCCTGGCGCCGTTCATCCCCTTCGCCACGGAGGAGGTCTGGTCGTGGTGGCGCACGGGCTCGGTGCACCGCGCGCCGTGGCCGACGGCCGCGCCGCTGCGCGCGGCGGCAGGCGACGCCGACCCCGTGCAGCTCGCCGCGGCCGGGCACGCGCTCGCCGCGCTGCGCAAGATCAAGTCGGAGGCCAAGGCGTCGATGCGCACGCCGATCCTGTCGGCGTCCATGGCGGTGCCCGCCGGGCTGCTCGCGGGCGTGCGGTCCTCGCTCGACGACGTCCGCGGCGCCGGGCGCGTCGAGGGCCCGCTCGAGCTCGTCGAGGCCGCGGAGGGCCAGGGCAACCCGGACGTCCAGGGCGGCATCGTCGTGACCGCGTCCGAGCTGGGCGAGCCGCCGGTGCGCAAGCCGAAGGCCTGACCGCGAGGTAGCGCGTCCGCCGTCGACGCAGCACGCCCCTCCACCC
>JAPSLQ010000080.1:0-1612 GCA_031180595.1 Isoptericola sp. | reverse complement strand
CGTGCTACCTCGGCGAGGCGAGCCGCACGTCGTCGCCGCTCATGGTGGCGGCGACCTCCTTGGGCGTGCCGTTGTCCGTCCAGCGCAGCGTGGCGGCGACGCCCTCGATGAGCTCGACCGAGCCCTCGGGCGCGAACGTGAGCCCGGCGTCCTGGGCGATGGCGGCCCGCATGAGCGCCGACGTCGCCGGCAGCTCCTCGATCCCGTCGGTGACACCCAACGCCTCGAGCTCGCCCCGTGAGGTCGCGATGTGCATCGGGTCCGGACCGATCCACAGGTGCCGGCCGTTGAGCAGGCCGCCGAAGTCCGGCCCGCCCGCCTGGTCACCCGCGAGCTGCGCGAGCAGCCGGGCGGCGTCGTCGGCGAGCGTCTCGGCGAGGACGAGGTCCTTGACCTGCCCGCGCGCGAGCACCTGCACGACGTCGTCCACGGACGTCACGGCGCCGTCCTCCCGGCCGAGCTCCTGACGCAGCTCGGCGAGGACCTGCTCGCGGCGCCGCTCGCGGAACGAGTCGAGCGCGTCCTCGAGGTTGTCGGCGAACGACTCCCCGTGGACCCCGGCGCCGCGGCCGCCGCCGGGCACCTCGACCGTGACGCGCGACGCCTCCTGGCCGAGCTCCTCCTTGACGAGGTTGACGACCCGGACGTCCCCGGTGAGCAGGACGATCTCGGGGCGGTCGGAGCCGACACGGCGGTCGATCTCGGCGGCGAACGCCTCGGCGTTGCGCTCCCACGAGTCCTCGGCGCGCGCCTCGATGCCGGCGCGCTTGGTCCGCGTCGACGACGCCTTGGAGATCTCGTCGTGCGGGGCGTCGACGGTCTCCTTCTCCCCACGGGCGGTGCCCGTGCCGTCCACGGGCCAGAAGTCCGCACCCGTGCGGTCGATCGCGACGCAGAGGCCGTCGACGTCCTCGTCCGCCGCGCGTGCCGCCTGCAGCAGCGCCGGGATCGGGTGCCACAGGCCGCTCGCGACGGCGGGCGGGTGCCGCAGCACGCGGTCGACGAGGATCCCGCCCTCGTCGGCGATGAGCACCCTTCCGTGCGGGCCTGCGACGCGGGTCTGGCGGGTCGCCGCGTCGTCGAGCATCTCGAGCACGCCCGCGGGCGCCCCCTGGTCCTGCAGCGAACGCCGGACCGACCGCCATCGGTTCGCGACGTCCTTGTCGGACGCCTGCGCCGAACGCGTCGCGTCGAGGTAGACGGTCGCGAACGGCCCGGGGTGCCCGACGAGGGGCTTGAGCCAGTCGATCTTCATGCAGAGTCCCCCTCGGTATCCGTCGGCTGTGCGTTCCAGCGTGCGACGGATCGGACGGGTGCGCCACTGCGCCCCGGGGATCACGCCGAGAGAGAAACCGGCGCCCCGCAGGATGCGGGCGTGAGCGCCGTCAGGCCCTCAGATCTCCGAGTCTCTTCAACTGTAGGTGTCCAGGGGCGGCAGCTCGCCCTGCCTCCGGCCCTCGGCGTGCTCGGCCGCGATGCGCTCGTGGTGCCGGATCACCTCGGACACGATGAACTCGCGGAACTGCTCCGCGAACTCCGGGTCCAGCCCCGCGCCGAGCGCGATGGTCTTGAGCCGCTCGATCTGCTGGCGGTCGCGCTGCGGGTCCGCCGG
>JAPSLQ010000347.1 GCA_031180595.1 Isoptericola sp. | reverse complement strand
TGCGGCGGGCTCAACACCGCATGTAGTGGCGCTGAAGGTAGCGAGTCTGTGTGACGCAGGTGTGTCGCGTCCGTCACAACGGTGAGATCGTGACGAACCTGTTACCTGGGTCACACTTCGCGCGCCATGCCTCCGCACGACGACGGCGGCCGCCCCGGTGCTGCACCGGGACGGCCGCCGTCGTGACGCTCGCGAGACGCTCTCGAGGAGGTCAGGAGCGGTACTGCGTGAACGCCGCCGTCGCCGGGTCGGCGCCGATGCGCCCGGCGAGGCCCGACTCGAGCCCGCTGATCTGCTGCATCTGCTCGTCGGTGAGCTCGAACGAGAACAGGTCGATGTTCGTGGCCTGCCGCTCGGGCGACATGGACTTGGGGATCACGATGATGTCCTGCTGCACCGCCCAGCGGAGCACGACCTGCGCGGGCGTCACGCCGACGTCGGTCGCGACGGCGGTCACGGCCGGGTCGTCGAGGTCGCCGCCCTGACCGAGCGGCGAGTACGCCTCGACAGCGATCCCGAGCTCGCGGCACTTCTCCTGGACCGCGGGCTGCTGGAACGTCGGGTGCACCTCGACCTGGTTCACGGCCGGGACGACGTCCGTCTCCGAGACCAGGCGGTCGAGGTGCTCGGGCAGGAAGTTCGACACCCCGATGGCCTTGACGGCGCCCTCGTCGAGCAGCTTCTCGAAGGCCTTCCACGTCTCCACGTAGAGGTCCTTGCTCGGCACCGGCCAGTGGATCAGGTAGAGGTCGACGTAGTCGACGCCGAGCTTCTGGCGGGAGTCCTCGAACGCCTTCAGGGCCGACTCGAACCCCTGGTCGCCGTTGCGCAGCTTGGTGGTGACGAACAGCTCCTCGCGCGGCAGGTCCGACGCGCGCAGCGCCGCGCCGACGCCGGCCTCGTTGTAGTAGGCGGCGGCCGTGTCCACGTGCCGGTAGCCCAGCTCGAGCGCCTTCTCGACGTTCTCCTGGGTCTCGTCGTCGGGCACCTGGAAGACACCCAGCCCGACCTGCGGGATCGAGACGCCGTTGTTCAGGGTGATGGAGGGAACGGTCATGGGTCCCTTTCTACCCTTCCCGTCCGGCGTTCGCGCCGTCGGGACGACTCGCGCGAGAGGGGTGGTGGAATATCGCCGCCTCGCGTACCGTTGAGCACTGTTGCAGTGCCTCGCTCGATCCGGGACGGTCCCCGTCCTGCGTCGGACAGCTCGCGTCGTCAGGACTGACGCGGTTGCCGGCGGACCTTGTTTGATCAAGAGTTGACGACGATTCACCGTGATGCGCGACTCCGACAGGCGGGGTCGTCGACACTCTTGAAGGAGTACAGCATGGCCACCGGTACCGTGAAGTGGTTCAACGCCGAGAAGGGGTACGGCTTCATCGCCCCCGAGGACGGCTCCGCGGACGTGTTCGCGCACTTCTCCGCCATCCAGTCGAGCGGCTACCGCTCGCTCGAGGAGAACCAGCGCGTCGAGTTCGACGTGACGCAGGGCCCCAAGGGCCCGCAGGCGGAGAACATCCGCCCCCTCTGACGCTGACATAGCGCACCCGACCTCGGTCGGGGCGTGATGTGCACACGGCCCGTACCCG
>JAPSLQ010000079.1:9803-12618 GCA_031180595.1 Isoptericola sp. | reverse complement strand
CCGTGACCTCGTCGAGGAAGAAGACCTCGCCCGGCTCGGGGTTCTCGACCCAGCCGCCCGGGCTCACCGAGCCCGACGTGGCGACGACGAGCCGGCCGTCCTCGGTCCAGTCCATGCCCGACACCATGGGCTCGAAGCCCTCGGGACGCAGGTCCGTCAGCGTGTACCCCGGGTGGACGGCGTCGAGACGCAGGCCGTCGCCTGCCGTGTCCTCCGCACCCTCGCAGTACTTGGTCCCCGGCGCGGTGACGCGGACGACCCCGGCCTCGGTGCTGAGGGCGTCCTGGGGCACGACCGTGAACCCGGTGGCGCCCGGCGGCTGCCACTCGAGGCGCAGCACCTGGCCGCCTCCTGCCTCGAAGTACTCGATGAACAGCTCGTGGTGGCCCGCGGTCAGCGTCACCGTGCCGTCCTTCGACGTGTCGGCGTGCAGGCCGTCGTGGTCGACGACGACCGCGCCGTCGATCGACAGGCGCGAACCGTCGTCGCTCGTGAGGCGGAACGTGTAGTCGCCGTCCGCGGGCACGTGGAGGTTCGCGACCACGTGCGACAGGAAGTTGTCCTCGAAGCCGAAGTCGCCCGGCGTCGACCAGTCGATCGTGGGCATCAGCTTGTCGACGTTCGGCGTCTGCCCTTCCTTCAGGGTGCACAGCTGCTGGAGCCCCTGCCGGAGGTCGTAGGTGCGCAGCGTGACCCCGGGCTCCTGCGGGGGTAGGTCTGCGGCGGTCCGTAGCGACGCGAGCTCGGCGGCACCGGCCGCCGGCGCCGTGGCGAGCACGGTCGCGGTGCCGACCAGCGCGAGCGAGACGAGCCCCGCGACGCTGCGCCGTGCGGGTCTGGATGGACGTCGGTGCATGCTTCCTCCTCGAAGATGGTCTACGTCGACCAGTGACCGACTGTAGGGAAGGGATATGACGACGGTCAATCAAAAGTTGCACCATCACCGACATACTTCTGGTGCGCGACCGCGACCCCCGAGTGCCCGGCTGCCCCGCGCCACCCCCGAGTCGGTGGGCGTCGATCCTGCGGCGATCCGCCGCCTGGTGACCGCGCTCGACGGCATCCGCGACGTCCACAGCGTCATGGTGCTCCGGCACGGGAACGTCGTCGCCGAGGGATGGTGGCACCCGTTCGAGCCGGACGAGCCGCACGCCATGTTCTCGGTGTCGAAGACCTTCACCGCGACGGCGGTGGGCATCGCGGTCGCCGAGGGGCTGCTCGGCGTCGAGGACCGGGTCGTCGACCTGCTGCCGGACGACGCCCCGGCCGAGCCGGGCGAGAACCTCGCGGCGATGCGTGTGCGCCACCTGCTCACGATGACGAGCGGCCACGGCACCGACACGATGAACTTCACGCTCCGCAACCTGGGACGGCCGGGCGCGCGCTGGGCGCGCGACATCCTGGCGGCGCCCGTGACGTACGAGCCGGGTACCCGCTTCGTGTACAACTCGGGTGCGACGTACCTGCTGTCGGCGATCCTCCACCGTCTCACCGGCGAGCGGCTGCTCGACTACCTGACGCCGCGCCTCCTCGCGCCGCTCGGCATCCGGGGCGCCACCTGGGAGCAGGACCCCCAGGGCGTCGACGTCGGCGGGTACGGCCTGGCGATCACCACCGAGGACCTCGCGGCCTTCGGGCAGCTCCTGCTCCAGCGCGGGGAGTGGGAGGGGCGCCGGCTCGTCCCGGCGGAGTGGGTCGACCAGCTCTCGGCCGCGCAGGTGGACAACGGTCCGCACGACTGGCTCGACTGGCGCCGCGGCTACGGGTACCAGGTCTGGCGCTGCCGCGGCCGCGCGTACCGGGCGGACGGCGCGTTCGGGCAGTTCGCCGTCGTGTGGCCCGAGCACGACGCCGTCGTCGTGCTCACCTCCGGCACCGCGGAGACGAACGTCGAGCTCGAGGCGGTCTTCGACCACCTCGCCGACGCCTTCGGCGAGGTGCCCGACGGCGGCACCGCGGCCGGCGGGGAGCCCGCGGTCCCCGAGGGCCTCGCCGTGCACGTGCCCGACGGCGCACCGTCCGCACCGGTCGAGCCCCTCGTCGCGGGGGTCTCGTTCGTGCTCGAGGGCGACGACGACGGCTCTGGCGGCCGCCCCTTCCCGATGCACTCCTTCGTCGTCGAGCGGCGCGCGGGCGGCGGCGCGGGCGGAGCCGACGCGCTCGACCTCGTCTGGACCGGCGAGCCCGGCGGGCAGGAGCGCAGCGTGCGGTGCGGCGTCGGGCACTGGGTGCGCGGCACGGCGGACCTCGACGGCGAGACGGCGACCGTCGCCGGTGCGGCCGCCTGGACCGACGACTCGACCCTGAGCCTGCGCCTCCTGCGGCTCGGGACGCCGTTCGCGCTCGAGGTCGCGCTGCGGTTCGACGTCGACGGGGGAGCGCCCGCCGTCCGGGTCGCCGTCGACCAGAACGTCTCGTTCGGCCCCACCGAGCTCCTGCGCGCCACCGGCCGCGGGCAGGGGGGCGCCTGACCGTGCGGCGCGGCGGTGCGGGGCCTCGTCAGCCGACGAGCCGGTGCGCCAGCAGCGCCGTCGAGTCCGGGACGAACGGCAGCGTGCGGAGCATCGCGCGCAGCCGTTCGGGTGTGGCCCAGGTGCCCCACGCGACCTCGTCGGGCTGCCAGGTGACGGGACCGTCGTACGTGCAGGCGTAGAGGAACGCGCGGTACCGAGCGTGCTGGTCGGCGTAGTCGGCCTCGCCCAGCGGCTCCAGCGGCACCCCGACCACACCGAGCTCCTCGGCCAGCTCCCGCTCGGCCGCGACGTCGGGATCCTCGCCCGCCTGCACCACGCCGCCGGCGCAGAAGTCGTACAGC
>JAPSLQ010000079.1:0-9703 GCA_031180595.1 Isoptericola sp. | reverse complement strand
GTCGGCCTCGCCCAGCGGCTCCAGCGGCACCCCGACCACACCGAGCTCCTCGGCCAGCTCCCGCTCGGCCGCGACGTCGGGATCCTCGCCCGCCTGCACCACGCCGCCGGCGCAGAAGTCGTACAGCGCGAGGAGCTCGGCCATGCCCGCCATCCTGCCGCACCCGTGAAAACCGGGTGCCCCGAGACGTCCCGGCCGAGTAGCGTCCGCCCCATGTCGAGTCCTGAGTCAGACGAGGTGGGGGCTCTCGGTCACGCCGTCAGCCCCCTGACCCGCTGAGCTCGTAGGCCTGTCGTCCCGCCGCGCCGTGCGGCGGGACGCAGGTGCGCCCGGGGGCTGGCCGCGGTGACGAGATGACCCGCTCGTGCCTCTCCTCACCTCGGAGCCACTCGATGCCTCTCCCGCTGTACCTGCTCGCCCTCGCGGTCTTCGCCATGGGCACCTCGGAGTTCATGCTCGCCGGTCTCGTGCCGGACATCGCCTCGGACCTCGACGTCACGGTCGGGGCGGCAGGCACCCTCACCTCGGCGTTCGCGACCGGCATGGTCGTCGGCGCACCCCTCGTCGCCGGGTTCGCCCGCGGCTGGTCCCGGCGCTCCAGCCTGGTCGTGTTCGTGCTCGTCTTCGCGGCGGCTCACGTCGTGGCCGCCGTGACCACGAGCTTCCCGGTCCTGCTCGCCACCCGTGTCGTCGCCGCTCTGGCGAACGCCGGGTTCCTCGCCGTGGCCCTGACGGCCGCCGCGGCGCTGGTCCCGCGGGACCAGAAGGGACGCGCGCTGGCGGTGCTGCTGTCGGGCACGACGCTGGCCACGATCGCCGGTGTGCCCGGCGGGTCGGTGCTCGGCACGGTGCTCGGCTGGCGGGCCACGTTCTGGGCCGTCGCCCTTCTCTGCCTGCCTGCGGCTCTCGGGGTCCTCAAGGGGATCCCGGGCAGGCCCGGTGCGGAGGCGGCGAGCGGCCGGCCGGCCCTGCGGGCGGAGCTCGCCCAGCTCGTCCGGCCACGGCTGGCCGTGGTGATGCTGCTGGGCGCGCTGGTCAACGCGGCGACCTTCGCGAGCTTCACCTTCCTCGCCCCGGTCGTGACCGGCACCGCCGGGCTGGACGAGCTCTGGGTCTCGGTCGCCCTGGTGCTCTTCGGCGTCGGGTCGTTCCTCGGGGTCACGGTCGCGGGCCGGTCGTCGGACCGGCACCCGGGGGCCGTGGTCGCCGTCGGCGGGCCGCTCCTGCTCGTCGGCTGGTGCGCGTCGGCGCTGCTGGCCGACGCGCCGGTCGCGCTGCTCGCGCTGCTCCTCGTCCAGGGTGCGTCGTCGTTCGCGGTCGGCAGCACGCTGATCTCGCGCGTCCTCCACCTGGCCTCGGGAGCCCCCACCATGGGCGGCTCCTACGCCACCGCCGCGCTCAACGTCGGTGCCGCCGTCGGACCCGTCGTCGCCGCGGCCACGCTGGGCACCGCGGCTGGGGACGTCGGGCCGATGTGGTCGAGCGCGGTCCTGGTCGCCGTCGCCCTGCTCGTCGCGCTGCCCGCGCGCGCGGCGCTCCGGGCGGTCACAGGCCCGGAGCTCCGAGGTCAGCGCGTTGATCGCCCCGGTGAAGTGTCGTAGTCTGCACACGGTGTGATCTGAGTCACAGCACCGTCATGATCGTCGGCTTCCTGCGTTAACACGTCCGAGGGGACCACCGAGAGATCCTCTGGCACGGTTCTACGAGAGGCCCACCACGACATGGCGAGCTCGCTGCAGGAACACTCCGACGACGACTTGGCGAGCCTGGTCCGCGAGGGGCGCAACGACGCCTACGCGGAGCTGTACCGGCGACACAGCGGCACCGCGCTGCGCTACGCCCGGCGGTTCGTCGCGCCGGCGGACGCGCACGACGTGGCGCAGGAGTCGTTCCTGCGGATCCTGCGGGCGCTGCGGCGCGACGAGGGACCGCGCGACGGGTTCGTCGGCTACCTCCTGCGGACGGTGCGCAACCTGGTGACCGACCGCTCGCGGCGCACCGAGGCGGTGCCCATGGAGCCCGTCGAGATCGAGGGTGCGTTCGACGAGCTGGACCCGGACCACGCGCACACCCTCGTCGAGCGGGACGTCCTCTCGCGGGCCTTCGCCTCGCTGCCGGACCAGTGGCAGCGGGTGCTGTGGCTGACCGAGGTGGAAGGGCTGCCGCCGCGCGAGCTGGTGCCGGAGTTCGCCGCGAGCTCCAACGCCGTCGCGCAGCTGTCGCGCCGCGCGCGCGAGGGACTCCGCGGTGCGTGGTTGCAGGCGCACGTCCTGACCCGGGAGGCCGACCCCGACTGCCGCGAGTCCCTCGCCGTGCTCGCCGACTACGACCGCGGCCGCCTGGGTGCCGCGCGGGCGGCGCGCGTGGACGCCCACCTCGTCGGCTGCGCGTCGTGCACGGCCGTGCTGGCCGACCTGCGCGAGCTCTCCGTACGGCTGCCGGTGCTCCTGCTGCCGGTCGTCCTGGGTGGCGCGTCGTCCTTCGGCGGCTTCGCCGGCGCGCCCGCGCCGGCAGGCGGCGGGGCGCACGACGGGGCGGGCGTCACGTCGTCCCAGGGCGCGGCCGGGAGTCCGGTCCAGGCGGTCGCGGGTGCGTCGGGCCACGGTGCCCGCGCGCTCGGTCGAGGACTGCGCGCGCTCGGCTCGTCGTCGCAGGGCGTGGCGGCCGCCGTCGCCGCGGGCGTCGTCATCGTGGCGGGCGTGGCGCTGGGTGCGGCCGCGCTCCGCGGAGGCGGCGCCTCGCCGGACGACGCGGCGGCACCGCAGGCCACCGACTCGGCGGTCGCCACCCCGGCACCGCCCGGGCCCGACGCGGTGCAGCCCCCGTCGTCGGGGGAGGGTTCCCTGCCCTCGCCCGAGACGCTTCCCCAGCCCCCGGCCCCGGCGCCGGACGCCGAGACCGTCCTCGAGAACGGGACCTTGCCGCGCCCGCATGCCCACCCGGTCGCCGCGCCGGGCCGGCAGCCGGAGCCGCGTCCGGGCCCCGCGCCGGCTCCCGCGCGGCCGGCCCCGACGGATCCCGCTCCGGACCCGACGGACCCCGCCCCGGACCCGACGGACCCGGTGCCCGAGCCGCCACCGGCCCCGACGGCGGACGGCCCGGCCCCCGGGAGCTACCGCGCACCGGTCGTGCTCAGCGGCACCGCACTCCCTGGAGCCTTCGTCCGGGTGCTCGACCAGACGGGGGCGACCGTCGCGACCACGACGGCCGACGCCGCGGGCTCGTGGACCACGACCCCCGCGCCCGGTGCCCCGGACGTGCCGACGACGTACTCCGCGACCCAGACGTCCGACGGGCTCAGCTCGCCGGCGAGCGCCGCCACCGGGGCGTACGTGTTCGAGGCTCCGAGGATCCTGACGCCCCAGGACGGGGAGACCGTCACCGCGTACCCGGGCGGGCTGGTGCCCTTCCAGCTCCAGGTGCCGGCGGGCACGCCCTACACGGTCACGGTGGACGGCGTGACCACCGCGTTCCCCGCGCTCGGCACGGACACCACGCTCGACTACGTGCTCGACGGCATGACGCCCGGCGTGCACGAGATCGCCACCCGCTTCGTGGACCCGGCCGGCGACGGCGCGCTGCGTCGGGTCGTCTTCCGGGTGGTGGACCCGGCCGCGTAGCGAGCCGGGAGCTCGCTGTGATCCGTTTCACCCGCACCACCGCATCACGGCCGCGCCGCCGCTGCGTGTGAGGGGATGGCGGGCCGCTCGCGCCCGCCGTCGAGACGTGGAGGACGCATGGATCACAGCCGCATCACCGGGACCGTACCCCTCCTGGTGGCGTTGGGCATCCTGGCGGGCACCGCGGCGTGCGCCGCACCGGACCAGCAGCCGCCGGCCTGGGACGCGGTCGTCGCGACGGACGCCGGCATGTGGGACACCGTGCCCGTGACGCTGACCTGGTCGCTGGCCGACACCACGGCGCCGGCCGGGTTCACGGTCGAGCTGCCCCCCGAGCTGCGACCGCTCGTCGGCGAGACGGAGGCGACGGCGCCCGACGGGACCTCGGTCGGCCGCGTCGAGATCGACGGCGGTACGGCCCGCGCCACGTGGGACCCGGCGGACCACGGCACCGCCACCGCCGTCCTGCCGATGGCGTGGGACTCCGGCACCGTCGCCGCCGGCGAGGACGTGGCCCTCACGTTCCGCGCGGGTGACGACGAGGTCCGCCACGAGGTCCGCATCCGGCCCGACGAGACCGACCCCGCCGACGGGCGTCTCTACGGCTACTGGGCGGACCGCGCGAACGAGGACCGGCGAGAGGCGCACGAGTCCTTGCAGTGGCGCTACGTCACGCCCGTCGGGACCCCGACGCCGGTGCACCTGTCGGTCGACGCCGGCCAGGAGATCAGCTGCGACGGGATCACGTTCCGTGCGCTCGTCGACGGGCAGGACGGGCGCGACCTCCCGGCCTCCGAGGCACCCGACGTCGAGTGCTCGGCCGACGAGCTGGAGGTGACGCTCGAGCCGCGCGCACCCGACGAGGCCCTGATGCTCCTCGTGCCCGCGACCCCCGTCGTCGGCGCCGCCACCTACACCGCGCAGACCGACGCCGCACCGGAGCCGCTCACCAGCACCGTCGATCGAGTGGGAGGCACCGCCCCCGTGGACGCCCCCGCCGCGGTCTCGCCGGTGTCCGCGTCCTGGTGGCTGGCCGCCGGCCTGGTGGTCGCCCTCGCCGCGACGCTCGCGCTGGCGCGTGCGTCCGGACGCCGCCCCGTCGCGGCCGCCTGACCGCCTGCCGCCCCTCCTCAGCACCCGCCTCACCCCGACACCGAACCTCGTCGGCGTCCGCCCCGGACGCCGGTCGCCCGGTGCTGCCCGAGAACTGCCCCACCACCCCCATCCGCGTGCCCCCCGCGCGCCCTCACCCACAGGGACGACCCATGTACCACCTCTTCATCCTCGTGCTGCTCGCGCTCGCCTCGGCGGGCGTGCTCACCCGCACCGACCGGTGGCGAAGGCACCTGCGTCACCCGAGCGCCGTGCGCTGGGGCGTCCTCGCCACGACGGCCGTGCTCGCCCCGCTGAACGTCTACGCGACCACGCTCCCGTCCGGCTCCGGGGTGGCGCTCGGCGTCGCCCTGGCGTCGACGACGGCGATCATCCTCGGCGTCGGCGGCGTCCTGCTGCTGCGGCGCCCGGTGCACCGGGCCGCGCGCTCCCGCCGCGTCCTCGCGATCGGCGCCCACCCCGACGACCTCGAGCTGGCCTGCGGCGGCGCCCTCGCGAAGTTCGTCGACGCCGGCCACGAGGTGCACGCCATGGTGATGAGCCGCGGCGCGGTGGGCGGCGCGGAGGCGGTCCGCCTCTCGGAGGCGCAGCGCGGTGCCGCGTTCCTCGGAGCCCGCACGGTGACGGTCCACGACTTCCCCGACACGGCTCTCGCGCAGGCGGAGCAGGGTCTCGTCGCGGCCATCGAGGCGGCGATCGACCACGTGGACCCGGACGTCATCCTCACGCACTCGGCCCACGACCAGCACCAGGACCACGCCGCGGTGCACGCGGCGACGCTGCGCGCGGCCCGGCAGCGCACCACGATCCTGTGCTACGAGTCGCCCTCCGCCACGCGCGCCTTCAACCCGAGCGTCTTCATCGACATCGCCGACCACCTCGACGTCAAGGTCCAGGCCGTGCGCCTGCACCGGGACCAGGCGGGCAAGCCCTACATGAGCGCGCAGCGGCTGCGGGGGCTCGCCACGTTCCGCGGGGCGCAGGCCAAGCGGGAGTACGCCGAGGCGTACGAGCCCGTCCGGCTGCTCGGCTCCGCCGTCGGGGACCTGTGATGGCGCGCGTGCTGGTGACCGGGGCGGGCGGCCCGGCGGGCCGCTCGCTCGTCCGGCAGCTGGTTGGTCGCGGCCACGACGTGACCGCCGTCGACGCGCGCCCGCTGCCGGGCGTGCTCGAGGTGCCGCCCGCCGCGGACCCGCGCCTGGTCGACGCGCTGCGCGACCTGGTCCGCACGGGGTCGATCGACCTGCTGGTCCCGACCGTGAGCGAGGAGCTGCCGGTCCTGGCGGCGGCCGCGGCCGCCGGCCGGCTCGACCCGGCGCGCGTCCTCGTCGGCACGGTGCGCGCGGTCCGGCTCGCGCACGACAAGCTCCTCACGGCCGTGTCGCTGCACGCCGCGGGCGTGCCCGTGCCGGAGTTCGCCGTCCCCGAGGACTTCCGCGACGCGCCCGAGGCGAGGCGCGCCCTGGGCGGCAGCATCGTCACCAAGCCGCGCGTGTCGCGGGGTGGTCGCGGCGTCGAGGTGATCGACGAGGCGTGGACCGGCTCCTGGGACGCCGTCCCGCCGGGCTCCGTGGTCCAGGCCTTCGCCCCCGGGACGGAGTACGCCCCGGTGGTCTACCGGGCCCCGGGCGCCGAGGAGCCGGAGGTCGTCGTGGTGCTGGAGAAGACCGCGCTCGCCCACGGCCGCACCGGCAACGCCGTCGGCGTTCGGCGTGTGCGGGCCGACGACGTCGCCGACGTCGCCCGGCGCGCCGTCGCGGCGCTCGGCCTGACGGGCCCCGTGGACATGGACGTCCGGCGCGACGTGGCCGGCCGCCCGGTCGTGCTCGAGGTCAACGCCCGGTTCGGCGCCAACAGCGCCGCCGTCCCCGAGCTCGTCGACGCGGCGCTCGCCGACGTCGGCACGGCTCTCGCGGCCGGGCCCGCGCGGATCCCGGAGGCCGTGTCGTGACGGGGTTCGACGTCGGCGGCGTCGTCTCGCAGGTGGCTCTGCTGGGCGGTCTGATGCTCATGCTGTTCGGGCTGTCCAAGCTCGTCGCCCTGCCGCTGGCGGTCCTCTTCGAGGTGCGCGACGCACGCCGGCGACGGCAGGGGCACCACACCCTGCTCGACGAGCGTCCGTGGGTCAGCGTCATCATCCCCGCGTACAACGAGGCCCCCGTGCTCGAGAACTGCGTGCGCTCTCTGCTCGGCGGGTCGTACGACCGCGTGCAGGTCGTCATCGTGGACGACGGGTCCACCGACGGCACGGTCGAGATCGCCGGGCGGCTCGCCCGCACCTGCCCCCAGGTGCGCTTCGTCCGCCAGCCCAACGCGGGCAAGGGCGCCGCCCTGAACCACGGGATCGCCGTGGCGACGGGGGAGGTGCTCTTCTTCGTCGACGCTGACGGCATCTTCGGCCGCGACACCATCGCGGAGATGCTGCGCGGGTTCGACGACCCGCGGGTGGGCGCGGTGTGCGGGGACGACCGTCCCGTCAACCTGGACCGGGTGCAGACCCGGCTGCTCGCCGTGCTGAGCCATGCGGGGACGGGGCTCGTCCGCCGCGCGCTGACCGTCCTGGGCTGCCTGCCGATCGTGTCGGGCAACGTCGGCGCCTTCCCGCGCGAGGTGATCGCCGAGGTGGGCGGGTTCGACGAGACCACGGTCGGCGAGGACCTCGAGCTCACCTGGCGCGTGCACCGTGCCGGGTACCAGGTCGTGTTCCGGCCGCGGGCGCTCGTCTACGCCGAGTCGCCCTCGACCCTGCGGACGCTGTGGAAGCAGCGGGTGCGGTGGGCGCGCGGGCTGCTGCAGACGATGCGCCGGCACCCCGACATGATCGGCAACCTCAGGTACGGCACCTTCGGCGCGTACCTCGTCGTGAACACGCTGACCATGGTCGCCATGCCGCTGCTGCAGCTGCTTGTCCTGCTGCTGCTGCCGCTCGCTCTCGCGGGCGGGTCGACGTCGGTCGACGGCGGCGTGCTGGGCTGGCTCGGCTGGCTGGGACTGTTCGTCTCGGTGGGCGTGATCGTCGTCGCCGTCGGGCTCAACCGCGCGTGGCGGGACCTGCGCCACCTGTGGACGCTGCCGCTGTGGCCCGTGTACTCGACGATGCTGGGCCTCGTCGTCGTGCGCGCCCTGTGGCAGGAGCTCAGCGGCCGCGCGTCCGCGTGGAACAAGATGGTGCGCACCGGAGTCGTGAGCGTCGAGGGCCTGGCCGCCGAGCCGGCGCCCGCGGGCGGCGGGTCGCAGGTTCCCGGTGCCCACGCGGCCGCGCCACGACCGCCCCGGCACCGCGGCCTCCAGGGCACCCGGGCATGACGGATGTCACCGGCCGCCCGTGCAGGGCGCACGCGGACCGGTGAGCACGGGCACTACCTGAGGCGACGCCCCGGCGGCAGGCTCGAGGCATGAGTTCACGACCGATCGTCTCCGTCCGCGGGGCCCGACGCCGGTACGGCGCCTTCGAGGCCGTCCGGGGCGTCGACCTCGAGGTGTGCCGCGGCGAGCTCGTGGCCCTGCTCGGGACCAACGGTGCCGGCAAGACCTCGCTCGTCGAGCTGGTCGAGGGCCTCGCGCCCGCCGACGCCGGCGAGGTGCGCGTGCTGGGTCACGACCCGTACCGCGAGCGCGACAAGGTCGTGCCGCGCGTCGGCATCATGCTGCAGGAGGCGGGCTTCTCCTCCGACCTCACGACGGGGGAGACCGCCCGCATGTGGGCGGGCACGCTGAGCCGCCCGCGCCCGGTCGGCGAGGTGCTCGACGCCGTCGGGCTGGCCCACCGCGCCGACGTGCGCGTGGGGAGCCTGTCGGGTGGCGAGCGTCGCCGGCTCGACCTGGCGCTCGCCGTCCTCGGCGACCCGGAGGTCCTGTTCCTCGACGAGCCCACGACCGGCCTCGACCCCGAGAGCCGCCAGGCCACGTGGCGGCTCGTGCGCGGGCTGCTCGCCGACGGCGTCACCGTGCTGCTCACGACCCACTACCTCGAGGAGGCCGAGGCGCTCGCCGACCGGATCGCGATCATGCAGGCGGGCCGCGTCGTGCGCGAGGGCACCGTCGCCGAGGTCACCGCGTCCGAGCCGGCCCGCATCGAGTTCGCCCCCCGCGACGCCGCGGGCCGCGCGGTCGCCCTCGGGCCCGACGACCTGCCGGGCCTCGCCGGGCCGGCCGGCCCGGGCGTCGTCGAGCGCGACCGCGTGCTGCTGCGCACGCGGCGGCTGCAGGACGACCTGGAGACCGTGCTGCGCTGGGCGCGCGAGCGCGGCCTGCGGTTGCACGACCTCGAGGCGCGGTCCGCCTCGCTCGAGCAGGCGTTCCTCGCGCTCGCCACCCAGGACCGGGTGGGCGACGGCCGCGAGGAGGTGGCGGCATGACGACGCGCACCGCGCCGCAGGGCGTCCCGCCCACCGCACGGCCGTCGTCGGGCCGCCTGCGCCGCGTCGCGGCGCTCGCCCGGGCGGAGGCGACGCTGCTCGTGCGCAACCGCACGGCGTTGTTCAACGCGCTGCTCCTGCCCTTGGTCATGGTCGGGTTCTTCACGCTCGTCGGCGGCATCGGCGACGCCGACCCGGTCCTCGCCGCGACGTCGGTGCTCGCCTCGCTCGTGAGCGTCTGCGTGCTGTTCGTCGTGTACTACAACCTCACGACGGCGTACGTGGCGCGACGCGAGGACCGGGTGCTCCAGCGGCTGCTCACGGGCGAGTGCACGCGGCCCGAGATCCTGGCGGCCGCCGCCGTGCCGGCCGTCCTGGTGTCGGTCGCCCAGGTCGCCGTGGGGTACGCGGCCGTCTCGCTGCTCGTCGAGCCGCCCGGGATGGTCAACCCGCTGCTGGCGGCCGCGGGCGTGCTCGGCGGCGCCCTGCTGTTCGCCCTGCTCGGGGCCGCGACGTCGGGCTTCTCCCGCACCGTCGAGTCCACGCAGCTCACGACGCTGCCCGTCGTGCTGGTGGTGCTGCCGTTCGCCGGGATCTTCGGAGCGCCGGGGC
>JAPSLQ010000078.1 GCA_031180595.1 Isoptericola sp. | reverse complement strand
GCGGGCTTGTCGGCGGCGGGCTTCTCGGCCGCGGGGGCCGGTGCCTGCTCGGCGGGCTTCTCCGCGGGCTCGGGGGCCGGTGCGGGCTTGGGGGCCTCGGACTGCTTCGGCGCCTCGGCGGCGGGCTCCGGCTCCGGGGTGGCCTCGGGCTCGGGGGCGCCGACGGGCTCGGCGGCGGGCGCCTCGGCCTGCGCCGGGGCTCCGGAGCCCGTGCCGACCACCGCGAGCACGGCCCCGACCTCGACGGTCTCGTCCTCCGCGACGCGGATCTCCTGCACGGTGCCGGCGACCGGCGACGGCACCTCGGTGTCGACCTTGTCGGTGGAGACCTCGAGCAGCGGCTCGTCGACCTCGACCGTGTCGCCGACCTGCTTGAGCCAGCGCGTGACCGTGCCCTCGGTGACCGACTCACCGAGCGCCGGCAGGGTCACCTCGGTGCCCTCGCCGCCACCGGTGGAGCCACCCTCGGCGGAGCCGCCGTCGCCGCCCGACGGCTCGGGCGCGCTCGGGCCGGGTGCGGCCTCGGCGGCGGGGACCTCGGCCTGCTTCGGCGCGGCGGCCTGCTCGGGCTCGGCCTGGGCCGGCTCCTCGGCAGGTGCCTGGGACTCGTCGGCGGCCGGGGCGGCGTCGCCACCGCCCGCCCCGGAGCCGTCGCCGACCACCGCGAGATCGGCGCCGACCTCGACGGTCTCGTCCTCCTCGACGAGGATCCGCTCGAGCACGCCCGCCACCGGCGACGGGATCTCCGTGTCGACCTTGTCGGTGGAGACCTCGAGCAGGGGCTCGTCGACCTCGACGGTGTCGCCGACCTGCTTGAGCCAACGGGTGACGGTGCCCTCGGTGACGGACTCGCCGAGTGCAGGCATCTGCACGTTCTCAGACATGACCTGTGGGGTCTCCTTCGTCGGTAGATCAGGCGACGTGCAGAGGCGTGGCGGCGCTTGCCGTCAAGACCTCTCCGGGTGCCGCTTGCGGGTCGCTGCCTGTCATCTTGTCACTTTCACGGCCTCTCCCCAATCCGAACCACCGGACGTCTCGTGTGACGGTGCGTACACCGGCGGTAGTCTCACCGCATGTCCTTGCGGTCGTCCGTCGCTCGTCTGCTCGGCCGGTCCCGCCCGCACGAGGCCGGCGCGGCCGGCTCGAGGGGTGGCCGTGCCGAGACGCTCGCGCACCTGGAGGACTTCGTGCGCACGCGCGTCGGCGTGGAGGCGTACGTCGAGCCGCCGAACGTGCACACGCCCGCCACGGTGCTGCTCGTCGCGACCACGGGGGAGTGGACGAGGCGACGTGTGCCCGACGAGCGCACCGGCTTCGACGTCGCCCGCTCGCTCGGCGTGCCGGTGTACAACGTCCGGTTCACCGGATACCCGCAGCGCATGCGGGACTGGACCTCCGAGCAGCGCCGGAAGAGCGGCTGAGCCGTGGACGGCGGTGGCGCGGAGCGCTGGTCGGCCGTCGCCGACGAGTGGTCGAGCTTCTGGGGATCCTTGGCCCGCCCCGTGTGGTCGCCGCTGATCGAGCACGCGGGCGTCGGTCAGGGCACGCGGGTGCTCGACGTCGGGTGCGGGACCGGCGAGCTGCTCGCGCACCTGGCCGGGCTCGGGGCGCGGCCCGCCGGGGTCGACCCCGCGCCCGAGATGCGCGCGCACGCGCGGGTCCGCGTGCCGACCGCCGAGGTGCGCGACGGGCACGCCGAGCACCTCCCCTTCCCGGACGCCGGCGCCGACGTCGTCGTCGCGGTCAACGCCCTGCAGTTCGCCGGGGACGTCCTCGCCGCCCTCGCCGAGATGTCGCGCGTCCTCGCGCCGGGCGGCGCGGTGGCCGTGGCGAACTGGGCCGAGGGCGCTCGCAACGACCTCGACGTGGTGGAGCGCGCGGTGGCCGCCGCGCACGACGACGAGGTGCCGCCCGACGGCGAGCTGCGGCAGCCCGGCGGGCTCGAGACGGCGCTCGGCGAGGCCGGTCTCGAGGTGGTGGCCGCCGGCCTCACGCCCACGCCGTGGCGCGCGCCGGACGACGACGCGCTCGTGCGCGGGATCCTCTTCGGCGAGGACCCCTCGACCATGGCGGAGCTCGCGCCCGTCCTCGTCGACGCCGCGCGGCCGTTCCGGACGGCCGACGGCGGGTACGTGCTGCAGAACGCGTTCCGATGGGCGGTCGCGCGCACCGTCGCATGACGCGACGGCGCCCGCCCACCGGGGTGGACGGGCGCCGCCGGGAGTGCGAGCGTCAGGCCTGGCTGCGGCCCTCGAGGAAGCCGACCAGCGTGCGCACGCCGACGCCGGTGCCGCCGGCGGGCGTGTAGCCGTACGGGCTCTTCTCGTTGTACGCGGGCCCGGCGATGTCCAGGTGCGCCCACGGGGTGTCCCCGACGAACTCCTTGAGGAAGTGGCCCGCGAAGAGCATGCCGCCCCACCGGTCGGGAGCCGAGTTGACCATGTCGGCCACGGTGGACTTGAGGCCGGCCTTGAGCTCGGCCGGCAGCGGCATCGGCCAGAAGTCCTCGCCGACCGCGTCAGCGGCGACCTTGACCTCGTCGCGCACGTCGTCGGTGCCCATGACCCCCGAGGTGCGGGTCCCGAGCGCCACCATCTGCGCACCCGTGAGGGTCGCGATGTCGAGGACGACGTCGTGCCCGTCCTCGACCGCGGAGACGAGGCCGTCGGCCATGACGAGGCGGCCCTCGGCGTCGGTGTTGGTCACCTCGACCGTCTTGCCCCCGCGCATCCGCACGACGTCGGCCGGGCGCTGGGCGTTGCCGCCCGGCATGTTCTCGGCCAGGCACAGGTAGCCCGTCACGGCGACGGGCAGCCCGAGGCGGGCGGCCGCGAGCACGGTGTGCAGCACGGCGGCGGCCCCCGCCATGTCGGACTTCATCGCGGGCATGCCGGCCGGGGGCTTGAGCGAGATGCCGCCCGTGTCGAAGGTGATGCCCTTGCCGACGATCCCGACCCTCGTCGTCGCCTTGACGGGGGAGTAGGCGAGCTTGACGAGGCGGGGTCCGCGCGCCGAGCCCTGGCCCACGCCGACGAGTCCGCCGTAGCCGCCCGCGGCGAGCTGCTTCTCGTCGAGCACGGTGACCTTGACGCCCTTGACCCCGAGCTCCCGGACGGCGTTCCGCGCGGCGTCTGCGAAAGCCGCCGGGTACAGGTCGTTCGGCGGCATGTTCACCAGGTCGCGGGCGCCGTGCACGGCCGCGGCGAGCACCTCGGCGCGCGCGACGGCGGCCTTGGCGCGTGCGGAGCGGGCGAAGGACGTGACCACCTCGACCGTGGCGACGGGCTTCTTCTTCGCCGCCGCCTCCTCGTCGCGGTAGCGCGTGTAGGAGTACGCGCCGAGCAGCGCACCCTCGACGACGGCCGCGAGCTCGTCCTCGTCGACGGCCGGCAGGGCCACGGCGGCGGACGCGGTGCCCGCGAGCGACCGGATCGCCGCGCCCGCCGCCCGGCGCAGCGTCTCGGCCGCGAAGGTGCCGTCCGGGCGGCGCTCGCCCAGGCCCGTGAGCACGACGACGTCGGCCTTGACGTCGCCGCCCGCGGGGAAGGTGCGTACCTCGTCCACGGCACCGGTGACGCCCAGGCGCGGGGCGAGTGTCTCGACCTGGCGCACGAGGTCGGCCGGGAGCTGGTCCGCGACGACGGCGACGCCGTCGGAGGTGGAGCAGGTCCCGACGACGAGAGCGTCGGCCCTGACGGAGGTCGGGTTCTTGCCGGAGAGCGTGAGGTCAGCCACGGACCCGATGCTATCGCCCGGTCCGACGTCGGCCGGGCACGCGGCGGCGCGCTGGCCTGCCGTAGTCTGCGGGCGTGGTCCTTCCCCTCCTGCTCCTCGTGGTCGTGCTGTGCGCGGTGCTCGCCGGGTGGGCGCTGTGGTTCGTGGTCCGGGACCGGGCCGTCGTCCTCAGGCAGCTGTTCGGTGCCGCGGCGATCGAGGCCGTGCTCGTCGTCCAGGCGGTGGTCGCGGGCGTGCTCCAGGCGACGACCGACCACCCGGTGGACGGCCCGCTCTTCTGGGGCTACCTCGTCACGGCGGCGATCGTGCTGCCGATCGCCGCGGTGTGGGCGTTCGCCGAGCGCACGAGGTGGTCCTCGGTGGTGCTCCTGGTCGCGGCGGTCACCGTCGCGTTCCTCGAGTGGCGCCTGTGGCAGATCTGGGGGGCGGCGGCATGAGCGGCCCCACGACGACGCCGCGCTCGACCGGCGCGGGGTTCGGCCGGCTCCTGGTCGCCGTCTACGGCGTGCTGGCGCTCGCCGCGGTGGCCCGCTCCGCGTACCAGCTGACGCAGCGTTTCGCCGAGGCACCCCTGCCGTACACGCTGTCCGCGTTCGCCGCCGTGGTCTACGTGGTGGCGACCGTCGCGCTGGCCCGGGGTACGGGC
The DNA here is from genome assembly GCA_031180595.1 of Isoptericola sp. GTDB lineage: Bacteria > Actinomycetota > Actinomycetes > Actinomycetales > Cellulomonadaceae > Isoptericola. The sequence goes on along the minus strand of JAPSLQ010000078.1, from coordinate 8,275 downwards.
GTCTGGCGCACGGTGGCGTGGGCCGCGGTCGTGGTCGAGGCGGTCGGCGTGCTCGTCGTCGGCACCGACTCGCTGCTCCAGCCGGACGCGTACCCCGACGAGACGGTGTGGTCGGTCTACGGTCAGGGGTACGGTTTTGTCCCGCTCGTCCTGCCCTTCGTCGGCATCTGGTGGCTGTGGCGCACCCGGTCCGGCGGCGAACCCGGAACCGAGAGCGAGGCCTCATGACCCCGTACGGGCTGCTGTTCGACGCCGTCTTCCGGCGCATGGACCCCGAGGACGCCCACGAGCGCGCCTTCCGCCTCATCGCGGCAGCCGGCCGCGTGCCGGTGCTGCGCGACGTCGTCCAGGGCGCCCTCGCCCCGTACCTCGGCCGCGCGGCCGGCCCCGGCAGCGTGCGCGCGTTCGGCCGCACGGTTCCTGCGCCGTTCGGGCTCGCCGGTGGCTTCGACAAGAACGCCCGCGCGATCCGCGGCCTGACGATGCTCGGCTTCGGCTTCGTCGAGATCGGCACCGTGACCCCGCGACCGCAGCCCGGCAACGACCGGCCGCGCATGTGGCGCGAGCTCGACGTGCGCGGCGTGCGCAACCGCATGGGCTTCAACAACGAGGGTGCCGAGGCCGCCGCCGCACGGCTGCGCGAGCTGCGGTCGACGCGCGCGGGGCGTGCCGTCGTCGTCGGGGCGAACATCGGCAAGAACAAGACCACGCCCGCCGAGCGGGCCGCCGACGACTACGCGGCCTGCGCGCGCCTGCTCGCCCCGTGGGCCGACTACCTCGTGGTCAACGTGTCGTCGCCCAACACGCCCGGACTGCGCGACCTGCAGACCACCGCCGAGCTGCGCCCGATCCTGACCGCGGCGCGGGCCGCGGCCGACGAGGCGACGTCGGACCTCGGGCTGCGTCAGACGCCGCTGCTCGTCAAGATCGCCCCCGACCTCGCGGACGAGGACGTCGACGCCGTCGCGGACCTCGTCGCCGAGCTCGAGCTCGACGGCGTGGTCGCCGTCAACACGACGATCGGTCACGACCGCGGGCCGGGCGGGCTCTCCGGCCCGCCGCTGCGGGAGCGCGGGCTCCAGGTGGTGCGCCGGCTGCGCGAGCGGCTCGGGGAGGGCCCGGTGATCATCGGCGTCGGCGGCATCACGTCCGCCGACGACGTCCGCGCGTACGTGCGCGCGGGAGCCGACCTGACGCAGGGCTACACGGGGTTCGTCTTCTCGGGTCCGCTGTGGCCGTCCCGCATCAACCGGGCCCTGACGCGGTCCGCCGGTTCCGTCGCCGCCGGGAGGGTCGCGTGATCCGCCCCCGCTGGGAGTGGGTGCTCGACGACGCCGGCGGCCGGCCGGTGGCCGACGTCGTGAGCCCCGTGTTCGCCACGCAGTACGACGCCGAGCAGTGGCTCGGCGAGCACTGGCGCGACCTCGCCGCCGCCGGCGCGGCCACGGCGCGCCTGCTGCACGACGGCACTCAGGCGACGCCGAGCGTGGAGCTGCGGGCGTCCTGAGCGGGCCTCGGCACGCCGATTCGGTCCGCCGCCTCAGCCCAGCACGCGGCGCCACGCGCGCGCCAGCCGGCCGACGGCGTCCTCGAGCTCCGCGGTCGTGCGCGTGAAGGTCAGCCGGACGCGGTCGCGCGAGGCGCCGTCGGGGGTGAACACGGGTCCCGCGGTGACGTGCACGCCCTCGGCGACCGCCGCGGCCGCGAGCGCCTGCGCCACGGGCCGCCCCAGCCCGACCCAGAGGCACAGGCCGCCGCCCGGCGAGGGGACGTCCCAGTCGGGGACCGCCGCGCGCACGCCGGCGACGAGCAGGTCCCGCCGCGTGCGCAGGTCGGCCAGCCTGGCCGGCAGGATCTCGTCGCGCCGGGACAGCAGCTCCACCACGGCGAGCTGCTCGAGCACCGCCGTCGAGATGTCGACCGACTGCCGCGTGCGGGCGAGCCGCTGCACGACGTGCTCCGGAGCTCGGACCCAGCCGACGCGCAGACCGCCCCAGAACGCCTTCGAGGCGGAACCGACCGAGACGACGCGCGGCGACGCGCCGTCGCCCGCGAACGCCGCCGGGACCGCGGCGTCGTCGTCGAGCGCGAGGTCCGTCAGCGTCTCGTCGCCCACCACGGTGACGCCGTACCGGTCGGCGACACCGCGCACGAACGCCCGCTCCTGCGCCGTCAGCGAGCGGCCGGTCGGGTTGTGGAAGTCCGGGACGAGGTAGACGAGCCGTGGCCGCGTCCGCCGGACGGCGGACGCGAGCGTCTCGACGTCGCCCGCCGGGACGCCGACGACGCGGGCGCCCGTGCGCCGCAGGGCGTCGACCGCATGGAAGTACGTCGGGGACTCGACGACCGCGGTCTCGCCCCGGCCGACGAACGTCGTCGCCAGCAGCGCGATCGCCTGCTGGGCGCCGGTCGTCACGAGCACCTGGTCGGGGGTGGTGGGGACGCCGCGGGCCGTGTAGCGGTCGGCGACCGCGGCGCGCAGCGGGTCGATCCCGTGGTGCGCGTACCCGCCGGTGCCGAGGTAGGCGGGCAGAGCCTCCAGCGCGCGGGAGAAGGCGGCGTGCAGCGCGGGGGTCGCCGACGGCGTCGCCTGGCCCAGGTCGAGCGGGTCCCCCAGGTCGAGCGGGCCGTCGAGGCCGGGGGCGTCGGCGGCCGGGGCGTCGCCCGCGGGCAGCGCGGGGCGCTGCACCCCGCGCACGGTCGCCGAGCCGCGAGGCAGCACCGCCACGGTGCCCGAGCCCACGCGGCTGACGGCGAAGCCGAGATCGCGCAGCCGGGCGTACGCGGCAGCCGTCGTCGTCCGCGAGACGCCGAGCGCCGTGGCGAGGTCGCGCTCGCTCGGCAGCCGGGTCAGCGGGGCGACGGTGCCGGAGAGCACGGCCGAGCGCAGCGCGTCGGCGAGGGTGAGGTAGGCCGGGCCGGCGGCGCGCCAGTCGCCCAGCAGCCGTGCGGTGGCGGGCGCGGAGAGGTTCCGGACGGCGGGCGCCGCAGGGACGGCGCCGCGGGCCGGGGCGGGCGTCGTGAGGGTCACGGGTCCACTGTGAGGCGATTGGCCATGGAACACAAGACCAATCCGGAGGCATGATCGGGGCATGAGTCAGACCCGTCGTGCCGTCCAGCTCCTTCTCGGCCTGCTCGCGTTCGCGTGGTCCATGGCGATGCTCCTGCACGCCGGCATGGGCGGCATGCCGTGGGACGTCCTGCACCAGGGCGTCGTCCGCACGACCGGGCTGCCGTTCGGCGTCGTGGTCGCGGCCACGTCCGTGCTGGTCCTGCTCGCGTGGATCCCGCTGCGGCAGCGGCCTGGCGTCGGGACCGTCGCCAACGTCGTCGTGATCGCGGCGGCGATCGGCCCGTCGATCTCCGCGCTCGGGGTGCTGCTGCCCGAACCGGGGCTCGGGGCTCGCGTGGCGCTCGCTCTCGGCGGCATCGTGCTCAACGGCGTCGCGACCGCGGCCTACGTCGGCGTCCGCCTCGGCCCCGGTCCGCGCGACGGCCTCCTCACCGGGCTCGTCGCCCGCACGGGGTGGTCGGTGCGGCTGGTGAAGACGCTCATCGAGCTCGCCGTCGTCCTCGCGGGCTGGGCGCTCGGCGGGACGCTCGGCTGGGCCACGATCGCCTACGCCTTCGGCGTCGGCCCCGTGGTCCAGGCCTCCGTGCGCTGGTTCGCCCCCACGGGGCTCGGTGACGCCCGGGCCGTGCGGCTCGCGGAGCCTGTCCGAGCGGGGGTCGCGACCGAAGAGCACAATCGGGGAGCATGACACGGCCGCACGCCCCGACCACCCGCCCGTCGTCCGCCTACGGTGTCCACTCGGAGGTGGGCCGGCTCCGCAAGGTGCTCGTGTGCCGTCCCGGCCTGGCGCACCGGCGGCTGACCCCGACCAGCTCGGCCGAGCTGCTCTTCGACGACGTGCTCTGGGTCGACCGCGCGATGGAGGACCACGCGCGGTTCGTCGAGCAGCTGCGCGCCCGCGACGTCGAGGTCGTCGAGCTGCACGAGCTGCTGGCGCAGACGATGGAGGTTCCCGGGGCCCGCGACTGGCTGCTCGACCGCAAGATCGTGCCCGAGACGGTGGGCACGGGCCTGGTCGAGGCGACGCGCGCCTACCTCGACGACCTGCCGCCCGCGACCCTGGCCGAGTACCTGATCGGCGGCCTCGCCGTCCAGGACGTGCCCGAGCTGCCCCCGGGCTTCCGGGGCCTCGCGGCCTACTCGCCGGACGCGCGCGAGTACCTCATGACGCCGCTGCCCAACACGCTGTTCACCCGCGACACCACCTGCTGGCTGTACGGCGGCCTGACCCTCAACCCGCTCTACTTCCCGGCCCGCCGCGACGAGACGCTCCTGATGAAGGCGATCTACGAGTTCCACCCCGACTTCGTCGGGTCGACCGTCTGGTGGGGCGACCCGGAGCACGACCACGGCCGCGCCACGTTCGAGGGCGGCGACATCATGCCCGTGGGTGACGGCGTGGTGCTCATGGGGATGAGCGAGCGCACGTCGCGCCAGGCCATCACCCAGGTGGCGTCCGCGCTGTTCTCCCGAGGTGTCGCGGACCGCGTCGTCGTGGCCGGGATGCCGCGCCTGCGCGCGGCGATGCACCTCGACACCGTGCTGACGTTCGTCGACGTCGACACGGTGACCGTCTACCCGCGCATCGTGGGCTCGATCCACGCGTTCACGCTGCGCCCCGGCGAGGGCGACGGCGGGGTGGCGGTGACCGACGAGGGCGACGCGCCGTTCGTCGACGTCGTCGCGGGCGCGATGGGGCTCGACCGGCTGCAGGTCATCGAGACCGGCGGCGACGTCTACGAGTCCGAGCGGCAGCAGTGGGACAGCGGCAACAACGCGGTCGCCGTCGAGCCGGGCGTGGTGTTCACGTACGACCGCAACACCACGACGAACGACCTGCTGCGCAAGGCCGGCGTCGAGGTGCTGGAGATCTCGGGCGCCGAGCTGGGTCGGGGGCGCGGGGGAGGCCACTGCATGACGTGCCCGATCGTGCGCGACCCCGTCTGACCCCTTGCGTCACCGGTCCGGGTCTCACGACCCGACGGGAGGAGCCGCGGCGTGCGCGGAACGACGCCGCGAGGTCGCGCACGAGCGCGAGCACGTGCGCGAGGGCGCCGTCCGTCCCCGCTCACACGGGCCCGGACGGCGACCTCGCACCGGAGGGGATCAGGCCGGGCGCGTCTTCGGCGCGTTCTCGGCCGTCTTGCCCGGGTCGCGCTCGACGACGTCGCCGAGGACGTCGTCGATCCGCGCCATGAGCTCGGCGGGGATCTCGACGCCCGAGGCCTTGACGTTCTCCGCCACCTGCTCGGGACGCGAGGCCCCGACGAGCGCGGCGGCGACGTTGTCGTTCTGCAGCACCCACGCGATCGCGAGCTGCGCCATGGACAGGCCCAGCTCGTCCGCGACCGGCCGCAGGCCCTGGACGCGCTCGAGCACGTCGTCGCGCATGAAGCGCTGGATCATGCGTGCGCCGCCCTTGTCGTCCGTGGCCCGGGAGCCGGCCGGGAGCGGCTGGCCGGGCACGTACTTGCCCGTGAGCACGCCCTGGGCGATCGGGGACCAGACGATCTGGGACAGGCCGTTCTGCCGCGACGCCGGGACGACCTCCTCCTCGATCACGCGCCACAGCATCGAGTACTGCGGCTGGGAGCTGATGAGCTGGACGCCGAGGTCCTTCGCGAGCTTGGCGCCGTCGCGGATCTGGTCGGCGGTCCACTCGGAGACGCCGATGTACAGGGCCTTGCCCTGGCGGACGACGTCGGCGAACGCCTGCATCGTCTCCTCGAGCGGCGTCTCGGTGTCGTACCGGTGCGCCTGGTAGAGGTCGACGTAGTCCGTGCCGAGCCGCTTCAGCGACCCGTTGATCGACTCCATGATGTGCTTGCGCGACAGCCCGGTGTCGTTCGGGCCGCCGGGGCCGGTCGGCCAGTACACCTTGGTGAAGATCTCGAGCGACTCCCGGCGCTGCCCCTTGAGGGCGTCGCCGAGAACCTGCTCGGCCTTCGTGTTCGCGTAGACGTCCGCGGTGTCGAACGAGGTGATGCCCGCGTCGAGCGCGGCGTGCACGCACTGCGTCGCGACGTCGTTCTCGACCTGCGAGCCGTGGGTGAGCCAGTTGCCGTAGGTGATCTCGGAGATCTTCAGACCGCTGTTGCCGAGGTACCGGTAGTTGACCATGGGCTCACCCTACGCGGAACCCTCGGATCGATTCGAGCGATGTCCGGCGCCCGCGCCTCGCAGACGTACCGGCGGCGTGGTGGCGACGCCCAGGAGGCTCAGGCGGGGTAGTTGCCGTGCTTCTTCGACGTCGGGCGGGGCAGGCGCGACCGGCGCAGCTGGAACGCACGCATCACCGCGTACATCGCCGTGCCGCGGGGTACCTCACCGAACTTGGCGACGAGGCGCTTCTTGAGGCCGAGCCACATGACGACGGCGTCGACGATCGTCACGAGCACCACGAGGTACAGGGCGAGCAGGACCAGGATCGCGAGGTCGGGGAGCTGCGTCGCGAACAGGTTGATGAGGATGAACACGAACGCGACGGGCAGGAAGAACTCGCCGAGGTTCCATCGCGCGTCCACGTGGTCGCGCACGTAGCGCTTGACCGGACCCCGGTCGCGCGCCGGCATGTGCGTCTCGTCGCCGTTGAGCATCGCCTGGTACTCGCGGTTGCGCTGCTCGCGGAGCTTCGCCTTCGCCTGCTGGCGCGCGGCACGGCGGTCGTTCGGCACGAGCGGGCGCTTGTTCGCCGCCTGGGCGACGCTGCGCTTGGGCGTCGGACGGCCCTTGCGGCCCGGCGTCCCGGCCTGCTCGATCTCGGCCGCGTCCCTCACGGCGTCGGAGGCGCCGTCGGTCGCGGAGCCGGGGTGGGGGACCTCGGCGACGTCACGCTTGCGGGAGAACACGGCTCCTAGGGTAGTCGAGCCGCGCACCCGCCCTGGACGACCCGGGCGCCGGTACCGTGGGCGCCGTGACCGACCAGCTGCCGGACGTGGCCGCCCTGCGCGCCCACGTCGACGAGATCTTCCCCGACCTGCAGGCCGACCTCGCCTCGCTCGTGCGCATCCCGAGCGTCTCGGCCGCCGCGTTCGACCAGACGCACGTGGCCGCGAGCGCCGACGCCGTCGCCGCCCTGCTGCGCGACGCCGGGCTGCCCGACGTGCGGATCCTGCGCTCCGCGCGACCCGACGGCACGCCCGGCGCTCCGGCCGTGGTCGCGCGCCGCCCGGCGCCCGACGGCGCCCCGACCGTGCTGCTCTACGCGCACCACGACGTGCAGCCGCCGGGGGACGGCGCGACGTGGGAGACCGAGCCGTTCGAACCCGTTCAGGTCGCCGACCGCCTCTACGGCCGCGGCGCCGCCGACGACAAGGCCGGGGTCGTGGCGCACCTGGGCGCCCTCCGCGCGCTGGCCGCGCTCGGCGAGGAGCCGGCGGTCGGGGTGACGGTGTTCGTCGAGGGCGAGGAGGAGTCCGGCTCCCCGAGCTTCCGGCAGTTCCTCGCCGACCACCGCGACCTGCTCGCCGCCGACGTCATCGTCGTCGCCGACTCGATGAACTGGAAGGTCGGGGTGCCCGCGCTCACCACGTCGCTGCGCGGGCTCGTGGACGGCACGGTCGAGGTCGAGGTGCTCGAGCACGCGGTGCACTCGGGCATGTTCGGCGGCCCGGTCCTGGACGCGAACACGCTGCTCGCCAGGCTGATCGCGACGCTGCACGACGACGCGGGCAACGTCGCGGTCGAGGGCCTGGTCCACGGCGCCGAGCCCGAGGTGGACTACGCCGAGGCGGACTTCCGCGCCGACTCCTCGCTGCTCGACGGCGTCGCGCTCGCCGGCGAGGGCACGATCTCCGGGCGGCTGTGGGCCAAGCCCGCGCTGAGCGTCATCGGCATCGACGCCACGAGCGTCGCCCACGCCTCGAACACCATCGCGCCGCGGGCCGCCGCCAAGCTGTCGCTGCGGATCGCGCCGGGCCAGGACCCGCAGGCGGCGGACACCGCGCTGCGCGTGCACCTCGAGGCGCACGCGCCCTTCGGTGCCCGGGTCACGTGGCGCGCCGGCGAGCACGGCAAGGCGTTCCTCGCCCCCCGCGACTCCGCGGCCATGCGTGCGGCGCGGTCCGCGTTCGCGGCGGCGTGGGGCACGGACCCGGTCGACATCGGCGTCGGCGGCTCGATCCCGTTCATCGCCGACCTGCTCGAGTTCTTCCCGGACGCGGCCGTGCTGGTCACCGGCGTGGAGGACCCGGACTCGCGCGC
>JAPSLQ010000346.1 GCA_031180595.1 Isoptericola sp. | reverse complement strand
GCAGCGTCGACGGCTTCACGGCCGGCACGCCCCTCGCGGTGCTGCTCGAGCAGGACCGGACCTCGCTGCTCGCGATCGGCATGAACGGCGAGCCGCTGCCGCCCGAGCACGGGTTCCCGGCCCGGCTCGTCGTCCCGGGGCTGTACGGGTACGTGTCCGCGACGAAGTGGGTCACCGAGCTCAAGGTCACGCGCTTCGCCGACGACGAGGCGTACTGGACCCCGCGCGGCTGGTCCGAGCGCGGGCCCGTCAAGCTCTCCTCGCGCATCGACATCCCGCGGCCCGGGGACGACCTGCCCGCCGGCGAGGTCGTGGTCGCGGGCGTCGCGTGGGCGCAGCACACCGGGATCTCGGGCGTCGAGGTGCGGGTCGACGACGGCCCGTGGGTCGCCGCGGAGCTGGCCGACACGGTCGGTCCCGACACCTGGCGGCAGTGGCGGTTCTTCTGGGACGCCCCGCCGGGGGACCACCGGGTAGCGGTGCGCGCGACGGACGCGGACGGGGTCGTGCAGACCGGCGAGCAGGCGCCTGTCGCCCCGGACGGCGCGACGGGCTGGCACACCATCACCCTGACGATCGTCTGAGCCGCGTCGTCCCGCCTGCGCGCAGCGTCCGGTGGCGAGGGATGCGCGGTTCTGACAGCGTTGCGCGGCAGGACACGCAGCCGTCGGAGGAGGACTGACTCACATGATCGGGTTCATCGTCGCGGGGCTGGTCATCGGCGCCCTGGCACGGCTGATCAAGCCGGGCAAGCAGAATCTGGGACTGCTCGCCACCCTGCTGCTCGGCCTGGCCGGGTCGGTGATCGGGGGCCTCGTCGCGAACCTGCTCGGCACGGGTGACATCTTCGAGCTCAACGTGCTGGGCTTCGTCGTCGCGGTGATCGCGGCCGTCCTCCTGATCGGCGTCGCCGAGAGCCTTGCCGGCCGTCGGAAGGGCTCGGCGTAACGCGGTCGACGTCCGGCCCGAGCCGGCGGTCCGCCCGCGACGTTAGGGTGCCGCCATGACCAGCACCGCACCCCAGGTCCGTCGCGCGCTCGTCACCGGTGCGTCCTCCGGCATCGGCGCCGCCACGGTGCGCCGCCTGCGCGCGGAGGGCTGGGACGTCGTCGCCGCGGCACGCCGCGCCGAGCGGCTCGAGGCGCTCGCGGCGGACACGGGGGCCGAGGCGTACCCGCTCGACGTCACCGACGACGGCGCCGTCGAGCGGCTCGCCGCGCACCTCGCGACCACCGGCGGGCTCGACGCCGTCGTCAACAACGCCGGGGGAGCGTTCGGCCTCGACCGGGTCGAGGACGCGGACCTCGAGGACTGGCGGCGCATGTACGAGCTCAACGTGCTCGGCACCCTGCGCGTGACCAAGGCCGTGCTGCCGCTGCTGCGCGCGTCGGCCCAGCGCACCGGAGGGTCCGACGTCGTCGTCGTGACCTCGACGGCCGCCCACGGCGCGTACGAGGGCGGTGCCGGTTACACTGCGGCCAAGCACGGCGAGCGGATGCTGTCGACGACGCTGCGCTGGGAGATCGCGGGCGAGCCGGTGCGGGTCATCGAGGTCGCCCCCGGAGCGGTGGCGACCGAGGAGTTCTCGCTCGTGCGGTTCG
>JAPSLQ010000345.1 GCA_031180595.1 Isoptericola sp. | reverse complement strand
GCGTCCGAGATGGTCGTACGGATCCAGTAGCCGACCACCACGACGACCGCGGACAGCCAGAAGGCGACGCGCCAGCCCCACGAGAGGAACGCGGCGTCGGACAGCGTCGTCGACATGAGCCAGAGCACGGCGGTCGCGAGCAGGTTGCCGACCGGGACGGCGGCCTGCGGCCACGCGGTCCACGTGGCGCGCTCGGTGGCGGGCGAGTGCTCCGCCACGAGCAGGACGGCGCCGCCCCACTCGCCGCCGAGCGCGATCCCCTGGACGAAGCGCAGCAGGACGAGGAGCAGCGGGGCCGCGACGCCGATCGTGTCGTAGCTGGGCAGGCAGCCCATGAGGACGGTCGCGACGCCGATGAGCATGATCGTCAGCTGCAGCGTGTGCTTGCGTCCGAGCCTGTCGCCCAGGTGGCCGAAGATGACGCCGCCGAGCGGGCGGGCGAGGAATCCGATCGCGTACGTGACGAAGGCGGCGATGATGCCGTCGTACTGGTTGCCCATCGCGGGCATGAGCACCTTGTCGAACACGAGGGCGGCGGCCGTCGCGTAGAGGAAGAAGTCGTACCACTCGACGACCGTCCCGGCCATCGACGCCGAGACGATCTTGCGGAGCAGCGTGCGGTCGCTGCCGGCGTCGCGCGCGGCGCGCGCGTCCTGACCGTCGCTCGCTGGGTTCTGGCCCGTGGCCATGGGGTCCCTCCGGGTGTCCTCGTCGACACTGTGGCTGGCGCCACCTGACCGGAGGATCCTGCCCGGCCAGGCGATGTGCGCGCAACGATCATCGCAGCACACCCGATGTGCACGATTGCACATCGGTGCCGCTCGGTCCTACCGTGCGAGGGTGACGACGGCGCCCTCCCCGGACCAGCTCCTCGTGCTGCTCGAGGTCGCCCGCTCCGGGCGGTACACGACCGCGGCCGAGACGCTCGGCGTCAACCACACGACCGTGGCGCGCAACGTCGCGGCGCTCGAGCGTGCGCTGGGAGGCCGGGTGCTCGTGCGGGGCTCGGACGGGTGGGAGCTCACCACGCTCGGGGAGCGGGCAGCACGAGCGGCCGAGGCCGTGGCCGACGCCGTCGGGCGGCTCGCCGGGGGCGAGTCCGCGCCCGACCCGGTCGCCGGCGTGGTCCGGATGACCGGGACGGACGGATTCAGCGCGTACGTCGCGTCCCCGGCGGTCGCGCGGCTGCGCGAGCAGCACCCTGACCTGTCGGTCGAGCTGGTCACGGTCACCCGTCGTGCGACCTCGCACCGCTCCGGCGTCGACGTCGAGGTCGTCGTCGGCGAGCCGCAGGTCAGCCGCGCCCGGGCGCTCCGGCTGGGGGAGTACGAGCTCGGAATGTACGGCTCTCGGGACTACCTCGAGCGGCACGGCGTCCCCGGCTCGGTGGCCGACCTCGGCCGCCACGGGCTGGTGTACTTCGTCGACTCGATGCTGCAGGTGGACTCGCTCGACGCGCCGCGCCGGCTCGTGCCGGGCATGCGCGACGCGCTGACCTCGACGAACGTGTTCGTGCACGTCGAGGCGACGCGCGCCGGCGCCGGGCTCGGCTTCCTGCCGTGCTTCTGCGCCGACCGGCATCCCGACCTCGTGCGCCTGCTGCCGGACC
>JAPSLQ010000077.1 GCA_031180595.1 Isoptericola sp. | reverse complement strand
GCCGTGCCGCACCAGGACGCCGGTCAGGTGTCGATCGTCGGGTCGGCCAGCCTCGCGTGGTGCGCGCGGCGCTGGGGCGGCAGCCCCGACCCGCGGCGGCTGCGCGTCAACCTCGTGTGCGCGACGGACGAGCCGTTCGCCGAGGAGCGCTGGGTCGGCCGGGACGTGCGCGTCGGGACGGCGGTGCTGCGCGTCGTCGAGCGCGTCGAACGGTGCCGCACGATCGACGTGCCGCAGGACGGGGCCGAACCGGGCGAGCCGTGGCTGCGCCGCCTCGGCGCCGAGCGGAGCCTGTGCCTGGCGGTCTACGCGGACGTGGTCGAGCCCGGCACGGTCGGCGTCGGCGACCAGGTCCGCCTCGCCTGAGGCGTCGAGCCGGGCCGGGCGCCCCCTCCGGCCGGCTCAGCGCCAGCCGAGCTGCGGCGCGACGTGCGCGACGACGTTCTCGATGACGTGCGCGTTGTAGTCCACCCCGAGCTGGTTCGGCACCGTGAGCAGCAGGGTGTCGGCGGCGGCGACGGCCTCGTCCGCGGCGAGGTCGGCCACGACCTGGTCGACCTCCCCCGCGTACGTCTTGCCGAACCGGGCGCGCCCGCCCTCGAGCATGCCGACCTGGTCCGTGCTGGCGGTCTCGAGCCCGAAGTAGGCCCGGTCGCGCTCGTCGGTGATCGGGAAGATGCTGCGCGACACCGACACACGCGGCGTGCGCTCGTGGCCGGCCGCGGCCCACGCGTCGCGGAACCGCTGGATCTGCTCGGCCTGCAGCACGTGGAACGGCACCCCGGTGTCCTCGGTGAGCAGCGTCGAGCTCATGAGGTTCATCCCCTGGGCGGCGGTCCACTCCGCCGTGGCGCGCGTGCCGGCGCCCCACCAGATACGCTCCCGCAGGCCCGGCGAGTGCGGCTCCAGGCGCAGCAGCCCCGGCGGGTTGGGGAACATCGGCCTCGGGTTCGGCTCGGCGAACCCCTCGCCACGCAGGACCTCCAGGAACCGGGCGGTGTGACGGCGCGCCATGTCGGCGTCGGACTCCCCCTCGGCCGGCACGTGCCCGAAGTACCGGAACCCGTCGATCACCTGCTCGGGCGACCCCCGGCTGATGCCGAGCTGCAGCCGGCCGCCGGAGATCAGGTCCGCCGCGCCGGCGTCCTCGGCCATGTACAGCGGGTTCTCGTAGCGCATGTCGATGACGGCGGTGCCGATCTCGATGCGGCTCGTGCGGGCGCCGACCGCGGCCAGCAGCGGGAACGGCGACGCGAGCTGGCGTGCGAAGTGGTGCACCCGGAAGTAGGCGCCGTCGGCCCCGAGCTCCTCGGCGGCGACGGCCAGGTCGATCGACTGCGCCAGCGCGTCGGCGGCCGAGCGGGTGGCCGACTGCGGGTGGGGCGTCCAGTGACCGAAGGACAGGAACCCGATGCGTTTCACGCCGACCATTCAACCCCGGCCGGAGGTGGTGTGCGCAGCGGCGCCTCGGTCCGGGCCGCGGCCGTGCCGTGCCACGCCAGGTGCAGCACGCACGCGTCGTCGCGCTGGTTGGCCTCGACGTCGAAGACGTGCTCGATGAGGTCGCCCTCCCGGTCGCGCTCGCCGCGCCCCGCGACCTGGGCGAGGCGGTCGAGCCCCTCGAGCAGGGACCGGTCCCGGCGCTCGACCACGCCGTCGGTGTACAGCAGGACCAGGTCGCCCGGGTCGAGCCGGACGGTGCCCTGGGTGCGCGGGCCGCGCACGGAGGGCACGCCCAGCGGCCCGGAGCGGCCGCTCCACAGGTACTCGGCGCCGCCGTCGGCCCGGACCCGCAGGGGCGGGAGGTGACCCGCGCACGCGTACGTCAGGGTGGCCGTGCGGGTGTCGAGCTCCGCGTACACGAGCGTGGCCGCGAAGCCGACGTCGCGGCGGACCACGAAGTCGTCGACGAGGGAGAGCAGCGTCGCCGGGCCGAGCCCCGGACGCGCCAGCGCCTGCGTGGCCGTGCGCAGCTGGCCCATGGCGGTGGCCGCGTGCAGGCCGTGGCCGACGACGTCGCCGACCGCCACGGCGACCGTCGCGTCGTCCAGGGCGAAGGCGTCGTACCAGTCGCCCCCGACCTCGAGCCCGCTCACGGCCGGCCGGTACTCCGCCGCGACCTCCAGGTCCGGGCGCCGCGGCAGCCGCTGGGTGAGCATCGCGTGCTGCAGCTCGTGCGCCACCGAGACGCTCTGCTCGTGCAGCGCGGCCCGGTCGAACGCGATCGCGCCCTGCCGCGCGATCGTCACGAGGGCGTCGAGGTCGAGCGGCTCGTCGCCCGGGCGGCCGTGGGAGGTCACGACCAGCAACCCGTGGGACCGGGACTCCCCCACGACGGGCACGACGGTCCGGTCGTCACCGGGCGCCGTACCGCCGGGCACCGCGGCACCGGGCGCCACCAGCTCGACGGAGGCGACCGCCGGGTTGGCGCACACGGCCTGCACGAGCGCGTCGGTCACGCCGCCGACCCCGGCCGCGCGCGCCAGCGCCGCCGTGGCCTCCTGGACCCAGCGCAGGCGCTCGGCGGACCGCTCGGCCGCGGTCCGCGCGGCCAGGAGGTCGCGCTCGAACCGGATCCGCCCGCGAGAGGCGAACATCGCCACGTCGAGCCCCGGGTCCTCGCCCGTGCGGCGGGCGGCCGACAGCAGGACCGGCAACGGGTCCGCGCCGGTGCGCAGCTCCACGGCGACCTCGTCCACGCGGCCCTGCAGCGCGAGCATGGGACCGATGTGCGTCTCCCAGTAGATGCGGCCGCCCACGGTGAGCAGGTCGCCCAGCCGGCGGCCCGCGACCCGCTCGGCGGCCGTCCCGGCCCAGGAGAGGAACGTCTCGTTGGCGTCCAGCACGCGCCCGTCGGGATCCAGGCGCGCCAGCGCGACGGGGGCCGAGCCCCACGAGCGGGCGCGCCTGGCCGGGCTCATGGCGCCAGGTACTCGCGCATCGCGGCGACCAGGGCGTCCGGGGCACTCAGGTTCGGGCAGTGCCCGACGGCGTCGATCACGGCGAAGCGCGAGCCCGCCAGGTGCTCGTGCACGTACCTGCCCACCTCGACGGGCGCGATGACGTCCTCGCGGCACTGCACCACCAGGCTCGGGGTCCGCACGGCGGCCAGGTCCGCCCGGTTGTCCGACAGGAAGGTGGTGCGTGCGAACCGGCGGGCCACGCGCGGGTCCGTCCGGCAGAACGACGCCGTGAGCTCGTCGCCGAGCTCGGGGCGGTCCGGCGTGCCCATGATCATCGGCGCCACCGTGGCCGACCAGCCGAGGTAGTTGCCGTCCATCGTGGCCAGCAGCTCCTCGATCTCCTCGACCGAGAACCCGCCGCGGTACCCGTCGTCGTCCACGTACCGGGGGCTCGGCCCGACGAGCACCAGCCGGTCGAACAGGTCGGGGCGGCGCGCCGCGGCGAGCAGCGCGATCGTCGCGCTGACCGAGTGCCCGACGAACACCACCGGTCCCAGGGACAGCTCGTCGAGCAGGCCGACGACGTCGTCCGCGTACCCGTCGAGCGTGGAGTGCCGCTCGTCGTCGTACGCCGCCGGGTCCGCGCCGCCCGCGCCCGCGTGGTCGAACAGGACGACCTGGTGCGTGGCCTCGAACGCGGGCGCGACGAGGCGCCACATCGACTGGTCGCAGCCGAACCCGTGGGCGAGCACCATCGGCGGCCCGTCCGGTCGGCCGGACACATGGACGTTGTGGCGCTGGCGCAGGGTCGACGGGTCAACGAGAGTCACCGGTTCACCCTAGACGGTCGGCGGGCCCCTTCACCTGCGGAGGCCTACGCTGGCACGGTGATCCTCGCGCACGACGACGGCGGCACCGGTCC
Source organism: Isoptericola sp. (assembly GCA_031180595.1). Classification (GTDB taxonomy): domain Bacteria; phylum Actinomycetota; class Actinomycetes; order Actinomycetales; family Cellulomonadaceae; genus Isoptericola. Next base: position 9,046 of record JAPSLQ010000077.1, on the reverse strand, counting down.
CGTCCTGCTCCTGCTGCACGCCGGCGTCGCCGACCGGCGCATGTGGGAGCAGCTCGTGGCGCCGCTGCGCCGCACCTTCCGGGTCGTGCGCCCGGACCTGCGCGGCTACGGCGACTCGCCGGTGCCCGGCGGCGAGTACGCCGACGCGGACGACGTCGCCGCGCTGCTCGACCACCTCCAGGTGCCCGACGCCGCCGTGGTGGGCGCCTCGTTCGGCGGCCGCGTCGCGCTCGAGCTCGCCGCCGCCCACCCCGGCCGCGTCCGCGAGCTCGTGCTGCTGTGCCCCTCGGTGCGGGGCGTCGAGGCCACCGCCGCGCTGCGTGCGTTCGACACCGAGGAGGACCACCTGCTCTCCACGGGCGACGTGGAGGGGGCCGTGCGGCTCAACGTCACCACGTGGCTCGGGCCCGACGCCGGCCTGCCGGCCCGCGAGGCGCTCGCGGCGATGCAGCGGCGCGCCTTCGAGGTCCAGCTCGCCGCCGAGGCCGACGGTGCGGCCGACGGGGACCCGCCGCGCTCGCGGCGCGTCGACGTCGACCTCGCCGCGCTGCGGGTGCCGACGGTCGTCGTCTCCGGTGCCAAGGACATGGACCACCTCCAGGCCTGCGCCGCCGAGGTGGCCGCGCAGGTCCCGGGCGCCGAGCACGTCGTGCTCGACTGGGCCGGGCACCTGCCTGCGCTCGAGCAGCCCGACGCCGTCCTCGGCCTGCTGCTCGACGTCCTGCGCGACGACCCGGCCCTCCGCGTCCCGGGCGACACGTAGGCGCCCCGGCGACGCGGGACCCCCCGTCCGCGTGGCACGCGCCGACGCCCCGGCCGGACGGTGGGTGACAATGGCGCCCGTGATCCTCGCCGTCGACTCCCCCGCCCGCGACGACGTGCGCGCCCTGCTGGACGAGCACCTCGCCGACATGTACGCCACCTCACCGCCCGAGTCGGTGCACGCGCTCGACCACACGGCGCTGCTCGCGCCGTCGGTCACGTTCGTCACCGCGCGCGAGGCGGACGGGACGCTGCTCGGCTGCGGCGCGCTGAGCGAGCTCGCCGCGACCACCGTGCACGCCCCGGGCGAGGGTGAGCTGAAGTCGATGCGCACGGCCCGCGCGGCGCGCGGCCGCGGCGTGGCGACGGCCGTGCTCGCCCGGCTGCTCGACCTGGCCACCGCGCGCGGCTACGCCCGCGTGAGTCTTGAGACCGGGCCGCAGGACTTCTTCGCGCCCGCCCGCCGCCTGTACGCGCGGCACGGGTTCACCGAGTGCGGCCCGTTCGGCGGCTACTCGCTCGACCCGCACAGCGTGTTCATGACGCTCGAGCTGCCCGCCGGGCGGCGCGAGGCCGCACCGACGGACGCCTCGACATCCGTACCGACGTCCGCAGCGACGTCCGTCGTCGGAGGCCCGGCCTAGCCTGTGGGCCATGATGGACACCTCGTCTTCGCACCTGCTGGACCGTCGGCTGCGCTGGCGCGGCCGTGAGATCGCGTGGACGGCGTTCGGCACCGGACCCGCGCTGGTGATGTGCCACGGCACGCCGTGGTCGTCGTGGGTCTGGGCGCCGTACGCCCGTGCGCTGGCCGGCAGCTTCACGGTCCACCTGTGGGACATGCCCGGCTACGGGGCGTCGTCGAAGGACCCGGCCCACGACGTCGATCTCGGCGTGCAGGGTGAGGCCTTCGCCGCGCTCGTCGAGCACTGGGGCCTCGAGCGCCCGCACGTGGTGGCCCACGACTTCGGCGGGGCGGTGTCCTTGCGGGCGCACCTGCTGCACGGGACCGCGTACGCGTCGTTGTGCCTGGTCGACGTGGTGGCCCTGCGCCCGTGGGGGACGCCGTTCTTCACGCTCGTGCGCGACAACGCCGACGTGCTCGCCGAGCTCCCCGCGGCCGTGCACCGCGGCGCGCTCGAGGCCTACGTGCGGGGCGCGAGCCACCGCGGCCTGCGGGACGAGGACGTCGACGCGCTCGTCGCGCCGTGGACCGGCCCCGAGGGCCAGGCGGCGTTCTACCGGCAGGTGGCCCAGGCCGACGAGCGGTTCACCGACGAGATCGAGCCGCTGCTGGGTGCCGTCGACGCGCCCACGCACGTCGTCTGGGGCGGGCAGGACGCCTGGGTCACGCCCGACCGCGCGCACCGGCTCGCAGCCGCGATCCCCGGGGCGGGTGTGACGGTCCTGGACGACGCCGGGCACCTGGTCCAGCTCGACGCCCCGGTCGCCCTGGCCACGGAGCTGCACCGCTGGCTGACCTCCGTCGCCTGAGCTCAGTACCAGCTCGCGCGCACGTGCTGGAAGATGAGGTTCGTCTCGGTGAGCGCCACGTCGGGGTTGACCGACAGGTTCTCCACGACGAAGTCGTTCAGGCCGTCCGAGTCGGGCGCGGCGACGTGGACGAAGAAGTCGTGCGCCCCGCCCAGCAGGAACACGTTGAGCACCCCGGGCAGCTCGGCCAGCTGACGCAGGAACGCCGTCAGCCGGGAGCGGGCGTGGCCCTGCATCCGCACGGCGACGATCGCCTGCAGCGGCCGCCCGGCGAGCGCCGGGTCGACGTCGGCGTGGAAGCCCCGGATGACCCCCTTCTCCCGCAGCTGGCGCACGCGCGTCAGGCAGGTCGACGGTGCGATGCCCACCTTGGCGGCGAGCGCGTTGTTGGGCAGGCGGGCGTCGTCGGCGAGGGCGGCGAGCAGCCGGTGGTCGGTCTCGTCGAGCCGTACCGGCACCGCGGCGCGCCGCTCGAGGCCCGAGTGGCCGGCCACCCGGGTCCGAAGATCGTTCGGACGAAGGGCCGCCGGTCCGCTCGGGTGCGAAGATCCCTCCGTCATGACGGCAATCTACCGAACGATCCACCACATCGTGGCGACCGGGCGAACTTCTGCACCACACTGGTGGTGAGCGCGGTCACACGCCGTGAGCGACGTCGTCGTGCCGGTCACGAGCCGGCCAACCGACCTGGAAGGGGTCTCCACCATGGACATCGGTGTCCCGAAGGAAGTGAAGAACCACGAGTACCGGGTGGCGATCACCCCCGCCGGAGTGCACGAGCTGACGACCCACGGGCACGCCGTGCGCGTCCAGTCGGGCGCAGGTCTGGGCTCGTCGATCACCGACGCCGAGTACGCCGACGCGGGCGCGGCGATCGTCGCGACCGCCGACGAGGCGTGGGACGCGGAGATGGTCCTGAAGGTCAAGGAGCCCGTCGCCGAGGAGTACCACCGCATCCGCCAGGGCCAGGTCCTGTTCACCTACCTGCACCTGGCCGCCGACAAGGCGCTCACCGAGGAGCTGCTCGCACGGGAGGTCACCGCGATCGCGTACGAGACGGTCCAGTCCGACTCCGGCGCGCTGCCGCTCCTGGCACCCATGTCGGAGGTCGCCGGCCGGCTCGCGCCCCAGGTCGGCGCCGCGACCCTCCTGCGCGCAGCGGGCGGGCGGGGCGTCCTGCTCGGCGGCGTTCCGGGCGTGGCCGCCGCGCACGTCGTGATCATCGGCGCCGGCGTCTCGGGCATGAACGCGGCCCGCATCGCCGTCGGCATGGGCGCCCGCGTGACGGTGCTCGACAAGAACGCCGACGTGCTCAAGGCCGCCGACCGGGAGTTCCGCGGGCGGGTGCAGACCCTGGCCTCGAACCGGATGACGCTCGAGCAGTCGGTGCTCGACGCCGACCTCGTCATCGGCGCGGTGCTCGTGCCGGGCGCCAAGGCGCCGGTGCTCGTGTCCAACGAGCTGGTGTCGCGCATGAAGCCCGGCTCGGTGCTCGTCGACATCGCGATCGACCAGGGCGGCTGCTTCGAGGACTCGCATCCCACGACGCACGCCCGGCCGACGTTCGACGTGCACGGCTCGGTGTTCTACTGCGTCGCCAACATGCCCGGCGCCGTCCCGCACACCTCGACCTACGCGCTGACCAACGTGACCCTCCCCTACGCCGTGGCGCTCGCGGACCACGGGTGGCGGCAGGCCCTGCGCGACGACGCCGCGCTGGCCCGCGGCCTGAACACGCACGACGGGCAGGTGACCAACCCGGGGGTCGCCGAGGCGCACGGCCTGGAGCAGGTACCGGCCTCCGAGGTGCTCTGAGCGGACCGCTCAGGACGCCCGGGTGCGGCGGCGGGGCGGCAGCGGCACCCGGTCGAGGTCGCGCGCGACGGTGAGCCCGCCGTCGAACACCTCGCGGGCCTCGCGCTCGAACTCCTGCGGCAGCTCGTCCGGGACGCGGTAGCGCTGCGAGAAGTGCGTGAGCACCAGGTGGCGCACCCCGGCCTCGGCCGCCACCTGTGCCGCCTGGCGGCATGTCAGGTGCGCCCAGCGCGCCGCGAGGTCGGCGTCGCGGTGCAGGAACGTCGCCTCCACCACGAGCAGGTCGACGCCGTCGGCCAGCTCGCCGACGGCGTCGCACAGCCGGGTGTCCATGACGAACGCGACGGACTGGCCCGGTCGCCGCACGCTCACGTGCTCGACGTGCACCACGCGCCCGTCCGGGAGCTCCAGGACGCCCTCGCGCTGCAGCCGCCCGACGTCGGGTCCGGGCGCGACCCCGGCCGCGGCCAGCCGCGCCGGGTCGAGCGTGACGCCGTCGGGCTCCTGCAGGCGGTAGCCGAGAGCGTCGATGCGGTGGTCCAGCGGGCGCGCCGTGAGCGTGGGCGCGCCCGGCATCGCCGCGCCGCGCTGGCCGGGCACCGGGGGTACCACGACGACCTCGCCGCGGGCCGCGAGCAGGGGCTGCAGCACGATCCGCTCGTGGTGGTCGAACGCGCTCGCCTCGAGCAGGTTGCGCACCCAGCGCTCCCCCGACGCCGGGAAGCACACGGGGACCGTGTGCGGCACGTGGTCGCCCGACATGCGCTGCACGACGCCGGCCAGCCCGAGCGAGTGGTCGCCGTGCAGGTGGGTGATCGCGACACGGGTGAGGTCGGTCGCCGAGACGCCCGCGAGCGTCATCTGGCGCTGCGTGCCCTCACCGGGGTCGAACAGGACGGTCGTGTCGTCGAGGCGCAGCACGTACCCGTTGTGGTTGCGCTCGCGCGTGGGCACCATGCTGGCGGTGCCGAGGACGACGAGCTCGCGCGCCGACACTCAGGAGGCCAGGGCCCGCCCGACGGCGCGGACCAGGCCGCTCGTGTCGAGCGCGCCGGAGCGGTAGCACTCGAGCGCGGACGCCAGGGCCTCGCCGGCACGACGCCGGCCCGCCGGTACGCCGCGTACCTGCCACACGCTGCGGTCGAACACGGCCGTGCGGCGCGCAGGACCGCGGACGAGCCGTCCGCGCGGCCGGGCCGGCGTCGCCGGCGCCGCCGTGGCGCCGTCGTGCCTCGTCCCGGCCAGCATCGACGGCCGGTACCGGGCACCCGGGTCCCAGCGCTGCTGCGGTCGGTCGTCGTCGAGCACGGTCACATCGTCGCGCCCCGCCGGGGGTGTCGCAAGGTCAGGCGTCCGGGAAGCCCTGCGGGTTCGCCGACTGCCACCGCCACGTGTCGACGCACATGTCGTCGATCGTGCGCGTGGCCGACCAGCCGAGCTCGGTGCGCGCGCGGGCCGGGTCTGCCCAGAAGGCGGGCAGGTCGCCGGCGCGGCGCGGCCCGATCTCGTACGGCAGCTCGCGGCCCACGGCGCGCTCGAACGCGTGCAGCAGCTCGAGCACCGAGGTGCCCGAGCCGGTGCCGAGGTTGAACGCCCGTACGGACCCGGCCATCGCGTCGAGGTGCTCGAGCGCCGCGACGTGGCCGGCCGCGAGGTCCATCACGTGGATGTAGTCGCGCTCGCACGTGCCGTCGGCCGTCGGGTAGTCGCCGCCGAAGATGGTCAGCCTGTCGCGGCGCCCGACCGCGACCTGCGCCAGGAACGGCATGAGGTTGTTGGGGGTTCCCTGCGGGTCCTCCCCGATCTCCCCGCTCGGGTGGGCGCCGACCGGGTTGAAGTAGCGCAGCAGCGCGACCTTCCAGCCCGGGTGCACCGCCGCGACGTCGGTCAGGACGCGCTCGACCATGACCTTGGTCTGCCCGTACGGGGAGGCCGACACCAGCGGCTCGTAGTCCTCCTGGTACGGCACGGGCGCCTTCTCCCCGTACACCGTGGCCGAGGACGAGAACACGAAACGGCGCACGTCGTGCGCCGCCATCGCCGCGAGCAGCGAGAACGTCGCGTCGAGGTTGTTCCGGTAGTACTCCAGCGGGCGGGCGACCGACTCGCCGACCGCCTTGAGCGCGGCGAAGTGGATCACGGCGTCGAAGCCCTGCTCGGCGAAGAGCCGCTCGGTCGCGGCGGCGTCGGTGAGGTCGACGCGGCGGGTCGGGATCTCCCGTCCCGCGAGGCGCTCGAGCCGTGCCAGGACCGTCGGCTTGGCGTTGACGAACGAGTCGACGACGAACGGGTCGTGGCCGGCGTCGACCAGTGACAGGACGGTGTGGGAGCCGATGTACCCGGCCCCGCCGGTGACGAGCACGCGCATGGCGCACACCCTAGCGGCGACGACGCGGCGCCCGGACGCGGTGTCCACGGGCGCCGCGCCGCGTCGTCAGGCGCCGCCGAGCAGGTCGGAGAAGCTCGGAGCGTTCGCGAACGGGTCGGCCGGCCCGTCGTTGCGGCGTGCTGCCACGCGCTCGGCGAGCTCGGTGCCGGCGCGCTCGATGCGGCGCGGCAGCGGGTTGACCCGGTCGCCCTCGCCGGCCCAGTCGTCGGTGGCGGCGAACACGCTCGTGGGCACGACGTCGGCGTGCAGGTAGGTGAACAGCGGGCGCAGCGAGTACTCGAGCGCCAGCGAGTGGCGCGGCGTGCCGCCCGTGGCGCCGAGCAGCACCGGCATGCCGGCCAGCGCGTCCGGGTCGACGATGTCGACGAACGACTTGAACAGGCCCGAGTACGTGGTGGTGAACAGCGGTGTGACGGCGATGACGCCGTCGGCCCGGGTCAGCGTCTCCATGGCGCGGGCGAGCTCGCCGGTGGGGAACCCCGTGAGCATCGCGTCGACGACGGCGTGCGCGTGGTCGCGCAGCTCGATCGTCTCGACGCTCACGCCGTGGCCGCGCGCCTGCAGCTCGCGCGCGGCGGCCGCGGACAGGCGGTCGGCGAGCAGGCGGGTGGACGACGGCTGGGACAGGCCGGCCGAGACGACGACGAGGGTGCGGTCGGTGCTCACGGGGCTCCTTCGGTGGTGCGGGACTTCGGTGCTGCGGGGCGGCGCAGGCGCTCGCGAGAGGGTCAGAGGCCGAACGCCTGGCCGCTCCGGACGGTGGGCCGGGGTTCCTCCGCCACCGTGCCGGTGTACGGGTCGGCCGTGTCGCCCACGTGGGTGGCGGCCACCTGGCCCGCGGCACGGGCGGCGGCGACGCGCTCGGCGTGCGTGGGCGGGTTGAGCGGGACGTCGTCGGCGGGGCGCTTGGCCTCGACGATCTTGCGCAGCTCGGGCACGACCTCGCCCGCGAGCAGGTCGATCTGCTCGAGCACCGTCTTGAGCGGCAGGCCGGCGTGGTCGACGAGGAACAGCTGGCGCTGGTAGTAGCCGACCTCCTCCACGAAGGAGCCGTAGCGGTCGATCACCTGCTGCGGCGACCCGACGGTCAGCGGCGTCTGCTCGCTGAAGTCCTCGAGCGAGGGGCCGTGGCCGTACACCGGTGCGACGTCGAAGTAGGGCCGGAACTCGCGCACCGCGTCCTGGGAGCTCTTGCGCATGAACACCTGGCCGCCGAGGCCGACGATCGCCTGGTCGGCGCGGCCGTGGCCGTAGTGCTCGAACCGCTGCCGGTAGAAGTGGACCATCTGCCGGGTGTGGCTCATGGGCCAGAAGATGTTGTTGTGCAGGAACCCGTCACCGTAGTAGGCGGCCTGCTCGGCGATCTCGGGGCTGCGGATCGAGCCGTGCCACACGAACGGGGGCACCCCGTCGAGCGGGCGCGGCGTGGACGTGAAGCCCTGCAGGGGCGTGCGGAACTTGCCCTCCCAGTCGACGACGTCCTCGGTCCACAGGCGGCGCAGCAGCGCGTAGTTCTCGATCGCCAGCGGGATGCCCTGGCGGATGTCCTGGCCGAACCACGGGTAGACCGGGCCGGTGTTGCCGCGTCCCATCATGAGGTCCATGCGCCCGTCGCTGATGACCTGGAGCATCGCGTACTCCTCGGCGAGGCGCACCGGGTCGTTCGTGGTGATGAGGGTGGTCGCGGTCGACAGCGTGATGTTCCGGGTGACGCCCGCGAGGTAGCCGAGCATCGTCGTCGGGCTGGACGCGACGAACGGCGGGTTGTGGTGCTCCCCGGTCGCGAAGACGTCCAGGCCCGCCTCGTCGGCGTGCCTGGCGATCGTGAGCATCGCCCGCACCCGCTCCGTGTCGTCCGGGGTGTGGCCCGTCGTGGGGTCGGTGGTGACGTCGCTGACGGAGAAGATTCCGAACTGCACGGTGCTCAGCTCCCTGCTGGGGTCTCGGTGCCGACGCCTACCCGGCGGGGCCGGGTCGATGCGTCTGCATGTACTTGCGCTCTCAACCGCCGTCCTCCCCCGATTGTTCCCGCCGCGCGCCCGGGCCGCCGTCCGGCGCGCGGCGCGTGAGTTCCGGCACAATCGACCGCTCCCGGGGCCTTCCGAGTTGCGTCCGGGGACCCTAGTCACGACGCTAAGGGGATGACGCGCCGACGGCCGGCTCCACCGAGCCAGGTCCGGGCGCGGCCGCAGACTTCACGGGACGTTCACGGCCGGGCGGAACAACCGCCCCCGGGTCGGCGTTGGATCCCTAGGCCCCTTCCCACCGACCTCAGGAGGACGACATGCCCGACCGGTCCCTGCGCGGCATGAGCATCGGCGCCAAGAGCATGGAGTCCGACGAGGGCGTCGACTTCGCCCCGCGGTTCCAGGCGCACTACGACTGCCCCAACGGGCACACGATCATCCTGCCCTTCTCCACCGAGGCCGAGGTGCCGCCGGTGTGGGAGTGCCGGTGCGGCGAGGAGGCGCTCCTGCGCGACGCCGAGAAGCCCGAGCCGAAGGCGTCCAAGCCGCAGCGCACCCACTGGGACATGCTGCTCGAGCGGCGCACCGTCTCCGAGCTCGAGGAGCTGCTCGACGAGCG
>JAPSLQ010000076.1 GCA_031180595.1 Isoptericola sp. | reverse complement strand
CGAGCTCGACGATCTTGATGACGTGGACCAGCTTGTTGAGCTGCTTGGTCACCTGCTCGAGCGGGTGCTCCTCGACGTCGACGACGACCGTGATGCGCGAGATCTCCTCGTGCTCGGTCGGCCCGACCGCCAGGGAGTGGATGTTGAACGCGCGCCGGGCGAACAGGCCCGCGACGCGGGTCAGCACGCCCGGCTTGTTCTCCACGAGCACGGAGAGAGTGTGTCGGGACATGCTCAGTCCTCCCGGTCCCAGGCGGGCGAGATCCCGCGCGCGTACTGGATGTCGTCGTTGCTCACGCCCGCGGCCACCATCGGCCACACCATCGCGTCCCGGGACACGGTGAAGTCGACGACGACGGGACGGTCGTCGATCTCGTTGGCCTTCCGGATCGCGTCGTCGACCTCGCGCTCGTGCTCGACGCGGATGCCGACGCAGCCGTACGCCTCCGCGAGCTTGACGAAGTCGGGGATGCGGGCCGTGCCGTGCCCGGTGTGCAGGTCGGTGTTCGAGTACCGCTCGTTGTAGAAGAGGGTCTGCCACTGCCGCACCATGCCGAGCGAGCTGTTGTTGATCAGCGCCACCTTGATCGGGATGTCGTTGATCGCGCAGGTCGCGAGCTCCTGGTTGGTCATCTGGAAGCAGCCGTCGCCGTCGATCGCCCACACGTCGCGGTCCGGTTCGCCGACCTTCGCGCCCATGGCCGCAGGGACCGCGTAGCCCATGGTGCCGAGGCCGCCCGAGTTGATCCAGGTGCGCGGGTTCTCGTACCGGATGAACTGCGCGGCCCACATCTGGTGCTGCCCGACGCCGGCCACGTAGATCGCCTCCGGGCCGGCGATCTCGCCCAGCCGGCCGATGACCTGCTGCGGCGCCAGGTGCCCGTCCGCGGTGGACGAGTAGCCCAGCGGGTACGTCTCGCGCCAGGTGTCGATCTGGTGCCACCAGGCCTCGACGTCCGGCTTGCCGGACTTCGTCTGCTCCTGCTCGAGCGCGGGCACCAGCTCGCCGATGACCTCGCGCAGGTGGCCGACGATCGGGACGTCGACCTCACGGTTCTTGCCGATCTCGGCCGGGTCGATGTCGGCGTGCACGATGGCGGCGTGCGGGGCGAAGCTCGAGAGCTTGCCGGTCACGCGGTCGTCGAACCGCGCGCCGAGCGCCACGATGAGGTCCGCCTTCTGCAGCGCGGCGACCGCCGGGACGGTGCCGTGCATGCCCGGCATGCCGAGGTGCTGGGGGTGGCTGTCGGGCACCGCGCCACGGGCCATCAGGGTCGTGACCACGGCGGCACCCGAGACGTCGACGAGCCGGCGCAGCTCCGCGGACGCGCCGGCGCGGATCACGCCGCCGCCCACGTAGAGCACGGGACGCCGCGCGGTCGCGAGCAACCGGGCCGCCTCGCGGATCTGCTTGGCGTGCGGCTTGGTCACCGGGTGGTAGCCGGGCAGCTGCATCTCCTGCGGCCACGAGAACGTCGTGGTGGCCTGCATCGCCGACTTCGCGATGTCGACGAGCACCGGCCCGGGGCGTCCCGTCGAGGCGATGTGGAACGCCTCGGCGATCGTGCGCGGGATCTCCGCGGGGTCGGTCACGAGGTACGAGTGCTTGGTGACCGGCATCGTGATCCCGACGATGTCCGCCTCCTGGAAGGCGTCCGTGCCGATCATCGCCGCCCCGACCTGACCCGTGATCGCGACCATCGGGATGGAGTCCATGTTCGCGTCCGCGATGGGCGTCACCAGGTTGGTCGCGCCCGGGCCCGACGTCGCCATGGTCACGCCGACCTTGCCGGTCGCGTGCGCGTAGCCGGACGCCGCGTGGCCGCCGCCCTGCTCGTGGCGGACGAGGATGTGGCGGAGCCGCTTCGAGTCCATGAGCGGGTCGTACGTCGGCAGGATCGCGCCGCCCGGGATGCCGAAGACGACCTCCGCGCCGACGGCCTCGAGCGACTTCACGATCGACTGCGCGCCGGTGACGTTCTCCTCACGGACGGCGGGCCGGATCCCCTCCGGTACGCCGACGCCGCGGCTCCGGGCGTCGGCCCGGGCGGCCACGCTCGCGGGGGTGCCGGACGCGCTCGGGGTGCGCGCGGCGACCTGTGCGGGGGTCGGGTTCGGCTGGACCATCGGTCTCTCCTGCCGTTCGTACGAGGTGGATGCAATGAAAAACCCCTCGGTCCCGGCGACTGCGGGGACGGACGAGGGGTGAGCGCGCTGACGAAGCCCGGTGCGGTGGCCTCAGCCGGCGCGCCCTGGAAGGAGTACTACGAGAATCGTCGTCTGCACGTGACGCACGTTACGCGGCCGACGCCGAGAAGTCACGTCGTGAGCCGGGAGTCCCACATCATGGGACACCCGGCTCACGACGTGCAGGACCCGTCAGGCGACGTCGCGACGCCGGAACACGAGCACCGCCGCGAGGGTCAGCAGCGCCGTGAGAGCGAGCAGGTAGAGGCCGCCCTGCGTCTGCGACACGGCCCGCTCGACCCACTCCTCGTAGTACGTCCCGTCCTCCGCGACCATCGGCACGGTGACGCCGTAGGTGGCCCCGCCCTGGACCCAGGCCGTGAGGTTCAGGCCCGGCATCCACCGCTGGACGTCGCCGAGGCCGTAGGTGAACACGGTGCTCCCCCACATCACCACGACGGCGGCGCCGATCGCCGCGGCGGCGTGCTTGAGCAGCATGCCCAGCGCCACGCCGACGACCGCGACTGCAACGCCGGCGGCGACGAGCCGTCCGGTGTAGGAGGCGACCTCGAGCCAGACGTCGCCGGTCACCTCGCCCAGGGTGCCGAAGTACGCGTGGATGGCGTAGGTGACGCCGACGACGGCGGCCCACCCCGCCAGCACGAGCGGTGTCGTCCCCGCTCCAGCCGCGGCCGCCTTGGACCAGTACACGCGCTGGCGCCGAGGCTCGAACGTGAGCCACATGCCCAGGGCGCCGGAGGTGGTCTCGGCCGTCACGAAGCTCACGCCGACCACGAACGCGACCAGGAGCAGGAACGTGGCGCTCTGGGCGGCGGCCGCGAGGCCGCCCCAGCCGTTCCAGATCGAGGACTGGACCGCCACGACCGCGGGATCGGTGCTCTCGCCGCCCATCATCTGGCGCTCCTCGGCACCTGGCACGAACGTGGTGGCCGTCGGCAGGTAGTTCTCGAGCCTCGGCGCCATGTCCTCGCAGCTCCAGTCGACCGGCTGCGGCTGGGCTGCCTGCTCCTCCTCGCACGCCGCGATCTGCTCCTCGCCGTTCTCCTCCCACCACTCGAGCTCCTCGGCGTAGAACCGCTCGGCGTCGGCGATCTCCGCCGCCGTCGGCGGCTCGGCGGTCGCGAACGCGGACGCGCCCGTGATCCCGACGACCGCCAGCAGCGCCACGGACATCCACCGGGTGATACGCCGCGCCCACAGCCGGCGCAGCTCGACCCGGAGCAGCCGCATCATCGGGCGCCCCCCGCGACGTCGCCGTCCTCGGCAGTCCCGGCTCCGACGCCTGCGGGCACCGCGGCGGTCGGCTCGGCCCCGCCTCCGCCTCGCCGCCGTCGGCGGCGCTCCCCGCGGTGGCTCCGACCGCCCGGCGTCTCGTGCTGGGTGAGCCCGAGGAACACGGACTCGAGGTCTGCCTGCAGCGGCGTGAGCTCGCTGAGCCACACACCCCGCTCCCCGAGCAGCCGGGTCACGTGCGCCGGGTCGGGCACGCCGTCCACGACGAGCGCTCCGTGCTCGGGGCGCACGACCAGGCCGCCGGCCTCGAGCGCCGTCGTCGCCGGGGCGACGTCGTCGGGCCGGACCCGCACGCGCACGGACCGCTTGCCCTCGCCGATGAGCGAGCCCACGCTGCCCGAGGCGATGAGCCGGCCGCGTGCCACGATCGAGACCGTGTCGGCGATCTGCTCGACCTCGGCCAGGATGTGGCTCGAGACGAGGACCGTCTTGCCCTGGTCGGCGAGCCCGCGCATCGTCTGACGGATCTCGCGGATGCCGGCCGGGTCGAGCCCGTTCGTCGGCTCGTCGAAGATGAGCAGGTCAGGGTCCTTGAGCAGCGTCGCGGCGATCGCGAGGCGCTGCTTCATGCCGAGCGAGTAGGTGCGGTAGCGGTCACGGTCGCGGCCCGCGAGCGAGACGTCCTCGAGCACCGCGTCCACCCGGGCGCGTGGCGCTCCGATCGCGTCGGCCAGGAGCGTGAGGTTCCGGCGCGCGCTGAACGCCGGGAAGAACTTGGGGCTCTCGACGATCGCACCGACGCGCCCCACGACCTCGGGCAGGTGCCGGGGCACCTCGTGACCGAAGATCCGCGCGGTGCCGCGGTCGGGCCGCACGAGGCCGAGCAGCATGCGGATCGTCGTCGTCTTGCCCGAGCCGTTCGGTCCCAGGAAGCCGTGCACTCCTCCGACCGGGACCTCGAGGTCCAGCCCTTCGACCCCGACCGCGCGCCCGCGCACGCTCCGGTAGGTCTTGCGCAGCCCGCGCGTCTCGATCGCCAGGCCGGCATGCTCCGCCGTCGCCACGTGCGCCTCCCCCGTGGCCGCGGCCTCGCCGGGACCACCTCGTCAGACACCGGCGGCACGCCGGCGTCAGCCGGAGCATAGCGGGTTCAAGCATCGACCGGGATCAGGTCAAGCGTGTCAAGCGCGGGTCATTCGCCGACGTCAGCCGCTACGCGCCGCCTCCGGCGAGCGGGATGTCGAGCTCGCGTGCCGCCTCGCCGATCCGGCGGGCGAGGGCGACGTCGCGCTCGCTGAGCCCGTCGACGTCGTGCGACACCAGGCGGACGGTCACGCTCGCGTACCGCAGGTCGACGTCGGGGTGGTGGTCGGCGGCCTCGGCGAGCTCGCCGATGGCGTCGACCAGCTCGACTCCGGTGGCGAACGAGCCCGTCCGGAACGTGGCCTGCGCCGCGCCGTCGACGACGTCCCAGCCCTGGGTCCCGTCGGCGTCGCTGAACTGCTCCGGGGTGATGCGGTCGTCCATGGGGCACCTCCGCGACCCACGCTAGGCGACGGCGCCGGAGCGCGCCCGTTCACCCCCGCGGCGTCACCCGAGCACGGCCCCGCGCGAGGCCGACTGGACCAGCTTGGTGTACTTGGCGAGGACGCCACGGCGGTAGGCGTGCGGCAGCGGGGTCCAGCCCTCGCGCCGCGCGGCGAGCTCGGCCTCGTCGACGAGCAGGTCGAGCCGCTTGCTCCGCACGTCGAGCCGGACGCGGTCGCCGTCGCGGACGAACGCGATGGGCCCGGCGTCGACCGCCTCGGGCGCGATGTGGCCCACGCACAGGCCCGTCGTGCCGCCCGAGAACCGCCCGTCGGTCACGAGCAGGACGTCCTTGCCGAGGCCGGCGCCCTTGATCGCACCCGTGATGGCGAGCATCTCCCGCATCCCAGGGCCGCCCTTGGGGCCCTCGTAGCGGATGACGACGACGTCGCCGGCCTGGATCGTGCCGTCCTCGAGCGCGTCGAGCGCGGCCCGCTCCCGCTCGAAGACGCGCGCGGTGCCCTCGAACACGTCCTCGTCGAACCCTGCGCTCTTGACGACGGCGCCGTCGGGCGCGAGCGAACCGTGCAGGATCGTGATGCCGCCGGTCGGGTGGATCGGGTCGTGCATGGCGCGCAGGATCTTGCCGTCGGGGTCGGGAGGGGCGACGTCGGCGAGGTTCTCGGCCACCGTGCGCCCCGTCACCGTGAGGCAGTCGCCGTGCAGCAGGCCGGCGTCGAGCAGGGCCTTCATGACGACCGGAACCCCGCCGATGCGGTCGACGTCGTTCATCACGTACCGGCCGAAGGGCTTGAGGTCCCCGAGGTGCGGCACGCGGCTCGCGACGCGGTCGAAGTCGTCGAGCGTGAGCTCGACCTCGGCCTCGTGGGCGATGGCGAGCAGGTGCAGCACCGCGTTCGTCGACCCGCCGAACGCCATGACGACGGCGATGGCGTTCTCGAACGCCTCCTTGGTCAGGATGTCGCGCGCGGTGATGCCGCGACGCAGGAGCCCGACGACGGCCTCGCCCGACGCGTGCGCGTACGCGTCGCGACGCCGGTCCGCCGACGGTGGCGCCGCGGAGCCCGGCAGCGACATGCCGAGCGCCTCGGCCGCGGACGCCATCGTGTTCGCCGTGTACATGCCCCCGCACGCGCCCTCGCCCGGGCAGATCGCGCGCTCGATGCGGTCGACGTCCTCGCGGCTCATGAGTCCGCGCGCGCACGCTCCCACGGCCTCGAACGCGTCGATGATCGTCACGTCCTTCTCGGTGCCGTCCGACAGCTTGACCCAGCCGGGCATGATCGAGCCCGCGTAGAGGAACACGCTCGCCAGGTCCAGCCGCGCGGCCGCCATGAGCATCCCCGGCAGCGACTTGTCGCACCCCGCGAGCAGCACCGACCCATCGAGGCGCTCGGCCTGCATGACGGTCTCGACCGAGTCGGCGATGATGTCGCGGCTCACGAGCGAGAAGTGCATGCCCTCGTGGCCCATCGAGATGCCGTCGGAGACCGAGATCGTCCCGAACTCGAGCGGGTAGCCGCCGCCGGCGTGCACGCCGTTCTTCACAGCCTTGGCGAGCCGGTCGAGCGACAGGTTGCACGGCGTGATCTCGTTCCACGAGCTCGCGACGCCGATCTGCGGCTTGGCGAAGTCGTCGTCGCCCATGCCGACGGCGCGCAGCATGCCGCGCGCCGCCGTCGCCTCGAGGCCGTCGGTGACCTGCCGGGAGCGGGGCTTGATGTCGGGGCTGGTGTCGTGAGTCACACCCCGAGAGTAGGCGGTCAGCGCTTGATGCGGGAGACGTCGCGCACGGCGCCCTTGTCGGCCGACGTGGCCATCGCCGCGTACGCCTGCAGCGCCGGCGAGACGTACCGGTCCCGGTTCACCGGCTGCCACGGACGCTCGGAGGCCTCCATCTTGGCGCGCCGCTCGGCGAGGACCTCGTCGGGCACGTTGAGCTGGATGATCCGCCGCTCGACGTCGATCTCGATCTCGTCGCCGTCCTCGACCAGGCCGATGGTGCCGCCCGCGGCGGCCTCGGGCGACACGTGCCCGACCGAGATGCCGCTCGACCCGCCGGAGAACCGGCCGTCGGTGATGAGCGCGCACACCTTGCCCAGGCCGCGTCCCTTGATGAACGACGTCGGGTAGAGCATCTCCTGCATGCCGGGGCCGCCCGCGGGCCCCTCGTAGCGGACCACGACGACGTGACCGGGCTCGACCTGCTTGGTGAGGATCTTCTCGACCGCCTCGTCCTGCGACTCGCAGACGAGGGCCGTGCCGACGAAGTGGAAGACGTCGGGATCCACGCCGGCCGTCTTGAAGACCGCCCCGTCCTCGGCGAGGTTGCCGCGCAGCACCGCCAGGCCGCCCTCGACCGTGTACGCGTGCTCGACGTCGCGGATGCACCCGTCGACCGGGTCGGTGTCGAGGCTCTCCCACCGGTTCGACGTCGAGAACGCCTGCGTGGTCCGCACGCCGCCCGGGGCGGCGTGGAACAGCTCGATCGCCCGCTCGGTGGCCTTGCCCCCGCGCACGTCCCAGTCGTCGAGCCACTCGCGCAGGGTCGGCGTGTGCACGCTCGTGACGTCGTGGTCGAGCAGGCCCGCGCGGTCGAGCTCTCCCAGGAGCGCCGGGATGCCGCCCGCGCGGTGGACGTCCTCCATGTGGAAGGCCGGGTGGTTCGGCGCGACCTTGGCCAGGCACGGGACACGGCGGCTGAGGTCGTCGATGTCGGCGAGCGTGAAGTCGACGCCGGCCTCCTGCGCGGCGGCGAGGATGTGCAGCACGGTGTTGGTCGAGCCGCCCATCGCGACGTCGAGCGCCATGGCGTTCGTGAAGGCGGCCTTGGTCGCGATCGCGCGCGGCGCTGCCGTGTCGTCCTCGTCGTCGTAGTAGCGCTTGGCGAGCTCGACGACGGTGCGACCGGCCTCGAGGAACAGCTCCTTGCGCGCGGCGTGCGTGGCGAGCGTCGAGCCGTTGCCCGGCAGCGACAGGCCGAGCGCCTCGGTCAGGCAGTTCATCGAGTTGGCCGTGAACATGCCCGAGCACGACCCGCACGTCGGGCAGGCGTTCTCCTCGACCTTGGCGAGCGCCGCGTCGTCGACGGCGTCGTCGGCCGAGTAGTTGATCGCGTTGACGAGGTTGAGCGGCGTCCGGGCGACACCGTCGGCCACGACCGCCTTGCCGGCCTCCATCGGGCCGCCCGAGACGAAGACCACCGGGATGTTGAGGCGCAGGGCGGCGTTGAGCATGCCCGGCGTGATCTTGTCGCAGTTGGAGATGCACACGAGCGCGTCGGCGCAGTGGGCGTTGACCATGTACTCGACCGAGTCGGCGATCAGGTCGCGGCTCGGCAGCGAGTAGAGCATGCCGCCGTGGCCCATCGCGATGCCGTCGTCGACCGCGATCGTGTTGAACTCCTTGGCGACGCCCCCGGCCTCGCGGATCGCCGACGCCACGAGGTCGCCCATGTCCTTGAGGTGGACGTGGCCCGGCACGAACTGCGTGTACGAGTTCGCGATCGCGACGATCGGCTTGCCGAAGTCCTCCGAGCCCATACCCGTAGCGCGCCACAGCGCGCGGGCACCGGCCATGTTCCGGCCGTGGGTGGACGTGCGGGAGCGCAGGGGGCGGCTCATCTCAGCTCCTTCTCGCGAGTCGCGCGACGCCGCTCGCGGCGCCTTCGCGCAGGTTACGCCGCCGTCGACGACGTCGGTGCCGACGTCCGCGACGTGGTCGCGTCAGCGCACGGACCCGTGGACCGCGCGGAACTCGTCCTCGAGGATGCTCATGACGATCGAGTCGGCCCAGCCGTCACCGTCGCGGTAGACGTCGCGCAGGACGCCCTCCTCCCGGAAGCCGAGCGACCCGTAGAGGGCGCGGGCGCGCGGGTTGATGCTCAGCACGTCGAGCCCCACCCGGTGCAGGTGCGGACCCTCGTCGCCGTCGAACGCGAACCGCAGCACCTCGATGATCGCCTCGCGCCCGTACCCGCGGCCGCGGTAGTCCGGCAGCATCTGCAGCCGGAGGTTCGCCGAGCCGGCGTCGTGGTCGATCTCGTTGAGGACGATCTCGCCGATGAGCTCGTCGCTCACCTGCTGACCGTCCCGGAACGCGCCCGGGGTGACCGCCCAGTCGTAGCGGCCCGGCCGGTCGGCGACCGTGGCCGTCCACTCGTCGATCTGCTCGCGCGTGAACGTCGCCGTCGTGCCGGTGAGCCGCATGCCCTCGGGGTCCTGCAGGGACTCCCACAGGCGGTCCGCGTCGCGGGCCTCGATCGGGCGCAGCCGGACCATCTCCCCCTGCAGGACCGGCGACCTCACCCGCCGATCCTCTCCAGCACGAGCTCGCGGACGCGCTTGGCGTCGGCCTGACCCCGGGTCGCCTTCATGACGGCGCCGATGATCGCACCGACCGGACCCTGGTTCCCGCCGCGGACCTTCTCGACGACGTCGGGCTGGGCCGCGAGGGCGTCGTCGATCGCCGCGAGCAGCGCGCCGTCGTCGGAGACGACCTCCAGGCCGCGAGCCGCGACGACCTCCTCGGGGCCACCCTCGCCGGCGAGGACGCCCTCGAGCACCTGCCGGGCGAGCTTGTCGTTGATGCGGCCGGAGTCGACGAGCGACTGCAGCTCGGCGATCTGCGCGGGCGTGATCGGCATGTCGGCCAGGGCGACGTCGTCCTGCTTGGCGCGGCGCGCGAGCTCACCCATCCACCACTTGCGGGCCCCGGCCGGGCTCGTGCCGGCCGCGACCGTGGCCTCGATGAGGTCGAGCGCGCCCGCGTTGACGACGTCGCGCATCTCCGCGTCGGCGTAGCCCCACTCGTCCTGCAGCCGGCGGCGGCGCGCCTGCGGCAGCTCGGGCAGCGTGGCGCGGATCTCCTCGACCCACTCACGGCTCGGCGCGACGGGGACGAGGTCGGGCTCGGGGAAGTAGCGGTAGTCCTCGGCGTCGGACTTCACGCGGCCGGACGTGGTGATGCCGGTGTCCTCGTGCCAGTGGCGGGTCTCCTGCACGACGGCGGAGCCGGCGTCGAGGATCGCGGCCTGACGCGAGATCTCGTAGCGGACGGCGCGCTCGACCGAGCGGAACGAGTTGACGTTCTTGGTCTCGGTCCGGGTGCCGAGCGGCGCCTCCGGGCTCGGGCGCAGCGACACGTTGACGTCCGCGCGGACGTTGCCGCGCTCCATGCGAGCCTCGGAGACGTCGAGCACCCGGAAGATGTCGCGCAGCGCCTGGACGTACGCGCGCGCCACCTCGGGCGCGCGCTCGCCCGCCCCCGTGATCGGGCGCGTGACGATCTCGACGAGCGGGATGCCGGCGCGGTTGTAGTCGACCAGCGAGTACTCCGCCCCGTGGATGCGCCCCGTGGAGCCGCCGACGTGGGTGTTCTTGCCCGCGTCCTCCTCCATGTGCGCGCGCTCGATCTCGACGCGGTGGATCGTGCCGTCCTCCAGCTCGACGTCGAGCCAGCCGTCGAAGGCGATCGGCTCGTCGTACTGCGAGGTCTGGAAGTTCTTCGGGACGTCCGGGTAGAAGTAGTTCTTCCGGGCGAAGCGGCACGTCTCGGCGATCTGGCAGTTGAGCGCCAGGCCGATGCGGATCGCGTACTCGACGGCGGTGCCGTTGACGACGGGCAGGGCCCCGGGCAGGCCGAGGCTCACCGGGGTCACCTGGGTGTTCGGCGGGGCGCCGAACTCGACCTCGGCCGCGCAGAACATCTTGGTCCGGGTGCCGAGCTCGACGTGGACCTCGATGCCGAGGACCGGGTCGTAGCGGCGGACGGCGTCGGCGTAGTCGACGAGGGGCGTGGTGGGTGCGGAGACTGCGGTCATGGTTCGTTCTTCCCTCCGTCAGCCGAGCTCGGGTGCCTTGGCCAGGAGCGGCCCGCCCCAGGCGGACTCCAGGGCGGCCTCGAGCGCGGCGCCGACGCGGTACAGGCGGTCGTCCGCCTTGGCGGGCGCGAGGACCTGGAACCCGGTCGGGAGACCGTCGTCGGACAGGCCGTTCGGCACCGAGATGCCCGGCACGCCGGCCAGGTTGGCGGGGATGGTCGCGACGTCGTTGAGGTACATCGCGAGCGGGTCGTCGAGCTTCTCCCCCAGCTTGAACGCGGTCGTGGGCGCCGTGGGCGAGACCAGCACGTCGGCCTGGGCGAACGCCTCGGCGAAGTCGCGCTGGATGAGCGTGCGGACCTTCTGCGCGCTGCCGTAGTAGGCGTCGTAGTAGCCGGCGCTGAGCGCGTAGGTACCGAGGATGATGCGGCGCTTGACCTCGTCGCCGAAGCCGGCCCCGCGGGTGGCGGCCATGACGCGCTCGGCGGTGACCGGTCCGGTCTCGGGCTCGACGCGCAGGCCGAAGCGCATGCCGTCGAACTTCGCGAGGTTGCTCGACGCCTCGGCGGGCAGGATGAGGTAGTACGCGGCGAGCGCGTAGTCGAAGTGCGGGCAGGAGACCTCGACGATCTCGGCGCCCGCCTTCTGCAGCAGCTCGAGGGACTCGTGGAAGCGCGCGAGGACGCCGGGCTGGTAGCCCTCGCCCTGCAGCTGCGTCACCACGCCGACCTTGAGGCCTGACAGGTCGCCCGTCGCGCCCTGGCGGGCCGCCTCGACGAGCGGCGGCAGCGGCTCGGGGATCGACGTCGAGTCGCGCGGGTCGTGACCACCGATGAGCTCGTGCAGCAGCGCGGAGTCGAGGACGGTGCGCGTCACGGGCCCGGCCTGGTCGAGGCTGCTCGCGAGCGCGATGAGCCCGTACCTCGAGACGCCGCCGTACGTGGGCTTGACGCCGACGGTCCCGGTGACCGCACCGGGCTGACGGATCGAGCCGCCCGTGTCGGTCCCGATGGCGAGCGGGGCCTCGAACGCGGCGAGCGCGGCCGCGGAACCGCCACCCGAGCCGCCGGGGATGCGGTCGAGGTCCCACGGGTTGTGCGAGTTCCCGTACGCCGAGTGCTCGGTCGACGAGCCCATGGCGAACTCGTCCATGTTCGTCTTGCCCAGGATGGGCAGGCCTGCAGCGCGGATCTTCTCGACGAGCGTCGCGTCGTAGGGCGGGATCCAGCCCTCGAGGATCTTCGAGCCCGCCGTCGACGGCATGCCCTTGGTGACCACGACGTCCTTGACGGCGATCGGCACACCTGCCAGCGGGTGCAGGTCCTCCCCCGAGGCTCGGCGTGCGTCCACGTCGGCTGCGGTCTGCAGCGCCTCGTCCGAGTTCACGTGGAGGAACGCGTGCACCGCGCCGTCGACGGCCGCGATGCGGTCGAGGTGCGCCTGCGTCGCCTCGACGCTCGAGACCTCGCCGGCGCGAAGATGGTCGGCGAGCTCCGCGGCGGAGAGCCGGGTCAGGTCCGTCATCTCACTCCTCCCCGAGGATCTGCGGCACGGCGAAGCGGCCGTCCTCGGCCTCCGGCGCACCCGCGAGCACGTCGTCGACCGGCAGCGACGGCTGCGGGACGTCCTCCCGGAACACGTTCGTCATCGGCAGCGGGTGGCTGGTCGCGGGCACGTCGGGGGTCGCGACCTCGCGCACACGGGCGATCGACTCGACGATGACGTCGAGCTCGCCGGCGAGGCGGTCGACCTCCTCGGGCCGCAGGTCGATGCGCGCGAGCGCGGCGACGCGCGCGACCTCGTCACGGGAGATGGTGGACATGCCCGCCAGTCTAGTGGGCCGACCACTGCGGGCGGCACGCCGCCCGACGTGGCCAAGCTCGCACCCGGGCGCCGGCGAGAAGGCCGTGTCCAGGGACGACGACCGGCGATAGGTCCGGGTATGACGAAGGCCCCGCACCTGGGGTGCGGGGCCTTGTCCAATGGGTGTCCGGCGGCGTCCTACTCTCCCACCCCCTGGCGGGGGCAGTACCATCGGCGCTGAAGGGCTGAGCTTCCGGG